>NZ_JBKFGI010000006.1:0-490690 GCF_056171995.1 Romboutsia sp. LXY-2 | reverse complement strand
TTTCTGGTATGGAACTACACGCTATATCTATCATACCTTCTATTTTGCCCGAGTACTCCTTTATATCATATATGGCTCTCTTACAGTTGTTAAGTATACCAATTGCATGTTCGTAAAGTATTTCTCCTGATTTAGTCAATGTAATACTTTTATTACTTCTATTTACAAGAATACTTCCTAGTTCTTTCTCGAGATTTTGAATATGAGCACTCACAGTAGGTTGAGTTAAAAAAAGTTCTCTAGCAGCTTTAGAAAAACTTTGATGCTTAACTACTGATACGAATACTTCTAGTTGTTTAAAATCCATTAGTATATCCCCCTTAAGTTTTCTAATTATATTATAACATATATGTCTAAAAACCATAAAATAAATACTTTTTTATAAAAAATATAAAAACTAAGTTGGTATTTTGATTATTTAGTAAATATTTGGTATAATATATTAAAACCGTAAATATATATCATGAAAAAGGTTTTGTATTTACAAAAAAATTACAGATAATGTATATGTGTTATTAAAGTATGGGATTTGCTATATAATTTAATAAGGAGCATATTATTTTGATGGTACAATAGTCCAGACTTATTAAGATATATTTAATAAATTTTATGAAAGGGGGACTGATGTATGAACCTTAAGAACAAAGTTCTTTGTTTAATAGCTTTAAGTATGTTTGTTATTGGTTGCAATATTAATAGTGATGATGCTATTGAACCAGTCGCTGATAAAGCTACTCAACAAAAAACAATGACAAAAGTACAAAATGATGTCAATGAAATTATGAATAAGGATTATGATTATATAATACAAAATATGGGAATACCATATTGTACGACTTATTATGTTGATACTAAAGAATTAGATGAAAATAGTATTGATAGTTTAGATGATATAAGAGTAGCTACTGATTTAAGAATGGTTTATCCTAAATATTCCTCAAATAATGAATTGGCTAATAGTGCTTTATATATTGAACTACATAATAACAATGTCATAGAAGTACAAACATATGAGTTTTCTAAATATGACATAAAAGCTGAGCAGATAAGAAATAATATTGATTTAATTGTAGATATGTACGATGATAATCTTGCTATTCAATTAAATACAGTACAAGGCAATGATTTTAACAAATATATTGGGTTAAAATTAGATGAATTAAATGATATTGTAAACCTTGAGTTATCAAATTTTGAAGTATACGATAAATATAGAGAAAGTATGGTTATGGGATTCATTTTAGATGATAAAAGTGATGATACACATAATATTTTAACTATATATGAATCGGATAATGTTATCAAAGATATAAAAATAGTAGATGAAAATCAAATTATTAATACTATAAAAGAAAAACTGATTAAATAGTTTTAAAAAGGTTATAAATAGTTTATACATATAAGCTATTTATAACCTTTTTATTTATTGTTTAAAATATAGTCTTAATAATGGTATTGTTCATAATAATCAAACAATTTATTATGATATAATAATAGATATGTAAAAAATGGAAGGGAGTAAGCGTAGTGATAAAAGAATTTATAAAATATTATAAGCCATATAAAAAACTGTTTATTCTAGATTTACTAGCGGCTTTTTTATTTGCGCTTTGTAATTTAGTTTATCCGATGATAACTAGAAATATTATGGATGAGGTAGTTCCAAATAAAGATCTAAGGATGTTAATAATATTTGGGATTACACTTGTAGCAATATTTATTTTAAAAGCAGGATTAAATTATTTTATGCAGTATTGGGGGCATGTTGTTGGAGTTAGAATGCAAGCTGATATGAGAGGATATGTATTCACTCATTTGCAAAAGCTTCCGAACTCATATTTTGATAATAATAAGACCGGTATAATTATGTCTAGAATAATAAATGATTTAATGGAAATATCAGAGTTAGCTCACCATGGTCCTGAGGATCTATTTATTTCATTAATAATGTTAGGTGGTTCATTCTTTATATTACTAGGAATAGACGTCAAACTTACCTTAATAATATTTGCGGTATTACCTTTTGTAATATGGTTTGCTATATCTCAAAGAAAAAAAATGCAAAATGCGTTTATGGAAACTAGGATAAAAACAGGTGATGTAAATGCCACTTTAGAGAATAGTATTGCTGGTATGAGGGTAACAAAATCTTTCTGTACTGAAAGAGAAGAATTAGAAAAGTTTAAGAAGAGCAATAACGTATTTAGATATGCAAGAGAAGGTGCATATAAAGTTATGGCTCAATATTTTTCAGGGATGAACTTATTTATGGATGTTCTAGAGCTACTTGCACTAGTAGCAGGAGGATACTATACATTCACAGGGAAAATAACTTTAGGTGATTATACAGCGTATATATTATATGTAAAAATGTTTATTGAACCAATTAAAAAACTTATAAACTTTACAGAACAATATCAAAGTGGTATGACAGGGTTTGAAAGATTTAGAGAAATAGTAAATGAGGAATCTGAAAAAGAAAATAATAACCCAATAGAGTTAAAAGATGTTAAAGGTAATATTGATATAGAAAATGTATCTTTTGTCTATGAAGATGAAACTGAAGTTTTAAATAATATTAGTTTATCAATAGATGCCGGGAAAACAATAGCTTTAGTTGGTCCATCAGGTGGAGGTAAAACTACATTATGTAGCCTTATACCAAGGTTTTATGACTATGAACAAGGTGATATTAAAATCGATGGAAAAAGTGTAAGAGATATTAGTTTAAAGTCACTTAGAAAAAATATTGGTATAGTTCAACAAGATGTATTCTTATTTACGGGAACGATAAAAGAAAACATACTATGTGGTAATCCGAAGGCAAGTGATGAAGACATAGTATCTGCGGCTAAAAAAGCAAGAATACATGATTTTATAGAAACACTTCCAGATGGATATGATACTTATATTGGAGAACGTGGTGTTAAGTTATCTGGTGGTCAAAAACAAAGGGTTTCTATAGCTAGAATATTCTTAAAAAATCCACCAATAATTATTTTAGATGAAGCAACATCAGCATTAGATAATGTAACTGAAAGAGAAATACAAGCCTCGCTAGAAGAATTAAGTAAGGACAGAACAAACTTAGTTGTTGCACATAGATTAAGTACAATAAAAAATGCAGATGAAATAATAGTTCTTACAGATAAAGGCATAGAAGAAAGAGGAAGTCATGAAGAGTTAATAAATAAAAATGGTATATACAGTAGACTTCATAAAAAATAACAAATCTTAATTTTAAAATATTATAGAATAGTAAGTGGCTATACTGGACAAATTAAAAATAGTTATATGCATAACTATGACAGGAGGCCTTTACATGAAGAATAATAAAAACAGGGAAAAAGATAGACCAAAATCTAATGCAGAAATGAGAAAAATACATTTTGAGCATGGTTCAGAAATAGGAATAGTAGATGGACAAAAAATAGGAGCTAAAGATTCAGGAACTAATAAAACTAAAGCACAAAAACAATACCATAAGGCTAAAAAAGCAGATTAATTAAAAAGGGGTATGAAAAATTGTTTTTCATACCCCTTTTTGTGTCATAAATAATAATAAGAGTTTGAGTAGTAACTCAAACTCTTAATTTATTGGTGCCGGATGTGGGACTTGAACCCACACGATATCACTATCAACGGATTTTGAGTCCGCCCCGTCTGCCGATTCCAGCAATCCGGCATAAATAATATACTATCATTATAACAATATAGTATATCGTTTGCAATATATTTATGTTAATATACTTTTCATATTGTGGTAATATTAAATAATAGGATATTGGTATATAATAACTATATACAAAAAAATGAAAGACCTTAGGAGTGATAAATTTGGATAAGAGATTAGTTATAATAGATGGAAACTCAATAATAAATAGAGCATTTTATGCTTTACCAGAGATGAATAACAAAGAAGGATTAAAAACAAACGCTATATATGGATTCACTACTATGCTTTTTAAGATTATAGACACATATAAGCCGACCCATATTAGTGTTGCATTTGATAGAAAAGCACCTACTTTTAGACACATTGAGTATAAAGAGTATAAAGCAGGAAGAAAAAAAATGCCTGATGAACTTAGAGAACAGTTTGAACCTTTAAAGCAATTACTTGATAAATTTAATATACATAGATTAGAAATGGATGGATATGAAGCTGATGATATTATAGGTACAGTTTCAAAAAAAGCTGAAGAAGATGGGTACAAAGTATACATAGTTACTGGAGATAAAGATGCTATACAACTAGCATCGAATAATACAACAACTTTAATAACTAAAAAGGGGATTGGAGAAGTAGAAGAATATAATTACGATTCTGTTTTAGAAAAATATGAGATGACACCTACTCAATTTATAGACTTAAAAGGCCTTATGGGTGATAAGTCTGATAATATACCTGGAGTTCCTGGGATTGGGGAAAAAACAGGGATAAAGCTTATTAAGGAATATTCTAATATAGAAAATTTAATAGAGAATGTAGATAAATTAAAAGGCAGTGTAAAGACAAAAATCCAAGAAAATAGTGAACTGGCTACTATGAGTAAAAGATTGGCAACAATAATTAGAGATGTGCCAATTGATACAAATCTAGATGAGCTAGTTTTTGGAGATTACAATAAAGATGATGTATTAGGATTATTTAGATATTTTGGATTTAATAGTTTAGTATCAAGATTAGTTGAATTAGAGGGTGGAGAAGAAATCAAAGAAACTAATCAACCTCTAAATATAAAAGAGCTTGAAGACTTTGATAAGTTTATTTTAGAAGCAAAATCTCAGAAGAGTATAATATTAAAGACTGTGAAAAAGAAAGGTAATATGCTAGAGAAAAACATATTGTACATGTTCATAAGCTTAGACGGAGAAAACATATACTATATTAAGGAAGAAGGATTACATAGAATTGAGGAGATACTTTCAAGTAGTGAAATTAAAAAATATGGATATAATCTAAAAGATGATTATTTAGCACTAAGAAGTTATGGAATACTGTTAGACAATATGAACTTTGATATTACTATAGCTGAGTACTTAATAGATTCAACTTCATCGACTTCATATGAATGCAGTGCAATCGCAATGAAATATCTTACTAAAAAGGTAAAGACTAATGAAGAGTTATTAGGTAAAGGTGTTAAAGCTAAAGGATTTGAAGATTTAGACTTTGATGAATTATCAAATCACATAGGCAAAATAATTAATACTGTAAAAGGTGTATTGCCTATAATGGAAAAAAGCCTTATAGAAATGAACATGGATGGCTTATTTTATCATGTAGAAATGCCCTTAGTAGAAGTATTAGGATCAATGGAATTTGAGGGTATTAAAGTTGATAAGGAAAAATTAAATGAACTGGGATTAGAATTTAAAGAAATCATTAGTAATCTAGAGAAAGAGATATTTGAGTTAGCAGGAGAAGTGTTTAACATTAATTCTCCAAAGCAACTTGGGGTAATATTGTTTGAAAAATTACAGTTACCAGTAATTAAAAAGACTAAAACTGGGTATTCAACTAATGCAGAGGTATTAGATAAGCTAAAAGATAATCATCCGATAGTTGAAAAAATAACTGAATATAGACAAATAGTAAAGCTTAATTCAACATATGTAGAAGGTCTATTAGCTATAATTAATCCTATAAGTAATAGAATACATTCATCATTTAATCAAACTATTACTACAACAGGAAGGATATCTTCAACAGATCCGAATCTGCAAAATATACCAGTTAGGATGGAGATAGGAAGAAACATTAGAAAAGTCTTTATAGCAGATAATGGATGTAGATTAGTAGACGCGGATTACTCACAAGTTGAATTGAGAGTTCTTGCGCATATGAGTCAAGATGAAAATATGATAGATGCATTTAATCATGATGAAGATATACATACAAAAACTGCATCACAAGTATTTAACGTACCAATGGAAGAAGTAACTAGTGAAATTAGAAGCGCAGCAAAGGCAGTTAACTTTGGAATAGTATACGGAATAAGTGATTTTGCATTATCGGAAGATTTACATATACCAATTAAACAAGCAAAAGAATATATAGAAAATTATTTAGCTAAGTATCATAAGATTAAAGAGTTTATGGATAATACCATTGAAAAAGCAAGTGAAGATGGCTATGTAATAACACTGTTAAATAGAAGACGATATATTCCAGAAATTAAATCAAGTAATTTTATGGAAAGAAATAGAGGAAAAAGATTTGCCATGAATGCTCCTATACAAGGTAGTGCAGCAGATATAATTAAGATAGCTATGGTCAATGTTTACAAAAAACTTGAAGAACAAGGTCTGAAATCTAAGCTAATACTTCAAGTACACGATGAACTGATTGTAGAAACTGTTAGTGAAGAAGTTGATTTAGTTAAGAAAATTGTAAAAGAAGAAATGGAAAATGCTGTTGCTATGGATGTACATTTAGATGTTGATTTAAATGAAGGTAGCTCTTGGTATGAAACAAAGTAGGTGGATTAATGTTGGTTTTGGGGCTTACAGGCAATATTGGGTGTGGTAAAAGTAGCGTAACTAAAATATTTCAAGAAAAGGGCATAGACGTTGTTGATGCTGACATAATATCTAGGAAAATATTTGAGGATAAAGATCTTTTAAAAGAAGTATTTGATTATTTTGGAGATGGCATAAAGAATGATGATAATACTTTAAATAGAAAAGCTTTGGGAAATATTGTGTTTAATGATAGTGAAAAGTTAATTAAACTTAATAGCTTTACGCATCCAAGGATAAGAAATAAAATACAGTATGAAATAGAAAATATCTTTAAAGAAAATAAAAAAATAGCAGTAATAGATGCAGCTCTGATTGTTGAAGGTGGATATTTAGAGTTTATCGATAAGTTACTGGTTATAACATGTCAAGAAGAAATACAAATAGAGAGAATTCAAAGAAGAGATAATTGTAGTAGAGAAGAAGCTATAAGTAGAATGAATTCTCAAATAAGCCAAAGTGAAAAGGCTAAATATGGAGACTACATAATAGATAATTCGGGGACATTGGAACAATTAAAAGAGAACACTCAAAAATTTATTATGTATATGAAGGAGAATTGGTGTGAATAAAAAGAGGGTTTTAATTCTATTCATAGCTATAGCCTTATTTGCAGCATTACTTATAGAAAGTGATAATTTCAAAAAAATAATATATCCTAAAAAATACTCTGTTTATGTAGAAAAATACTCTGAAGAATTTGAAATAAATGAAAACTTGGTGTATAGTGTTATGAAAGCAGAAAGTAAATTTGATAAGGATGCAATATCAAGAAAAGGTGCCAAAGGCCTAATGCAAATAAGTGATATAACTAAGGACTGGGCAATTGAAGAGTTAGGATTGGGTGATATTGATATATATGATCCTGAAAATAATATAAAAATAGGATGTTGGTATCTTAAGAAGCTATATAAAGAATTTGGTGATTTAGACTTAGTAATAGCTGCATATAATGGTGGTTCGGGTAATGTTACTAGGTGGCTAAAAAATAATGAATATAGTAGTGATGGTAAACATTTAGATAGTATACCTTTTCAAGAAACATCTACATATGTAAAAAAGGTAAGAAAAAATTATGACATGTACAATGATATATATAGCAAGGAAGGAACTAACTAATGAAGAAATTTAAACTTTTAGCTATACTTTTAGCTGTTTTATTAGTGGCGGTTGGTTGTAAAAGTGAAGAAGATACAGTTACAACAAAGGAAGAAACTCCGAGCGCAGTTAATTCAGATTTTATAAGTTTAACTATGGTTAAGCCAGAAACTATAAATCCTATAATAAATAAAGATAAGTCTGTTGGGTACATAACAAACTTAATATATGATGGTTTATTTACAATAGATGAGAATTATGATATTGTTCCTCAATTAGTAGATGAATTCGGGGTTTCTCAAGATGGAAGTAAAATAAGCATAAAATTAAAAGATGCTACTTGGCATGATGGAACTCCTGTTACATCTAAAGATGTTGCGTTTACGGTGGATTTAATAAAAAAGAACTCTCAAAGCCCGTATAAGGTATTTGTAGAAAATATTTCATCAGTATCTATAACTAACGATAAAGAGTTTAGTATTAAATTTGCAAATAATTATGCGTTTTCTATGGATACGCTTATATTCCCTATTGTATCGAAAAATCAATTAAATTCAGCGTCAAGCTCTAGTTTAAGTGAGTATAAGAATAATTTAGTTGGAAACGGACCATACAAAATAGAAGAATACAAAGAACGTGAAAGTATAACTTTATCAGTTAATGAAAATTACTATGAGAAACTTCCAGACACTATGAAAAATGTTAAGGTAACAATGGTACCAGACAAAGAATCACAAGTTGCTATGGTAACAGCATTACAAAGTGATATAGGAAATATAGCTTTAGATGATTTAAGTAAGTTTCAAGAAAAAGAATTTAATGTAACCAACTATGAAGGAAGAGGTTATGAGTCTATACTTTTCAATTATGACAATGTATTCTTAAGAGACATTAACTTTAGAAAAGCTATAGCTCATGCTATTGATAGAAATCAAATATTAGAAGAGGGGTATATGGAAGATGCTACTATAGCTAATTTCCCTCTAAATTCAAATTCAAAATACTATGATAAATCTATTGAACCTTTAGAGTATAATAAGGATAAGGCTAAAAAGTACTTAGAAAGTGTACAGCCGTTAAGTGAAGATGAGCTAAAGGCTATACAAGATAAGGAATTACAGGAAAATCAATCTGAAAATGAAAGTCAAGATAAAGTAACTAGCGATGATTCATCTTCAGCTAATGAAACTAATAAAAATGAGAAAAAAGAAAAAACACCAGAAGAAGTGAAAAAAATGATCTCAGAATTAAATCTTAAGATAATAGTAAATAAGGATAATAGTGAGAGAAAGAAATCTGGCTATGTTATTGTTAACAACTTAAAAGCTGTAGGGATAAAAAGTACATTAGTAGAACTAAGTCCTGAAGATATGGATAAGGCATTAAGTGAAAAGGATTATGATTTAGCACTAGTAGGGTGGGAATTGTCAATAGTGCCAGACGCTACTTCAATAATTGAAAATAGTGGATATAGTGATGAACAATTAAATAACTACTTATCATCGTTAAGAAATGCTACATCACAAAATCAAATACAAGATATTTATAAATCTATTCAAAATTATGTAAAAGATAATGTAGCATTTATTAGCTTAGTTATTAGAGATAATTATGTGGTTACAAATAGACGATTAGAAGGGAATATCGCTCCTAATGATTATGATGTCTATGAAGGAATATCCAACTTAAACATTAAAAAGAGTAAATAAAAATAAAAGTGGACACTTTCGAAAGTATCCACTTTTATTTTTTTTTGATGACCAAAAATAATTCATTAAATCAAAAAATAAGTTAATAATAATCTTAGAAAGTATGCTATAATACCCGTATAGGGTATATAAGGAGGTGTTATTAAATGAAGAAAAAAATATTAGTAAATGGAATGAGCTGTGGACATTGTGTTAATCATTTGAAAACAGCATTAGCTGAAGATATAGAAGGAATAGAAGTTATAGAAGTGAGCTTAGAAGATAAGTGTGCTATAGTGGATATGCAAGAAAATGTATCTGAAGAAAGCTTAAGATTATTAATAGAAGACTTAGGGTATGAATTAGTAGGAATAGAATAATTTTAAAGAGACTGGATACAGTCTCTTTTTTTTGAATTAATTAAAATTAAGTAAAAAAAGACTTCTATTGGGGGAATTAATAGAAGTCTTAAAATGGGGGAGATTGAGTATGTTTGATTTTACATTATTATTATATCCACACTCAATAAATATATACATTTATACACCGTAATTTTATGAAATTATATATTAAGGTATATAGAATATATTATGAAAATTGGCCAAGAAGGTAACTCACCTTTGAAAAAAAAATGAATATAATAGTATTAACTAAGGGGGGGTATCATGGAGCCTAGAGGATATAAAGATGATTTAAGAAAAGTGATACTTGATATGGCCCAAAAAGAACTTGAAAATTATGTATCTCAAAAAGGAGCACAAAAATACTTTGAGGGTAATGTTGATAAAGTTATAAATGAAAATATCAAAAAGTTCAATCAAGGTATTGGTGTAAATAAAACATATTCAAGAATAATAAGACATGGTGCATATCAAGAAAATATGTCTTCAATAGCAAGGACAATAAAGAAGGAAGAGTTGTTTAAGTCTAAGAACGAATTAGTTAAATTTGCGAGATACTTAGGGATTAATGTAAATATGAAAGCACCATATAACCAAATTCTTAAAAAGGTAGCTGGCCATATACACAATAACAGAGATTCATATGCAAAAAAATATATGGTTTATAAAAGAGGTAATGATGAGTTTATATTAGAACCAGAGCAGATAAAGAGTGATTTAATAGAAAGTTATAGATCTAAGGCTAGAGAAGATATGAAATCCATTGCAAAACTTTTAAATATAGGAATAGATGAAGAGGATGGAGCAGAAGACATAAGAAAAAAAGTAATAAATTCTATAATAAAAGATAAACTATCTAGGAATAAATAAATAATAAAAATTAGAGACGCTAGAATAGCGTCTTTAATTTTTATATTGGCATATACTATAAAAGATAATAATTGAGGAGATGATGAACATGATAGTAAAAAGGACGATAATCATAATATCAATAGTATTAGCAATCATCATAACTTCTAATATAGAGAGACAGATATTTCCTCCGAAATACGAAATTAAAATAGTTAGCTATAATATACACAGTGGATTAAATAAAGATATGTACCCGACTTTATTTGATATAATCGATTTTTTAAGAATTTCTAATGCAGATGTAATATGTTTGCAGGAAGTTAATGAATCTGCAAAGGTAGGATTTCAAGTTAGTAGCTTAAAGGAAGAATTAAATATGAATTCTCATTTTGCTGCCAATGTAGTTAACTTTGGCTCTAATTATGGAATGGTGACATATTCTAAATATCCGATTAAAAGCGAAAATCACATATATCTTCATAGTGAGAGGGAGCAAAGAGGAATATTACATACAGTAATTAAGATTGGAAGTAAAAATTTAAATGTTATAAATGTCCATTTAGGGCTTGGAAAGGAAGAAAGAGAAATACAATTAAAAGAATTAATCCAATTTGTTAAGGAGTTAGGTGATGAACCTTATGTAGTTGTAGGTGATTTTAATGAGGGAAACATATCAGTAGAGGATGAATTGCTAAAGGATGCAGCAAAAGAATTAAACAAATCAAACACTTTAACGTTTGCAACTGGATTAGATAGAATTGATTATATATTTGTATCACCAAACATAGAGGTATTAGACTATGAAGTTTTAATAAAAAGTATGTCAGATCACTATCCTATAGTAGCTAAGCTAAGAATATAGACAGAAAGTTGTCATATTACTTTACATTTAATAGCAATATAAGCTATCATTAAAATATAAAGAAAAAAATGGTATAATATGACAATTATAAAGGTGTAAGGGGGAAACACTGTGAAGAAAACTATTGCGACTTTAGGTATAGGTGCGGTTGCATTCGCTATGGGTTCTATAGAAGCTAGTGCAATGGAAAAGGGAACTATAAATACTAGCGCTTTAAACATAAGGACTGGTCCAAGTACAGACTATAATAGAATAGATAAAGCATACAAAGGAAATGTAGTAGAAATTTTAGAAAAGTCAAATGGATGGTATAAAGTAAAGCTATCAAATGGAACAATAGGATGGGGAAGTGGACAATACATTACAGTTAGTGGACAGCAAACTAAACCACCTATATCAACGCCATCTACAAACACTAGGGGGAAGATTACTGCTAGTCCAAGACTTAATATTAGAAGTGGGCCAAGTACTAGTTATTCAATTTTAACTACTTCTAATTATGGTGATGTAGTTGAGTTAATTGAAAAATCAAATGGATGGTACAAGGTAAAACTATCAAATGGAACGACAGGATGGGGTAGTGGTCAATATATTGTTGAAATAAATAACTCATCAGGCAATACAAATAATAATAATAACTCAAATAATAATAATAATAACTCGAATAGTGGTAATAACAATACAAGTAAACCTGAAGATACTAAACCACCAGTATCATCAAATCGAGAAGCTGTTGTCAACTTAGCTTATGACTTAATTGGAAAACCTTACGGATGGGGTGGGAATGGACCTGATAATTTTGATTGTTCTGGCTTTACTAAGTATGTTTATAGCAAATCAGAAGGTAAAAATATACCGAGAGTATCTAGAGACCAAGCCAAATATGGTGTAGAGATTTCTAGGGAAAATTATGCACCAGGAGATTTAGTATACTTTGATACTGATTATGATGGAGTAGTTAATCATGTAGGAATTTATGTAGGCAATAATGAATTTATTCATGCAAGTGGAACACCTACAAATCCTGATACTGTAATAAAAGAAAGTCTATCAAGTAATTATTGGACTAAAGTTTTAGTAGGGGCAAGAAGATTTTAATAATATATAAAGAATATCTCTAAAAAATATAGAGATATTCTTTTTTTGTTCATAAAATGCTTTGTTCTTAAATATATATTATTAATAATAATATTAGGGGGACAAACTAATGAATAGAAGAAAAAAGATTTACAGGGGATTTAATAGAAGAAATAAAGTAAATCAAGCAAAAGTTGCTTCGGTAATAGTTCTATTACTGGTTGCAGGAATAGCTGGAGGATATGGATACATAAAGTTAAAAGATATAGATATAGTTGAAAAATTTACTAGCAGTAGTAGTAAAATAATTGCTAGTATTACTTCTAAATTACCTTTTTTAGAAAAATTAGATTTTTCAGATAAGTTAGACTCAGATGTAATAACATCTGGTGATATTTCAAAAGAGTTAGGTGAATTAGAAAAAGAATCAGATAAAAAAGAAGATGTCGAGAGTAGCAATGTGGAGGAAACTGATGATATAAAGTTAGCTAAAACAGATGGATGGAATTTTTATACAATTCAAGTTGCTTCAGTACAAGATGATAAAGAGCTTGTGAAAATAGAAAATGAATTAAATGAAAAGAAGATACCATGCTCTATAGTAGAAGTTGATGGCATGAAAAAGGTACAAACTTATTCTTTTTTTGAAAAAGATGATACAAGAGCGTATTTAGAAGAAGTAAAAGGTATTTATCCAGATGCATTTTTATCTGAAATGAAAATACCAATGCTGTCATTAGAATATACAAATAAGTATGAATACGTAGGTGAAATATCTAGCCAATTAAACAAATTAATAACAAATTTTAAAGATGAATCAGATTTTTGGAAAAAAAATAAAGAGAGTATAAATAAAGAAGAATACAATAAAATATTAACTAGTAGAAGTGATATTATTAAGTCTATTGAAAAGGAAGTGGAGAAGATTGATTACTCAGGAATGGAATCCTTCAAAGATAGCTTGACTAAATATATTAACGATGTAAATGAGAATATAACACAATCTTCTAAAGCCGCTAACGAGGAACAGTATTATATTAGCAAAGCTAATTATGTATCTTGTATGCAAGGATATTTTTCGTTTATTAATATAATAAAAGGGGTATAAAATAGGGTCGTTTTTAACGACCTTTTTTTATTTTATAGTACAATTCAATACAAAAAATTATATTGCTGTGTCGACAATAAATTAACAATTGTATTTTTTAATGTTTTTTATAGTATAATTAGTATATCTTAAATAAAATATTTTTGTTTAATAAGGGGGTAAAAAAATGAAGCTCTTAACTTTCAGAGGGGGTATACATCCTCCATATAGAAAAGAGTACTCAAACCAAAAACAACTTGAGAAAGCACAATGTCCTAAAGTAGTTTATATACCTCTGCAACAACATATAGGAGCACCAGCAAACGCTATTGTTGAAGTGGGAGAAGAAGTGAAACTTGGGCAGAAGATAGGTGAACAACAAGGATTTGTTTCATGTAATGTTCACTCATCAGTATCAGGTAAGGTTATTGCGATTGAGCAACGCGAAGTTCCAGGAGGAACAGGTCTATGTGTTGTAATTGAAAACGATTTTAAAGATGAAATACATGAAAGTGTAGTTCCAAAAGGAGACCTAGAAAATCTAAAAAAGGAAGAGATTATTGGTATTATCAAAGAAGCAGGGATAGTTGGTATGGGGGGAGCTACATTTCCAACGCATGTCAAAATATCACCACCACCAGATAAAAAAATAGACGTAGTTATATTAAATGGAGCAGAATGTGAGCCATATTTAACAGCTGACCACAGGTTAATGTTAGAACATCCTGAAGATGTAGTATATGGACTTAGAGCTCTAATGAAAGCATTGAGTGTTGAAAAAGGATATATAGGAATAGAAGTAAATAAACCAGATGCACTTGAAGCGGTAAAAAATGTTGCCAAGAGTTATAGCAACATTGAAGTAGTAAGTTTAGAAGTTAAATACCCTCAGGGTGCAGAAAAACAACTTATTTACGCATGTACAGGCAGAGAAGTACCATCAGGTGGTTTACCAATGGATGCAGGTGCTGTAGTAAATAACGTAGGTACAGCAGCTCAAATAGCTAAATCTATTAAGACGGGGATGCCGTTAGTAGATAGGATTACTACAGTTACAGGAAGCTGTATAGCTGAACCTAAAAATCTAGTAACAAGAGTTGGAACACTAGTGTCAGAAATAATAGAACAATGTGGTGGCTTCAAGGAAAGTGAAAAGTTAGGCAAAGTTATAATGGGTGGTCCTATGATGGGTATAACTCAATATACAATAGATATACCTACAAATAAAGGATCTTCAGGAATATTATGTTTAAACGAAGAAGAGTCTCGTACGCCAAAGCCTCAAAATTGTTTGAGATGCGGTAAATGTTTAAGCGTTTGTCCTGCATTTTTACAACCTCTGTATATAAGTGCATATTCATTAAAAAATGATTTTGCAAATGCAGAAGAATATAGAGCTCTTGATTGTATAGAATGTGGATCTTGTTCATTTATTTGTCCTGCAAGAAGACCATTACTTCAATCAATAAGAAATGCAAAAAAAGAAATATTAACAATGAAGAGAAAGCAAGCAGCTAATAAATAAATAGAGTTTGGGGGAACAATGATGGATAATAAGTTGATAGTATCATCTTCTCCTCATGTGAGAAGCAATGAAGATACGTCTTATATTATGAAGCAAGTTGTAATAGCGCTTCTTCCAGCAGCACTAGCAGGAGTATACTTTTTTAGATTAAGTGCATTAAACGTTATGTTTTTCTGTATACTTGGAGCAGTTGGATCAGAATTTCTGTATCAAAAAATTACTAAGCAAGAAAGTACAATCGGAGACTTCTCAGCAGTCGTTACTGGTTTACTACTTGCGTTCAACGTACCAGCATCTCTGCCTTGGTGGATGTGTTTAATAGGTAGTGCCTTTGCTATTATAGTAGTTAAAATGATATTTGGTGGTATAGGGAATAACTTTATGAACCCTGCATTAGCAGCTAGGGCGTTCTTATTAGCTTCTTTCCCAGTTGCAATGACTACTTGGACAAAAACAGGAGTTAACTGGGTTAGTTCAGGAAGTTTAGATGCTGTTACTACGGCTACTCCTTTAAGCTTCTTAAAATTGTCAGCATTAGATAGTGCAGCGCAAGGGGTAGATCTTTTATCAACAAATGGAATAAGCTTAACTGATATGTTAATTGGTAATATAGGTGGATGTATAGGTGAAACATCAGCAATATTAATATTACTTGGTGGGCTTTACTTAATGTATAAGGGAATTATAAATTATGTAATACCAGTATTTTATATAGCTACAGTATTTTTATTAACATTTGTATTAGGTGGATTTAACTTTAACTTTGCAATTTATGAGCTATTAGCAGGTGGTCTTATGTTAGGTGGATTCTTCATGTTAACAGATTACACTACTTCACCGATGACTACAAAAGGTCAAATAATATATGCAGTAATTGCAGGTATATTAACTGCGGTTATAAGATTATTTGGTGGATACCCAGAAGGTGTGTCATATTCAATATTACTTGTAAACGTATTGACTCCGCTTATAGATAAATATGTTAACAATAGAGTGTTTGGGGAGGTGTCTAAGTAATGAATAATATAGCAAAACTAGGAGCAACTTTATTTGCAATATGTGCAGTAGCAGCATTAGCTCTTGGATTAACTAATAAAATTACAGCACCTATTATAGAAGAAAGAAATATTCAAGCTAATAATGAAGCTAGACAAATAGTATTACCTGATGCCACTGATTTTAAAAAGATGGATGATGCTGTATTTAACCAAACTTCAGTTAAAGATGTAGTTGGTGAGGTATACGAAGGTTTAAATGGATCAGAATTAGTAGGATATACTGTTAAAACTTTACCTAAAGGATATGGTGGAGAAATAGAGCTTATTGTTGGTATATCAAAGGATGGAACTATAACAGGTATAAACATAGGAAGTATGTCTGAAACGCCTGGACTAGGATCTAAAGCTGCAGAGCCGGCATTTAAAGATCAATTCAATGATAAAGCTACAAAAGAGCTAACTCTTGTAAAAGGTAAGGTATCTTCAGATACAGATATACAAGCAATTTCAGGTGCAACTATTACATCTACAGCGGTTACTAATGGGGTAAATGCTGCTATAGAAGTGTATAATAGTTCACTTAATAAATAGAGGGGGTTAATTTATGAATTTAGCTAAGCTACTAAAAAATGGGCTAATAGATGAAAACCCAATTTTTGTTCAAGTTATTGGTATGTGTCCTACTCTGGCTGTTACTACATCAGCAATAAATGGATTAGGAATGGGACTTTCAACTACAGCAGTTTTACTTTGTTCGAATTTAGTTATTTCTCTAATGAGAAAATTTATACCATCAAAAATAAGAATACCTGCATTTGTAGTAGTAATAGCAACATTTGTTACTATAGTAGGTATGTTATTAAAAGCTTATATACCAGCTCTTGATGCAGCGCTTGGGTTATTTATACCACTGATTGTTGTTAACTGCTTAATACTAGCAAGAGCTGAAAGTTTTGCATCAAAAAATGGTCCTGTAGCATCTGCAGTTGATGGTATAGGTATGGGGCTTGGATTTACTATGGCACTTACAATCTTAGGTGCAGTAAGAGAAATACTTGGAAATGGTAGTTTATTTGGTTGGGCATTATTTGGTGCATCTTATCAACCAGCATTATTATTTATATTACCACCAGGTGCCTTTTTAACATTAGGATTCTTATTAGCAGGATTCAATAAATTAAAGAATAAGAAAGCATAGTGGGGGTGTAATATATGAATTTAATACTTTTATTTCTAAGTGTTGTTCTTGTAAATAACGTTATAACATCTCAATTTATGGGTATATGTCCTTTCTTAGGTGTTTCTAAAAAAGTTGAGACAGCCGTTGGAATGGGAGCAGCAGTTACATTTGTTTTAACTTTAGCTTCAATAATAACATACTTTATACAAAAATTATTAATAAGTACTAACGTTGCGTTTTTACAAACTATAGCGTTTATATTAGTAATAGCATCTATAGTTCAGTTCGTTGAGATGGTTATTCAAAAGATGAGTCCATCTTTATACCAAGCTTTAGGTGTATTCTTACCATTAATAACAACAAACTGTGCGGTACTTGGTATAGCATTAGTTAACGTTCAAAATGGATATAACTTAATAGAAACAATTGTAAATGGATTTGGAGCAGGTGTAGGATTTACATTAGCAATAGTTCTATTTGCAGGAATTAGAGAAAGACTAGAGTTAGCTGATATTCCTGAAGCATTCAAAGGCTTCCCTATAACTCTTATATCAGCGAGTTTAATGTCAATAGCTTTCCTAGGATTCACAGGGCTTATAAAGCTATAAAAATGGGGGGTGAAGTTTATGGAATTATTTAATTCAGTATTAGTTCTAGGAGCATTAGGATTAATATTTGGTGCAGTACTTGCATATGCATCTAAAAAGTTTGCAGTTGAGGTAGATGAAAGAGTAGAACAAATATTAGAAGCTCTTCCAGGTGCTAACTGTGGTGGATGTGGTTACCCAGGGTGTGGTGGTCTTGCAACTGCAATAGTTGAAGGAAAAGCAGCAGTTAATGGTTGTCCTGTTGGAGGTTCTGAATGTGCATCAAAAATAGGAGAAATAATGGGAATAGTAGCTTCGGCAGAAGAAAAAATAGTAGCGAAAGTTATTTGTAAAGGAAACTGCCAAAGCGCTAAAAATAAATATGAATACGAAGGTATATCAGATTGTAGAGCTGCAAGTGTATTAAATGGTGGTCCAAAGTCATGTAAGTTTGGTTGTTTAGGGCTTGGTACCTGTAAGGATGTTTGCAACTTTGATGCAATAACGATACAAGATGGTGTAGCTGTAATTGATGAGGAAAAATGTGTACTTTGTGGAAAATGCATAGATGTTTGTCCAAAACAATTAATAGGCAAAAAGCCAGCAAAGCAAGAAGTAGTAGTTGAGTGTAATAGTAGAGAATTTGGAAAAGCAGTTAAAGAAAAATGTAGCGTTGGATGTATAGGTTGTGGACTTTGTGTAAAAGCATGTAAGTTTGATGCCATTGAATTTGAAAATAAAATTGCAAAAGTATTATATGATAAGTGTGTAGGATGTATGGCTTGTGTGGAAAAATGTCCAACAAAAGTAATAAAAGGTGACTTAAGTAAGAGAGTAAAAGTTACAATTGAAGAAGAACTTTGCGTTGGATGTACGATTTGTAAGAAACAATGTAAATTTGATGCTATAGAAGGTTCATTAAAGGAAAAGCATAAAATAGATCCTGACAAATGTGTTGGATGCCATTTATGTATGCAAAAATGTCCTAAAAAGGCTATTAAAACTGTATAATATGGATAGAATAAAGGTGTGGAGTTTCTGCACCTTTATCTTTTTGTGAAAAAGTATACAAAAATAACAATAGTGTAACTAAAAGGTTCGACATAAGAGTTGAATTTTTTACAATATAGTGATAGACTTAATAGGGATAAATTCTAAGTAAAAGGCGAGGTGGATAAATGGATATTATCTTAGCATCGGCATCTCCTAGAAGGAAGGAAATTTTAGGGAATACAAATGTTGAATTTACTGTCATCAAAAGTGAAATAGATGAGGTTATTTTAGATAATGAGAAGCCTCAACAGGTTGTTATGAGACTAGCCTTTGAAAAGTGTTTAGATATTGCATCTAAACATGAAGAGGATTTGGTTATTGGAGCAGATACTATAGTTGTACTAGATGATAAAATACTTGGTAAGCCTAAAGATGAAAATGAAGCTTATAGAATGATTAAGTCATTGTCAAATAGAACTCATCAAGTTATAACAGGTATTAGCTTAATAAATCTACAAAGCAATACAAAAATAATTGACTGTGTAGTTAGTAATGTGAAATTTAAAGATTTATCTGAGGAGGACATAAGAGATTATTTACAAACAAATGAGTCTTTAGATAAAGCCGGAGCTTATGGTATACAAGGTTACGGAGCTTTGCTAGTTGAAGAAATACAAGGAGACTATTTTAATATAGTTGGACTACCTATTTCTAAGCTAAGTGATTTACTTAAAGAACATTTTGGAATTAATCTTTTTTATGGAGGATGATCTAACTGAGTCAGTCTTTTGAGTTGAATTTATCGATGAAAGATATAGCATCAGAGGAAAGACCTAGAGAAAAAATGCTTGCTAAGGGTGAAAAGAGTTTATCGAATTCTGAATTATTGGCAATACTCCTTAGAACAGGCACAAAACATAAAAATGCTATTGAGTTAGCGCATTATATTATCAACAAAGATGCACAAGGAATAAGATATCTACACGAAATGACGATAGAAGAACTTTGTGAAATAGACGGTGTTGGAATATCTAAGGCTACACAAATTAAAGCTGCTTTAGAATTAGGTGTGAGAGTTGCTAGCTTTAAGCCATTGAAGTATAAGGTTAAAAATCCATGGGATATCTATAAATACTACATGGATAGTCTAAGATATAGTAAAAAGGAAATATTTAAAGTGGTACTTCTAAACACAAAAAATGAAATAATTACTGATATTGATGTATCGGTAGGAACATTAAATTCTTCTCTTGTACATCCGAGAGAGGTATTTAGAGAAGCTATAAAACGAAGCACCAATAAAATTATCTTAATACATAACCACCCTTCAGGCAGTGTAGAGCCATCTAACGAAGATAAGAATATTACTTCAAGACTTATAAAATGTGGAGAAATAATAGGTATTGAAGTTATTGATCATATAATTATTGGCGATGGATTATACTTTAGTTTTAAGGAAAATATGATAATTTGATTTTATAGAAAGTAGGAAGGAGAATTAAAATGGCTAAGGAAAACAAGGAAAAGAAAGAGAAAAAGGGATTAGGTTCGTTTTTTGGATTTAAAAAAATGACAAAAGATATGGGGATAGATTTAGGTACTGCAAACACTTTAGTTTATATAAAAGGGCAAGGAATAGTGGTTAGAGAACCATCTGTTGTTGCAATAAGAGATGACAGTAAAGAGGTTTTAGCTGTTGGAGAAGAAGCTAAGAGAATGATAGGTAGAACACCTGGAAACATTGTAGCTATAAGACCTATGAAAGATGGAGTTATAGCTGATTTTGATGTTACTCAATCAATGTTAAGTTACTTTATACAAAAAGCTGCATCAAAAAAAGGTGTGGTAAGTCCAAGAATAGCAATCTGTGTTCCTTTCGGAGTTACAGAAGTTGAAAAGAGAGCTATAGAAGAAGCAGCAAGACAAGCAGGAGCTAGAGATGCTTATCTTATAGAAGAACCAATGGCAGCAGCTATAGGTGCTGGTCTTAGAGTTGAAGAGCCAGAAGGTAATATGGTAGTAGATATCGGTGGAGGTACTACAGAAATAGCTATAATATCTTTAGGTGGTATAGTTACAGCTAAATCTATAAGAATAGGTGGAGATGAGTTTGATGAATCTATAGTAAGTTATGTTAAGAAAGAATATAACTTAATGATAGGTGAAAGAACTGCTGAAGATGTTAAGATAAACATAGGATCAACATTCAAAGATGATCAAGAAGCTAACATGCAAATAAGAG
This sequence comes from Romboutsia sp. LXY-2, assembly GCF_056171995.1. Taxonomy (NCBI): domain Bacteria; kingdom Bacillati; phylum Bacillota; class Clostridia; order Peptostreptococcales; family Peptostreptococcaceae; genus Romboutsia; species Romboutsia sp. LXY-2. Next base: position 469,575 of record NZ_JBKFGI010000006.1, on the reverse strand, counting down.
GTAGAGATTTAATATCTGGTCTTCCTAAAACTATAGAAATTTCTTCTACAGAAGTAAGAGATGCTTTAAAAGAGCCAATAAACTCTATAGTAGATGCAATAAAATCTACATTAGAAAAGACACCACCAGAATTAGCATCAGACATAATGGAAAACGGAATAATGTTAACTGGAGGGGGAGCTTTACTAAGAGGTTTAGATAAGTTAGTTAAGCAAGAAACAGGAATGCCTGTTCAAATAGCAGAAAACCCATTAGACTGCGTTGCATTAGGAACAGGGAAATCTGTAGAAGATCAAGAAATATTTGAAAAAGTATTAATGATGCAAAATAGAAAGTAATTAAAGTGGGTGATAACCTTGAAATTCGATAAAAATAAAAAAGAAAAAAAGAGGTTCAATGTTAAAGTGATAGCAACATCGGTAGTTGCTATCACTTTAATTGGAATTGTGGGAATATCTATTGGGAGATTTTCTGGAGTAAATCAATTGAATTTTGGTGTAGTTTCGGATACTGTAACCATTGTTCAAGAAAATTTAAACAAAGGATTTTCATTTTTAAAAGACAATTTTGAAGAACTTATTAACTATAGGAAAAATGCTAGTAATTTAGCTAGCCTTCAAGAAGAAAATGAAAAGTTAGAAAAATATATTATTGAGCTAACGAGACAGTTAGACGAAACGGAATCTTTAGAAAACTTAAAAAAGTCACTTAACTTTATCGATGAAACTTACAAAGCTAGTACTGTAGCATCAAGTGTAGTTGGTAAAAATGACGGAAACTGGTACGATACTTTTGTAATAGGTGTTGGAAGTAGCTCAGGAGTTAAAAAAGATAGTGTGGTTATGAACGGTAGTGGATTAGTAGGATTAGTTTATGAGGTGTCAGAAAACTACAGTAAGGCTATTTCTCTACTAGATACTAAGTCGTCAGTAAGTTTTAAACTACTTAAAGATTCTAACTTTAAAGGTGTTATAACACAGAATACAGCAATGGCTGATAAAGAAAATTATAAAAATCAAGGTCTCCTTCAAGGGTACATGTTTGATTCATCGTACAATGTGTTACCAGGGGATGTTGTAGTTACTTCAGGATTAGGGTTATATCCAGAGGGAATACCGATAGGTGAGATAGACAAAGTAATTGATGATAAAAATAAATCTCTAAAATACGTGGTTGTAAAACCTTATGTTGATTTTAAAAATGTAGATGACGTTGTAGTCGTTGAACCAAGAAATATAAAGTAAAGGGGATAATCAGCAATGAAAAGAGTTTTACTATGTATTTTAGGTATACTTTTAGTAGCGATAGAAGGCAGTATTACCAATTATATAGATATATTTGGTGTAAGCTTTAATTTAGCATTAATATTTATGACGATAATTGCTCTATATTTAGATGAACTAGAGGTCGGGATTATTGGAGCAATTATTGGTCTTACAAAAGATATTGTTTTAGGTGGAGTATTTGGATTAAATGCCCTAATCTTATTTTCAATATCTTATGGTATAAGTCATCTTAAGGATAAAATTTACAAAGAAAGTTATATTACTATATTTGCGTTAGTTTATATAACAAGCTTATTTGACTCAATGGTAAATATTACGGGAGCTACATTAGTTTTTAACAGTTATGGAATAGGAAATATGGTATTAAAAGGACTATTATTAATACCGATGTTAAATAGTTTATTAAGCTTAGTTATATATAAAGTATTTAAGAAAAATATATATAAGCTTAAAAAAGATTAGTTGGTGATTGAATGGAAGAAAAGAAGAAAGTCGATAGACTGAGTATAATAAAAAACATTATACTTATAGTATTTGTAGTTATATCTATAAAAATATTATATATGACTACATTTAAGTATGAACACTATACAACATTAGCTGAAAATAAAACATATAAAGAGCTTCCTGTTAAAGCCCCTAGAGGTGAGATAAGAGATAAATATGGAAGATTGTTGGCTGGAAATACTAATCAATTTACTGTTCAAGTTTCAGGTAATGGGATAAATAGGAAAGATGAAAATAATAAATCTATGGCTAATGATATATGCCTAAACTTAATTAATATTTTAGAACAAAATAATGAAGAGTACATAGATGAGTTTCCTATATATATTGAAAATGGTAAATATTACTACACTTATGATAAAAATATACGTCAATGGAAGTCAGATAATGAGATTCCACAAGGTTTAAATGCAAAAGAAAGTTTTTATTATTTAGTAGATAGATTGATATCAGAAGAAATATTATCTATAGAAGATAAAAGATTAGATGCATCAAAACTTCAAGCTAAATTAAATGAAAATGGATACTATCCTCCAATCCTAATTAGCAAATGGATATTTACGGAAGAGAGAAATAAGAGAGATTGGTTAGGTAGTTACAAGATCACGGATTATGAAACTAGCGCAGAAGACGCATTTAAAGAAATTAGAAACAACAAAAAAATCTATGATATAGACGAGAATTTAAGTAATGAAGATGCTAGAAAAATAATGGTTGTAAGAAATTTAATAAAGTCTCAAGGATACTCTCAGTACAATCCTGTAACAATAGCAAAAGATATTAGTCAAGAAACAATATCGCAATTAGAAGAGAAAGCAATGGAATTACCGGGTGTATCTGTAGCTGTAGAACCTGTAAGATACTATCCAAATGGAACATTAGCATCACATATAATAGGACATATGGGTAAAATGTCTTCAGATGAAGAGCGAGTATATCTAAATGAAAAAGAAAAGAAATACTATAAAGGAGACTTTGTAGGAAAGACAGGTATAGAACAATATTATGAAGATCAACTTCGTGGGGTTGATGGATATCAAACGGTACAAGTTGATGCTTTAGGTAGAATTACTAAAAAACTTGATGTATCTGAATCTAAGTCTGGTGATACGGTGTATTTAAGTTTAGATATGGATTTACAAAAGGTTGCTGAAGATTCTCTAAAAAATGCTGTTCAGGTTGCAAATAAAGGCGGAACTTTCAAAAGTGAATATGGGGATAAAAGTTTCTCAACATCACAGCCTAATGCAAAATCAGGAGCAATTATGGCAATAGACCTTAATAGTGGTGATGTTTTAGCGATGGCTAGTTATCCGGATTTTGACCCAAATATGTTTGTATCTGGAATATCATATGAAGATTATGAAAGTTTACAACCGAAAAATAAAAATGATGTACTTGCTCCAAATAATCTTGTTAACTTAAATACTCAGGCAGCATTCCAGCCTGGATCTACATTCAAAATGGTTACAGGTATGGCAGCTTTAGATAATGGGCTAAGTCCAAATTATGCAATTAATGACCCTGGGGTTATAAGACTTGGAACAAGAAATTTCGCCGATTATGTTTGGCATAAATCAAGAAGTAACCATGGATATACAGACTTATACAAGGCTATACAAGAGTCTTGTAATATATATTTCTACACAATAGCTAGTGGTAAAAACTGGACAGGTGGTAAAGATCCAAACGTGAAAATTGATGCAGAAGATGTTTTAGAATATGCAAAATTATTTGGACTTGATGATTTCACAGGTTTAAATGAAGAAATAGGAGAAAAAAGAGGTCGTGTACCAAGTAAAGAAAGTAAGTTAACAAGTACACAAGCTTTATTAAGAAGTGCTCTTACAAGAGAAATGGCCAATGACTTTACTGATATAAGTAAGGAGAAAAATCCTAAAGAATATGCAGAGAGAATAGAAGAAATAGTTAGCTGGGCTGGTGAAGAGAATACACCAGGCAGAGGTGAAACTATGGAGAGATTGAAAAAGCTTAATGTAAAAGAAAATAGAATAGAACCTGTAGCTGATATGGCTGTTTTTAGTTACTTTAACTTTGCAAAATGGAGTACAGCGGATACATTTAACTTAGCTATAGGGCAAGGTGAAAATGCTTATACTCCTGCTCAAATATTAAGATTTGCTGCATCAGTAGCTAATGGAGGGAAATTACTAGAGCTATCTGTAGTAGATAGAGTTATATCTAGTAATTACTCGTCAGTAGATATAGATGAGAATAAATCGGAAAATATAGATTTTAATGACCCAGAAAAACTAAAAGACTTAATGAAGGGTATGGAGAGAACTGGACTTGAGGGTACCGCTAAAAGTGTATTTAAAGATTTCCCTGTAACAACGGGTATAAAAACAGGTACGGCGGAGAAGAGTGGTAAAATACCTACAGAAAATGAATATGATTATTTATTAAGTCATGTTGGGGCTTATGGTGTTTCAAGTAAAGATGCTGTAGAGTTAGCGAATAAATTAAAAGCAGAAAAAGAAGCTGATCTTTCTAAGGATAAAGAAGAAGAAATAAAGAAACAACTTGAAAATGAAGATTTAGAAGAAGCTGATAGAAATAAATTAGAAGAGCAATTAAAAGATGGTATCAGTGTGAAATTAGAAGATACTGATAAAGTTAATGCATCTTATTTGAGAAAAGCTATAAAAGAGTTGAATCCTAAGCTTAGTGATGAAACTATAGATAGTTACAAAACGAATTATGGGGCGTTTTCATGGAGTGTTGCTTATGCTCCAGCAGATAATCCTGAAATAGCAATTGTATGCATGATACCTCAAGGTAACGAGAGTGTATACTCATTACTACCTATTAGGGAAATAATGGGGACATATTTTGGTTTATCAAAATCTAGTACTGAAGAAAATGTAGAAGTAGGAAATTCTACAGACTCTGAAGAACAAAAAAATACTAATTTAGATAACAATAAAGATATAAATTTTGCATCTCAAATAAAAAAATAAGAGGAATTGAAGATTTTTTGAAGAATATATAAAAATGATATATCACTCTGGAGGTTGTGATGTCTTTGATAGCGTTTGAAGCCCAAGAACTTGTGGAGTTCAAAGGTAATAAAAGAGGGATAATAATAAACATCAAAAGAGAAGCACCTTTTGATGAGGTGAAACAAAATATAATTGATAGGCTAGAATCATCTGTAGGTTTTTTTAATGGGGCAAAAATTGCTTCTATAAACTGTGATTACTTAACTGATATACAAATTATTGAGATAAAACATGATATTACATCAAAATTTGATGTTGAGTTTATTGAAGAACAGGTAAAGCAAGTAATTACTAATTTTCAAACTAAATATGTAAATAATTTGAGATCTGGAGAAAATGTAGAGTTTGAGGGAGATGTTGTTGTGATGAGTGATATGAAATCAGGATCACAAGTAAGTTCTACTTCGAATGTTGTAATTATGGGTGATATTAGCTCAGGTGCAAGAGTGGTAGCCGGAGGTAATGTTATAGTAATGGGGATGATAAAAGGATTTGTGTATGCAGGAGCAAGTGGTAATGACAACGCTTATGTAGTGGCGAATAATTTAAATCCTAAGATTCTTAAAATAGCAAATAATATGGCGGAAGCTCCGGATGATGATAATTTCGTAGAAAATAAGAAAATTAACCCAGAAATAGCCTTTGTAAGTAATGGAAGAATAGTGATAGAAAGTTACTTACCAAAAACAATAAAATAAATATATAAATAATAGTTAGATTCGTAGGGGGTAGTATTATGAGCGAAGTTATAGTTATAACATCTGGTAAAGGTGGAGTTGGAAAAACTACTACCGCAGCAAATTTAGGAACAGCTCTTAGTTTAGAGGGCAAAAAGACAGTTATTGTTGATGCTGATATTGGACTTAGAAACTTAGACGTAGTTATGGGTCTTGAAAATAGAATAGTTTACGACATAGTAGATGTAGTAGAAGGTACTTGTAGATTAAAGCAAGCATTAATCAAAGATAAAAGATTTGATAATTTATACTTATTACCAGCAGCTCAAACAAGAGACAAAAATGCAGTAACTGTAGAGCAGATGAAAGATTTATGTGATAAGTTAAAAGAATCATTTGATTTCATAATAATGGATTGTCCAGCTGGTATAGAACAAGGATTTAAGAATGCTATAGCTGGTGCTGATAGAGCTATAGTTGTAACAAATCCAGAAGTATCTGCAGTAAGAGATGCGGATAGAATAATAGGTCTATTAGAAGCTAATGAAATAAAAGATATACGTTTAGTAATAAATAGAATTAGACAAGATATGGTTAAGCGTGGAGATATGATGGATAAACAAGACATCATAGATATACTTGCGATAGAATTATTAGGATTAGTACCTGATGATGAGAGTATAATAGTATCTACTAATAAAGGTGAACCAGCAATACTTGATGCAAAGTCAGATGCTGGACAAGCATATAAAAACATTAGTAAGAGAATATTGGGTGAAAATATACCGATGGAAGAAATAGAAACTGAAAGTGGATTTTTTAGTAAAATTAAGAAAATGTTTGGTATGGCCAAGTAGTAAAGGGGGATATTATCCATGTTAGATATATTTAAAGTTTTTTCTAACGATGCCAAAACTAGTAAGTCTGTAGCTAAAGAAAGACTAAAGTTAGTTTTAGTACATGATAGAGTGGATTGTTCTCCACAACTTTTAGATATGATAAAGACAGATATTTTAAAAGTAATTTCTAATTATGCTGAAATAGAGGAGACTGGACTTGAAATAAAAATGTCTAAGTCTAGAGGGGATCAAGAAGATATGCCAGTGTCAGCTTTGGTTGCCAATATACCTTTAAAGCATATTAAAGATAGAAGAATGTAGATTGGATTTTAAAGGGGGGGTATCCTTATTGGCTATGCCCCCTTATTTAATTTTCTAAAAGTAAGAAAGACGGTGATATTTTGATCGATTATAAGTCAACCATAAAGTTAATAAAAGAGATAGATTGGAAGCTTATTTTAATAGTTATGGCTATATTTGCTTTTGGACTAGTTGTTTTAAGTAGTGCTACTCATGCAAATAAATCAGGTAGTTACTCTCAGTTAATAAAGCAAGGTATAGCTTTCGCGTTAGGCCTTGGTATGATAGTATTAATATTATTAATAGATTACAATGTATTGGGTAAGTACTATAAGGGCCTATATGTAATTGGTTTAATATTATTAGTTGCTGTTTTAATACCAGGTATTGGAGCAGAAAGAGGAGGAGCTAGATCTTGGGTTGAACTTGGTCCTCTAGATTTTCAAACATCAGAGTTAGTAAAATTAACATTTATATTAAGTTATGCAAAAATAGTAGAATCTAAAAGGGGAAAGCTTAATAACTTAAAGGAGATTATTTCTGTAGTAATATATGCTATACCTTTCATTGGATTGTTATTTGCGCAGCCGGATCTAGGTACCGCTATAGTTTTTAGTTGTATAATCTTAGGAATGCTATTTACAGCAGGTTTAGATATAGGATTAATTAAGAAGGCTGCAATTATATTCTTAGTATCACTGCCTGTAATGTATATGTTAATGGCTCCACATCAAAAAGATAGAATAGAAGCATTCTTAAATCCTGAGGATGTTACTTTAAAAGGTAATTATCAAGTAATGCAGTCTCTTATTGCTATAGGGTCAGGTGGCCCGACAGGTAAGGGATTATATAATGGAACTCAAAATCAGGAAGGATATCTACCTGTTCAAGATAGTGATTTTATATTTGCTGTAATAGGTGAAGAGCTAGGGGCAATTGGTATGATTGCTGTAATAGGTTTATATATTCTATTTTTAACGAGGATGATTTATATAGCCAGAGAGGCGAAGGATTTTTATGGAACCTTGATTGTAATAGGGGTTATGAGCATGTTTGCATATCAGGTAATTCAAAATATTGGTATGACGGTTGCTTTAATACCTGTCACAGGGGTTACATTACCATTTATTAGTTATGGAGGGAGTTCTTTACTAACTTCTATGGCCAATTTAGGATTAGTACTAAATGTATGTATGAGAAAGAAAAAAATAAACTTTTAATATATAAATGGAGGGGTATATGAATATAGCATTAGTAGCACATGACCAAATGAAAAATACTATGGTGGGATTTTGTATAGGGTATGAAGAGATACTTAAAAAGTATGGTCTTTATGCAACAGGGACAACAGGTAAGAGAATAATGGATGAAACTAGTCTTAATATTAATAGGTTAGCTTCAGGCCCACTTGGTGGAGATCAACAAATAGGATCTTTAATTGTTAGTCAGGACATAGATTTAGTAATCTTTTTAAGGGATCCACTTACATCTCAAGCTCATGAGACAGATATACAAGCTTTAATTAGATTATGTGATGTATATTATGTACCAGTAGCTACAAATTTAGCCTCGGCTGAAATATTTATAAAAGCCTTAGATAGAGGGGAACTTTCTTGGAGAGAGGTAAGAAAAACTAAAAGCCAAAGAGTTTAATAATTAATAAATAAAAAGCATGATAAAACTATCATGCTTTTTTTTATATAAATTTAATATTAAATTTATATAGTTCTATATGATTATTATTTTAATAATTTTCCAAAGCTAGCTCCAAATTCAAAACAATCATTTAAAGTCTCAGTACATGGAGAGAATTTTTTCTTTAAGCTTTCAATAGGCATTTTGAAAGTCATAGCTTTTAGTATACCTTCAGCCATTGTTATACCTTCACCACTCCATCCGAAAGAACCGAATACTCCGGCTATCTTACCTTGGTTAGCCATTGGATCTATTACAGAGAATAAATCCCACATAGGTTTAACCATTGTCTTATTTATAGTAGGAGAACCTAATATTATTACTTTAGACATTACTACAGTATCATGCATTTCTTTTAAACTCATAGTTTCTAAATCATATAATTTAGCTTTAACACCCTCAGCAAGTAGTCCTTTTTCTATATTCTTTGCCATTTCTAAAGTATTGCTGTAAGCAGATAAATAGAATACTGCTGCTTGATTTTGGTTTGTAGTGTTCATAACTTCTGTTGACCAGTCTAAGTATCTCTTAACAGCATCCATAGGATTTTGAGATAATATTGGTCCATGAGAAGTTAATATTGTATCAAAATCAATGTTTAAGTTTACAACTTTGTCTATAGCGCTTAATACGTGTTTAGCAAAAGGCTTAACTATACAGTCATAATAATGTTTAGATGATTTTAAGTAATCTTCACTTTCAACAGCCTTAGCATCTGTACTAGCAAAGTGACATCCGAAAGCATCACAAGTAAATAAAGTTTTATCTTCTTCAACATAAGTAAACATAGTGTCAGCCCAGTGTAAGAAAGGTGCAGTTATAAATCTTATATTTCTTTTACCTATATTTAATACTTCGCCATCAGTTATCACGTGGCACTTAAATGGCTTATTTATTTGTCCATCTAGGTATAATTTTGCAGCTTTTGTACAATATACTTCTATATTAGGATTTAAATCTAATATATACTTTAAGCTTCCTGCGTGGTCTGGTTCAGTATGGTGAACAACTACATAGTCAATATCTTCTACTTTAGTTACTTTTTCTATGTTGCTTATAAATTCATCCTTAAAATTAGGCTTTACAGTATCGAATAAAACAGTTTTTTCATCCTTTATTATATATGAATTGTAAGTAGTACCAAACTCAGTTTCCATTATTATGTCAAATACTTCTAAATCCTTATCTACAACACCAGTAAAGTAAATATCTTTTTTTATTTCGAATACATTATTCATTTAATAACCTCCTAAAATTCTCATCATGCATATTGTATACCCAATCTTTTAGTTCTAAAACATATAAACAAAAAATATCATAGGTATATATTGCCACTGAGATAATTTATATATTCACTAAGTCTATTATAACTCTAATTTAGAGAAGAAAGATAAAAAAAATACAAATTATTACTATATTAATATAACAAATTGGAAAAACTAGAAAATAGTATTATTATGTATTTAAAAAATAATATTAAATTGAAGTCTTAATGAAATTATAATAAAATTTTGATACATAATATCATATGGTGTATAATAATAGTTATGCTTAAATAAATTATAAACAATAAACTTACTGGAGGTTTTCATAATAAATGAACGAAAAAGTAGATTTAAAAAGAATTCTTAAAAAAGTAGAAAAACCTGCTAGATATCTTGGTAATGAAGTAAACTCAATACATAAAGATACTAGTAATAATGACTTAATAAGATATGCTCAATGTTTCCCGGATCTTTATGAAGTTGGGATGAGTCACTTAGGAAGTCATATTTTATATCATGTTATTAATAAGAATGAAAATGTATACTGTGAAAGAGTATACTCACCTGCTGTAGACATGGAAAAAATGATGAGAGAAAGAAACATACCAATGTTTGCTTTAGAATCAAGAGAGCCGATAACAAACTTTGATTTTGTTACATTTACACTACAATATGAGCTTTCTTACACGAACATATTAAATATATTAGATTTAGCTAATATACCTCTATTAAAAGAAGAAAGAAAGTTAGAAGATCCATTTGTAATGGTAGGTGGACCTTGCGCATATAATGCAGAGCCTTTAGCTGACTTCGTAGATATAGTAATACTAGGAGAAGGTGAAGAAGTTAACTTAGAAGTAATAAATGAATATAAAGCTTGGAAAGAAAACAAAACTTCTAGAGAAGATTTCTTATATAGAATATCTAAGATAGAAGGAGTTTATATACCAAGTTTCTACGATGTTACATATAATGAAGATGGCACTGTAAAGGAAGTTGTGCCAAATAGAGATAATATACCGGCTAAGCCACATAAGAGAATAATAAAAGACGTTGAGACTGTTGAATATCCAGAGAAGCTTATAGTTCCATATATAGAAACAGTACATGATAGAGTAGTATTAGAACTATTTAGAGGATGTACAAGAGGGTGTAGATTCTGTCAAGCAGGAATGATTTATAGACCTATAAGAGAAAAGAGCGTTGATAGATTAAAGGAAATAGTAGAGAAGCTTATTAAAAATACTGGCTACGATGAAATATCATTATCTTCATTAAGTACTAGTGATTATAGTGAATTATCAGAGCTTACTGATCACTTAGTAGAAGAATATGCTACTAAGAATATAGGTATATCACTTCCATCATTAAGATTAGATAACTTCTCTATGGAGATAGCGGAAAAGATACAACAAGTAAGAAAATCTGGACTTACTTTTGCACCAGAAGCCGGAACTCAAAGACTTAGAGATGTTATAAATAAAGGTGTTACAGAAGAAGATTTAGCAAATGCAACAAGAAAAGCATTTGAAATGGGATGGAATAGCGTTAAGTTATACTTCATGATAGGTCTCCCTACTGAAACATATGATGATTTAGATGGTATTGCAAACCTTGCATATGATGTTATAGACACTTATAGAAGTGTACATGGTGGAAAGATAAGAAGAGCATTTGGAGTTACTGTAAGTACATCTACATTCGTTCCGAAGCCTTTTACACCTTTCCAATGGCATGGACAAGATACTACTGAAGAAGTAGTTGAAAAGCAAAGACATTTAGTAAGAAAATTAAAGAATGGAAATATAAAATACAATTACCATGACTCTAAAACAAGCTTAATGGAAGCTGTAATAGCTAGAGGAGATAGAAAAATAGGTAAAGTAATTTATGATGCATTTAAAGCTGGAGCTAAGTTTGATGGATGGTCAGAATACTTTAGCTTAGATACATGGAAAGAAGCTATGGAAAAGAACGGTCTTTCTATAGAATTCTATGCTCATAGAGATAGAGAATATGATGAAGTATTCCCTTGGGATCATATAGATGTTGGTGTTAGCAAAAAGTTCTTAATAAGAGAAAATGATAAGGCTAAAGAAGATACTATATCTTTAGATTGTAGACACAAGTGTAATGGTTGTGGAATTAATGCACACGACATCGGAAGGGGGTTATGTTAATATGAGTAAAATAATAAGACTTAAGTTTAAAAAAGAAGGAGATATGATATACATATCACATCTTGATTTACAAAGACTATTACAAAGAGCTTGTAGAAGAGCTGAAATAAATGTATCACATTCTCAAGGGTTTAATCCTCATCCTAAGATGAGTTATGGGAATGCCTTAGCACTTGGTACAGAAAGTCAAGGAGAGTACGTAGATATAGAAATAGAGGATGATTTTACTGCAGAAGAAATATTAACTAAATTAAATAGTACACTTCCTGTAGGAATTGAGTTTATAAAAGCGCAAGAAATAACGCCTCAAACTCCTTCGTTAGCATCAACTATAGAATATGGTGAATATATATTTAATATAGAGTTAGATAAGCCTTTATCAAAAGAATATGTTAAAGGTAAGTTATTAGATTTTATGAGCCAAGAGGAAATAATAATAACAAAGAAAAATAAAAAAGGTAGAATGGTAGAGTCTGATATTAGACCAATGATAAAGACTTTTGACATATTAAGCTTAGAAGGTAATAACATTACTCTTGAAGCAACGATAGCAACAGGATCTAAAGCTAACTTAAATACGAATATATTTATACCTAAAATATTAGGAATGTTAGAAATAGAAATGGATCCACTAGATGTAGACATATTAAGAAGAGATTTATATGTAGTAGAAGACGGGCAGTTAGTTTCTCCTATGTAGATTATAAAAAAGGTGGGCGCTTAGCCCACCTTTTAAAATGTAATAAAGTATTTGATTAGTGTTATAATAATAGTTATAAATATATAAGCTTAGGAAGTGAAATAATGAAAAAAATAGTAATTGAATCTTTAGTATCATCACAAAAAACTGCAATAATAGAAGATGATAAACTAATGGAATTATTAATAGAGGATAATATCAAAAGTAAGACAGTTTCAAATATATATAGGGGAGTAGTAAAAAAAGTATTACCAGGAATAGATGCATGTTTTATAGATATTGGTTTTGAAAAGCTAGCATACTTACAACTAAAAAATAACAAAGAAATAAAAGCTGGTCAGGATATATTGGTGCAAATCAATAAAGAAGAGATAGGAACAAAAGGTGCAAAACTTAATACAGAAATAAGTTTAGCAGGAAGATATTTAGTTTATATACCTTCTAATGATAGAGTAACTATTTCTAATAAAATTACCAATGAAAAAGAAAGATTTAGACTAAAAAAAATAGCTAATTCTATAAATAAAGATAAATTAGGATTAATTATAAGAACAGAAGCTCAAGGTTGTAGTATAGAAGAACTAGAAGCTGATATAGACGAGTTAAGAGTGAAATATGAAGAGATTTCAAAAGAATATATACTAGGTATAGGACCTAAATTACTTTATCAAGAAATGGATTTTGCAACTAAATATGTAAAAGATAATATTAATGATGAAGTAGAAAAAATAATAACTAATAGTAATGAAAAATATGAAGAGTTAAAAGGAATAATAAAAAATATTAACAAAGAATATATAAGTAAGTTAATATTAGAAGAAAATAAAGATATATTTGACTTACATAGAATATCAAATGAAATAGAAAAAACTTTAAATAAAAAGGTTTGGTTAAAAAGTGGAGGCTATTTAATTATAGAAAGAACAGAAGCCCTTACTGTTATTGATGTTAACACTGGAAAATTTACAGGAAGTATAAAGTTAGATGAGACAGTTTTTAAAACAAACTTAGAGGCAGCTATTGAAATAGCAAGACAACTAAGGCTTAGAGATATAGGTGGAATAATAATAATTGATTTTATAGATATGCATAAAAAGCAATACAAGGATGAAGTGTTAAAGGTACTAGATGAAGAACTTAAAAAAGAAAAAAGAAAAACAGAAGTCTTAGGTATGACAAAACTTGGGTTAGTCGAAGTTGCGAGAAGAAGAGATAAAGATTCAATAGATAAATATTATTTAACACAGTGTAATGATTGTGAAGGTAGTGCTACTACAAAATCGATAAATAGCATTTTAGATGATATTGAGAAAGAAGTAATGAGAATTAAAGAACATACAAATTACAAAAAAATTAATATAGAAATGAATAAAGATGAATATTTAATTATAAATAAAAATTTTATGGATATAATTGATAAAATAAGTAAAAAGTATGATATAATCTTAGTGCTAGAGTCTAGCAATACATTAAGTAACAAAAAATTAAATATTATTTTTAATACTTAGTTGACAAAACGACAAAAAAAGAGTATTATTAATAACTGTAATGCCGCACAGGAAAGGTCATAAACCTCTTAGAAGGTACCTTTTATGGCGAGTTTAAGACCGAGGAGGTGTATTTAATGTACGCTATAGTAAAGACTGGTGGAAAGCAATATAAAGTTTCTGAAGGTGATGTTTTATTCGTTGAAAAGTTAGAAGCTAACGCAGGTGATGTTGTTACTTTAAACGAAGTATTAGCTTGCACTAAAGATGGAGAGTTAGTAGTAGGATCTCCAGTTGTTGAAGGTGCTTCTGTTCAAGCTAAAGTTGTTGAACAAGGTAAAGCTAAGAAAATAATAGTTTTCAAGTATAAGGCTAAGAAAGACTACAGAAGAAAGCAAGGACATCGTCAACCATACACTAAGATAGTTATCGAAAAGATAAACGCTTAATTGTAGGATGATAAAAGTAAAATATTATTATAACGATGACTTTTTGCTTAAAGGATTCTGTTTAAAGGGACATGCTGACTATGCCGAAATCGGATATGATATAGTATGTGCTGCAGCTACTTCTCAAAGTATTGCTGTAATAAACTCTTTAGACAAGTTAGTTAAAGTTGAATTTGAAACAGTAGTTGGACAAGAAGGTCATATAGAATGTGTTGTTAAAGATGCATTTATAAAAGACTCTCAATTACTATTAAATCATTTTCAATTAGCTATTCAAGAAATTAAACGGGAATACCCAAAAAATATAAAAATCTTAAAAAAGTAGGGGGTGACTCCATATGTTAAAAATGAACTTACAGTTACTTGCATCTAAGAAAGGGGTAGGGTCTTCTAAAAACGGTAGAGATTCTATAGCTAAGAGATTAGGTGTTAAGAGATACGACGGACAATTAGTAACTGCTGGAAGTATAATAGTAAGACAAAGAGGTACTAAGATACATCCAGGAACTAACGTAGGTATAGGTGGCGATGACACTTTATTTGCATTAGTTGATGGTACTGTTAAATTCGAAAGAAAAGATAAGAAAAGAAAGAAAGTTAGTGTATACCCAGTTTCAATAGCTGAGTAATATATTAAAAAAGGAGTGTATCTGCACTCCTTTTTCTTGTAAATAGAGATAAAAGTATTTATCTTCGTATTATTGGAGATAATAAATAAAAAAAGTTTTAATCAAGTAGGTGATTAATATGTTTATAGATAAAGCTAGAATATTTGTTAAGGCCGGAAATGGCGGAAATGGTGCGGTAGCTTTTAGAAAAGAAAAATACGTTCCAGCTGGTGGACCAGAAGGCGGAGACGGTGGAAATGGTGCAAGTGTAATATTTGAAGTTGATTTAGGTCTTAGAACTCTTATGGATTTTAAATATCAAAGAAAGTACCATGCCGAGCCTGGTGGAGATGGAACAAAAGGAAGAAGAGCAGGAAAGAATGGAGATGACTTAGTACTTAAGGTACCTCCAGGAACAATAATTAGAGATGAAGAAACTAATTTAATATTAGCGGATTTAAAAGAAGAAGGCGATAGAGCTGTTATTGCAAAAGGTGGTAGAGGTGGTAAAGGTAACCAACACTTTGCTAATGCAGTAAGACAAGCTCCAGCTTTTGCTAAGTCTGGAACAGATGGACAAGAAAGATGGGTAACACTTGAGCTTAAAATGATAGCTGACGTGGGACTTTTAGGTTTCCCTAACGTAGGAAAATCTACTTTCTTATCAGTTGTAACTGCAGCTAAGCCAAAAATAGCTAATTATCACTTTACAACATTAACGCCAAATTTAGGAGTTGTTCAAACTAAGTTTGGAGATAGTTTTGTATTAGCGGATATACCGGGACTTATTGAAGGTGCCGCTGAAGGAGTTGGACTTGGTCATGACTTCTTAAGACACGTTGAAAGAACTAAAGTTTTAATACATATAGTTGATATATCAGGTATAGAAGGTAGAGATGCTTTAGAAGATTTTGACAAAATAAACTCAGAATTAGCAATGTATAACGAAAAATTAGCTTCAAGACCTCAAGTGGTCGTTGCTAATAAAATAGATATATTAGAAGATGAGAGTATATTTGAAGAATTTAAAAACGAGCTAGAAGGCAGAGGATACAAAGTATTCAAAATGTCAGCAGCGACACGTCAAGGAATTGATGACGTTATAGCATATGTTTCTCAGTTATTACAAGAAGCTGAAGAAATTGAGTTAGTTTCTGAAGAAGAAATGTATAGACCAGAATTAGATATAAAAGAAGATGAAGGTTTATCAATAGAAATAGAAGATGGAGTATATGTTGTTACAGGTAAATCACTTAGAAGAATTATGTACTCTGTTAACTTTGATGATATGGAATCTCTACAATACTTCCAAAAAGCTATGGAAAGCCAAGGTGTATTCGATAGACTTAGAGAAATGGGTATAGAAGATGGAGATACAGTTAGAATTTACGAAATAGAATTTGAATTCTACAACTAGGATTTAAGATACGAGGTGACAAAATGTTAAAAGGAAAGCAAAGAGCATACTTAAGATCTTTAGCTAACACTTTAAAACCTACTACTCAAATAGGTAAAGAAGGTGTAACAGAAAGCTTCTTAGATCAATTAGATAATATGTTAAAAACTAGAGAACTAGTTAAGGTTACTATACTTGAAAATGCAGGTCTAGATACTAAAGAAACTGCAAATGCAGTATGTGAAGCTTTAAGAGCGGAATTTGTTCAAGCTATAGGATCTAAGTTTACTGTATATAAAAAGAATAATGAAGAACCAAAGATATTCTTCCCAGGACATGAGCAAGCAAAAGCTAAAGTTAAGCAAGCAAATGTGACTAAAAAAGGAAAACCAACTAAAAAATCTGTAAGATAATATTAGTTAAAATAGGCATCTGTTAATACAGGTGTCTTTTTACGTTAAAAGTAATACCATTAAAATATTTTATTGAGATAAAAGTAATAAAATGTTAAAATGAGAAAAAAATATATTTTCTTATTGTTTTGGGTATATATAGAGATAAAAAGATGACAATAATGATTAGATGTCAATGAACACAGATAAAAATAAATAGATAGACAGATAGTATACGAAAAATAGATACCTAAAAATGTAAAAAATAATTATATTAATATAGATATAAAGTTTAAAAAATGTTAAGATAATAACTATATTACTATATATATTAATGTATATTTATTAAAATGCTTAATTAATATTAAGTGACTTATTTGAGGAGGACAATAATGAGAGTAATAATAATCGGTGGTGTAGCTGCTGGTATGAGTGCTGCAGCAAAATTAAAAAGAATGAAACCAGAATATGAAGTTGTAGTATATGAAAAAACGGATGTAGTATCTTTTGGGGCATGTGGATTACCATACTTTGTTGGAGGATTCTTTGATGATGCAAATAACATGATTGCTAGAAGTCCAGAAAAGTTTAAAGAGTCAGGAATTGACTTGAATATATTCCACGAAGTTACAAATGTGGATTCTAACGCAAAGAAAATAACTGTAAAAAATGTACGAACAGGAGAAACTTTCGAAGATTCTTATGATAAACTAATGATAGCAACAGGAGCGAGTGGTATAATACCTCCTATAAAGAATGTTAAGCTTGAAAACGTATCTACATTAAAAAGCTTAGAAGATGGGATAAAAGTAAAGGAACTATTAAACAAAGAAGAAAATAAAAATGTTGTAATAATAGGTGCTGGATTCATAGGATTAGAAGCTGTAGAAGCTGCTAAAAAATTAGGAAAGAATGCGACTGTAATACAATTAGAAGATAGAATATTACCACAAGTATTTGATAAAGAGATTACTGATGTATTAGAAGAAGAAATAAGAAATCATGATGTAGACTTAAGATTAGAAGAAATAGCTTCTGAATTTGTAGGAGAAACAAAAGTAGAAAAGGTAATAACAAACAAAGGTGAAATAGATGCTGATGTTGTTATAATAGCAACCGGAGTAAGACCAAATACAGCATTCTTAAAAGAAACTGGTATAGAAATGTTACCTAATGGAGCTATAATAGTTGATGAATACGGTAAAACTTCAGTAGAAGATATATATGCAGCAGGTGACTGTGCTACTATCAAAAATATAGTAAGTAATCAAGATGTATATGTACCTTTAGCTACAGGAGCAAACAAGCTAGGTAGAATAGTCGGAGAAAACTTAGCTGGTGAAAATAATGCATTCCAAGGTTCTTTATCATCAAGTTGTATAAAAGTTATGGATATGGAAGCAGCTGCAACTGGAATAACAGAAGCAGGTGCACAAAAATTAGGATTGGATTATAAAGTTAAGTTTATATCTGATTTTAACCAAACTAACTACTATCCAGGCAGAAATAAAATATATGTAAAACTTGTTTATGATGCAAAAACTAAGGTTATCTTAGGTGGGCAAGTTGCAGGATTTAAAGATTCTGTACAGAGAACTAATGTTATAGCGGCGGCTATATTTGGTAAACTAACTACTAGCCAATTAGGAATGCTAGATTTATGTTATGCGCCACCATTTGCTAGAACTTGGGACGTTTTAAACGTTGCAGGTAATGTTTGTAAATAATAAATTATAAAATAATGGAGAAGGGTGATTTTAAATCAAACTTCTCCTTTTTGTTAATAAATTAGAAATTGAATGAAAATAAAATATATTAGTCTTTAAACTGTAGTTTTAACTGAAGCCTGTCATATCCAATTATAGTATTTTCAAATACACTTGTAGCGTTTTCTAAGTATTCATTAGGATTTTCTAGAGAAGGGCTGAAGTGTGTTAATAAAAGTGTATCTACATTACCTAGTCTAGCTAGATTAGCAGCTTCTCTAAATGTCATATGTTTATTTTTAACAGCTTTAGAGATATCCATATCATCGCCATACATAGCTTCACATATAAATACATTACTGCCAGCAATAAATTCTGGGATTGAAAAAACAGGTCTTGTATCAGTAATATAGCTAATTTTAATACCCTTTCTATCATCTCCCAAAACCATATCAGGGAAATACTCTCTTCCTTCAAATACCATGCTATTACCACATTGAAGCTTTTGCCACAGTAACTTAGGAACATTATTTAACATAGCTTTTTCTATATTAAATTTAGGCGTTCTTTTAATATATAAGCTATAACCTAAACACTCTGTGGAGTGATCAAGTTTAGTTGCGTTTATTTCTATATCCTTAAGATGATCATTAACTAAAGAAAAACTTCCTTGAGGATTTTCAATAATATTAATTTTGTAGGGTAAATAATCTATTAATAATCTTATAGCCTTCATAGCATCTTTTATTCCATATGGACCAACAATAGTTAAGTCTTCTGTACGAGAACTATTACCTATTGTAGACAGTAATCCTAGAAGACCAACTATATGATCTCCATGTAAGTGACTAATAAATATTAAGTCTACATTTTTAAAACCGCAGTTTTTCATCCTCATGGAAACTTGAGTCCCTTCTCCGCAATCAAAAAGTATTTTTCTACCTTTATAATTTATGAAAAGTGAAGATAAAAACCTGTTAGGCATGGGCATGTTACCACCACAGCCAAGTAAAATTAAATCTATCATAATTAATCTCCTTTGAAGATAAAAGTAAAATATATGTATAATTATAAGTATAGGATATAGTATGCTATAAAACTATAAAAAAAATTTATTAAATTGTATGTTATTTATATTACTTAAATTTGTAAAATCCATAAATATTATATATAATTAATGTTATAGAGATAACAAAGGAGAAATACATGACTAAATGCAATGATGAAAAAATGCTCAAGCTTATGCTTTGGAAAGATATATTAATAATCCCTATTTATACAGTTCTATTTTATAACTCAAAAGCAATTTTTTTGGCACTAATAGCTATAGATAGATGTATCAATATTTTTCTTTCAATAAAATCCATAAAAATAGAACCTCTTATAGATAAAGCGTTAGAATCTGAAGAGTCAAAAATAATGCAGTTATTAATTTTTGTTGCAATAACAGGAGTAACGCTATACATACTAATATTTATTAAACATAGAAAATTATTTTATATATTGATATTGCTAGAACTAATTGACTATATTATTTCTAAAGTATTATAGTCTATATATTATATAAATTAAATTTTTTATTAAAATAAAAGGGATAAATAAATGTATGATTTGATCATAAATTTATTTATCCCTTCTTAGAATATAATTATTTTACGCTGTCTTGTTTATATAGTTGAATTGCGTTATATATACCTAAAACAAAACTAAGTATTCCTACAATAAGTTTCATTAAAAAATCCTCCTGTTACTAACAGAATCAATTAGTAATATTATAGCATATTGCTTATATATCATACTCACTAGTATTTAGCAGTTTATTTAAAACCCTTTTAATAATATCATAATCAAAGCCTTTGTAGGCAAGATGTTGAGAAATTTTTTGATATATTTTTCTTGAATCTTCATTTTTTACTCTGTCGTATCTTTTTTTAGCTAAATACATTGCATTTTCAAATTCTACATCGCTATCAATTTCATTAACTGCATTATTAATTTCATCTCTGTCAATGCCTTTATTGTAAAGGTTTTGCTTTATTCTATTTTTACCGCATTTATTTAAATTTACATTTGTATTAACTATTTTCTGAGCCAAGAGAGAATCATTAATAAAATTGTATTTTTTTAAAAAATCAATAACCTGTTCTATACACTCTTCTTCGTAATCATCGGATAGTTTTTCTTTTATTTTTTTTTCTGATTGATCAGCCTTAGATAGTATGCTTAAAGCTTTGTTTTTCGCTTTAATAAACATTTCATCGCTAAGTATAGAATGTAAATGTTCTTGGTCGATTACATCGCCTTTTTTTATATTATATGTAAAAACCAATTCTTTAAATATAGCTATAAAAAATTCTCCATCAACATATATATTAACTCTATCGTCATTTTTCTTTTGTGCTTCGATTTTTGTAATTATTGCCATGATAAATCTCCTTTAATGTGAAATTATAATACCATAAATAACATAACTTTATAATTTGAAACTTATTATATAAAAATACTTATATAAAAGTAAAATATATTAAGTGAAAGTATGTTAAAAAATTATTTTTTAAAGTATTTTTTAATATTATAAATATAATTATATACTAAAAAAAGTATTTATTATCTTTAATAAATAAAAAAAAGTGATACAATAGTATTATAATTGCAATAAAGGAGACAAACTATGAGGATTAATGATCTAGTTAATAAATCTCAGTTGGAAAATAGCCTTAAGCTAGATAGATTTACTAAGGATACTAGCAAAATGAAGTTAGGTATAATGGGAGGTACATTTGACCCGATACACTATGCTCATTTAGCTACAGCAGAGTTTATTAGAGATAAATATAAATTAGATAAGATACTTTTTATACCATCGGGGAACCCTCCTCACAAGGTAGAAAACGTTACTGACAAATATGACAGATATAACATGGTTCTACTTGCAACATGTCGTAATGAAGACTTTTTAGTATCAGACGTTGAAATAGAAAGAAATAAAAAAACTTACACAGTAGACACTCTAAAATATTTAAAGAAAACTTATGAAAATGCTCAAATATATTTTATCACTGGTGCAGATGCAATTTGTGACATAGAAAATTGGAAAAATGTAAAAGAGAACTTTAAGCTAGCAACATTTATTGCAGCAACAAGGCCGGGTATTAGTTTACTAAAAGCACAAGAAAAAATTGAAACATTAATAAAAAAGTATGATGCTAATATTATAAGTGTATATGTTCCTTCACTGGATATATCATCAACGTATATTAGAGATCAATTAAAAGAAGGTAAATCAGTAAGATATTTAGTTCCAGAGAACGTGGAAGAATATATGAATAAAAATAAATTATATAAATGTGGAGATGAGTAGATGAATTTAGAAATGATAAATGAAAAATTAAATTTAATGCTACCACAGGTAAGAATGAATCACTCGATAAATGTAGCTAATTGTGCTGTAAAGTTAAGTGAAATTTACAATGTAGATCCAGGGAAGGCTTACTTAGCTGGATTAATTCATGACTGTGCAAAATACCTAGATAAAAAAACAAGATGTGATTATGTTGAAAAATATGAAATATATTTAGATGAATTAGAAGAAGGGAGTTCTGCATTATCTCATAGTGTAATAGGGTCATATATTGCTAAGTATGAGTTTGATGTGGATGATGAAGATATAATTAATGCAATAAAATATCATACTACAGGTAGAGAAAATATGAGTATGCTAGAAAAAATAATATATATTGCGGATTTAATAGAAGAAGGTAGAAAATTTCCAATAGTAGGTAGACTAAGAGAGCTTACTTTTGGAAAAGATTTAGATAGAGCGTTGTTGGTTTCATTTGACAATACTATAAAATTTGTAATAGACAATAATCAACTGATACATCCAAGAACTGTCAGTGCTAGAAACTACATAATAAGTGATATTTTAAAGAAAGAAAATAAATAATAAAAATACATTAGTGTATAAAGTAGTATTTATGGTATAATTATTAAATGTGCTTAAAATTAGGAAAGGTAGGAAATAATATGACAGTAGAACAAATAACAAAAGTTATATATGATGCAATAGATGATAAATTAGGGCAAGATATAGCTATAATAAATATAGGTAAAGTTTCAAGTTTATGTGATTATTTTGTAATAGCTACAGCTTCTTCTCAAAGACAAGTAAAAGCTATAGCTGATAATGTAGAAGATGAATTAACTAAGCTTGGATTAGAGCCAAGAGGAAAAGAAGGATACGATTCTCAAGTTTGGGTACTTCTTGATTATGGTGATGTTATAGTTCACGTATTCAACGAAGAAAATAGAGGATTCTATAACTTAGAAAAATTATGGAAAGATGCTCCTTACGTAGATATTGACACTTTAGCATAATAATGATAATATAATTTATTATAAATTAAAAAAATTCAAATATTTATAAATAGACTAGAGTAGTAAAAGATTATATTTTTTCAGAGAGTTAGTGGATGGTGTGAACTAATAAAAAATAACTTTGAACTTGCTAGATGAAATCTATTTAGCCGTAGTTGGCATAAAAACTATCTAAGAGAGTCTTTTTTAAGGCTAATTAGGGTGGTACCGCGAATATAATCCTCGTCCCTAAACGTAAGTTTAGTGATTGAGGATTTTTTTATTACAATAATAAAATCATAAACTACTAAAACTATAAAATTATGGATAATATAACGAATATAGTTTAGGAAGTAAAATAATAGGAGGATAAAAGATGAGCGTTTATAAGCCAAATGAAATTGAGCAAAAATGGCAAAAAACTTGGGAAGAAAATGGACAATACAAAACAGATACTAATGATACTAGTAAACCTAAATACTATGCATTAGAAATGTTCCCTTATCCATCAGGAAACCTACATATGGGTCATGTTAGAAACTATTCTATAGGAGATGTTGTTGCTAGATTTAAAAAGATGCAAGGGTACAATGTACTTCATCCAATGGGATGGGATTCATTTGGACTTCCTGCAGAAAATGCAGCTATAAAACATGGTGTGCATCCAGATAAGTGGACTATGGAAAATATAGCGGATATGAGGGAGCAATTAAAGACTTTAGGTCTTAGCTTTGACTGGGATAGAGAAATAGCTACATCTACACCAGAATATTACAAGTTTACTCAACAAATATTCTTAAAGATGTTAGAACATGGACTTGCTTATAAGAAAAAATCTTTCGTAAACTGGTGTCCATCTTGTGAAACAGTTCTTGCTAATGAGCAAGTTGTACAAGGTGCATGTGAAAGATGTGATTCAGTGGTAGTAAAGAAAGACTTAGAACAATGGTACTTCAAAACTACTCACTTTGCTGAAGAATTATTACAAGATATAGATACTTTAGATGGTTGGCCAGATAAAGTTAAAACAATGCAAAAGAACTGGATAGGAAAAAGTACTGGAGCAGAAATAACTTTCGATATAGATGGAAGTGACAAGTCTATAACAGTATTTACAACTAGACCAGATACTACATATGGAGTATCTTACATGGTACTTGCACCAGAACATGAACTAGTTAAGGAATTAGTTGCTGGAACAGACTATGAAGAAGCTGTAGATGCATTTGTTAAAAAGATGCATACTATGACTGAAATAGAAAGAACTTCAAGCGACGTTGAAAAAGAAGGAATGTTCATAGGTAAATATGTTATAAACCCATTAAACGGAAAGAAAGTTCAATTATGGATAGCAAATTATGTTCTTGCTGACTATGGTACAGGTGCAGTTATGGCAGTTCCAGCACATGATGAAAGAGACTCTGAATTTGCAGCTAAATATAACTTAGAAGTAGTTGAAGTAATAAATGAAGATAACATAATGGTAAACTCAGCGGAATTTGATGGAATGGATGCATCTAAAGCTTTCGATGCAATAATAGAAAAAATAGAAGCAATGGGAAGAGGAAAGAAAACAGTTAACTATAGATTAAGAGACTGGTTACTTTCAAGACAAAGATACTGGGGATGTCCAATACCTGTATTATATTGTGAAGACTGTGGTATTGTTCCTGAAAAGAATGAAAACTTACCAGTATTATTACCAACAGATGTAGAGTTTACAGGTAAAGGTGAATCACCACTTACAACATCAAAAACATTTATGAATGCTACTTGTCCATGTTGTGGAAAGCCTGCTAGAAGAGAAGCAGACACAATGGATACTTTCGTAGATTCTTCTTGGTATTTCTTAAGATATATAGATCCTAAAAATACTGAAGAACCATTTGGTAAAGATGCAGTTAACAACTGGATGCCAGTTGACCAATATATAGGTGGAGTAGAGCATGCTATCCTACATCTTCTTTATGCTAGATTCTTTGTAAAGGCATTTAATGAAATGGGAATGTTAGATTTCAAGGAGCCTTTCAAGAACTTATTAACTCAAGGTATGGTTCTAAAAGATGGAACTAAGATGAGTAAGTCAAAAGGAAATGTTGTTGCACCGGTAGAAATAATAGAAGAATACGGAGTTGATACAGCTAGATTATTCGTATTATTTGCAGCACCACCAGAAAGAGACTTAGAATGGTCAGATCAAGGTGTTGAAGGATGCTTCAGATTCTTAAACAGAGTATATAGATTAGTAGATGAATTAAAAGATATAGCTAAGTCTGATGCTACTTTAGGTGATTTAACTAAAGAAGATAAAGCTATGAGATACACAATCAATGCTACATTAAAGAAAGTTACTGAAGACTTAAATGAAAAGTTTGGATTCAATACTGCTATATCTGCATTAATGGAATTAATAAACGAAATGTACAAGTACAAAGAGTTAGATAATAGAAATGATGCAGTAATAAAAGAAGGTATAGAAAATATAATAACTATACTTGCTCCATTTGCTCCTCATATAGGTGAAGAATTATGGAAGATGATAGGTAAAGAAGGAAGTATCTTTGATATATCTTGGCCAAAATATGATGAATCAGCTTTAGTTAAAGATGAAATAGAAGTTGTAGTTCAGATAAATGGTAAAGTAAGAGGAAAATTAAGCATAGGTGCTAACATTTCAAGAGAAGAAATGGAAGCAATAGCTATGAATGATGAAAAAATAAAAGCATTAGTTGAAGGAAAGACAATAGTTAAGGTTGTAGCAGTTCCTAAGAAACTAGTTAATATAGTTGTAAAATAATAAAAAAAATTTATTATAAGCCTTTAAAGTATGTACAATATGTACATCTTTGAAGGCTTTTTTACGTATCATGAAATTATGATGGATAGTAACTCAAAAAATAGATTTAAAAAATATCAAATAATAAAATATTATCTAGTAAATTGATTATAGATGGTATATCATATAAGTGACAAAAAAACGTTTTACAAGGGGGATTTTTATGTTAAACATAACACTAAAGGACATTCAAGAAGCAAGGGATACAATTAAAGGTATAGTAAAACAAACTGATATACTAGAAAGTACAAAATTAAGTATTAAAACAGGTGCAAATATATATTATAAATGTGAAAATTTACAAAAAACAGGTTCATTCAAAATAAGGGGAGCTTGTAATAAAATAGCAAATCTCACAGAAGAAGAAAAAACAAATGGTGTAATAGCATCAAGCGCAGGAAATCATGCTCAAGGGGTTGCACTTGGTGCAAAAATGAGTGGAATAAATGCCACGATAGTAATGCCAGCAACTGCACCATTAGCTAAGGTTACAGCGACAAGAAGCTATGGAGCAGAAGTTGTTTTACATGGTGAGGTGTATGATGATGCATATGCTAAAGCTGTTGAAATTCAAGAAAAAAGTAATGCAACTTTTCTACATCCATTTAATGATAAATATGTAATAGCAGGTCAAGGTACAATTGCTCTTGAGGTATTTGAACAATTAGATAATAATGTTGATACAATAATATGTCCAATAGGTGGAGGTGGAATAATAGCAGGAATAGCAGTAGCAGCAAAAGCTATAAATCCTGATGTTAAAATTGTTGGTGTACAAACTTCAAACATTCCATCAATGTATGAATCAAAGAAAAATGGAAAAGTGACTACAGCCTTTAATGCACCGACTATAGCAGATGGTATTGCAGTGAAGACTCCAGGAGATAAGACCTTTGAAATAATAAAAGAGCTAGTTGATGAGATAGTAGTTGTAGAAGAAAGTGAAATAGCTCAAGGGATGTTATTCTTAATGGAAAACCAAAAAGTAGTAGCAGAAGGATCAGGAGCTGTTAGTACAGCAGCGTTACTTAGTGAAAAGTATGTACCTTCAAAAGATGAAAATGTAGTTTGTGTTATATCTGGGGGAAATGTTGATGTAAATACACTGTATAGAGTTATAGGATGTGCACTAGCTAAAGAGGGTAGAAGATATTCATTTAGTACTATAATGGTAGATAAACCAGGTGGATTTTTCGAACTAGCTAAAATAATATGTGAAAACAATGCGAATATTTTAAATGCAAATCAATCTAAGTTATCATCGGGTGGAGAAATAGGAAAACAAATGGCGGAATTTACTTTAGAAACATTTGATCATAATCATATTAAAAAAATAAAAGAAGATATAGAAAAAAGTGGATTTATATTAAATGAATTATAAATTTTTATAATAATAAAAAATTGATAATTGTTAAAAATAAAAATATGTTTATATTTTATAACTTTTAAAATGAAATATGATAAAGTAAAATATTCATTATTTGTAATAAATTTAAGGATAAACTATAAAATTATCTAATTAAATAAAATAAAATGAATAAAATGCTTAAAAACGTTATCAATTATTACACTTTTATATGAATTTCGACAAGTAAAAAAATTACAAAAAAGCGTTTTCATATTGATTTTTATAAAAAAAGCATATAAAATAGCAATTGTTAGAAATAAAAATAAATTCATTTTATAGGAGAGTACTAAAATGGAATATGTGACATTACAAGACATTAGAGAAGCAAGAGAAACGATAAAGGATATTGTAAAGAAAACTGATATATTGGAAAGCGTTAAACTTAGTACGATGACTGGTGCTAATATATATTATAAATGTGAAAATTTACAAAAAACAGGTTCTTTTAAAGTTAGGGGAGCATGCAACAAGATAGCAAATCTTACAGAAGAAGAAAAAGCAAAAGGTGTAATAGCATCAAGTGCAGGAAATCATGCACAAGGTGTTGCACTAGGTGCAAGAATGAGTGGAATAAACGCTACAATAGTTATGCCTTCAACTGCACCACTTGCAAAGGTTACTGCTACTAAAGGATATGGAGCTGAAGTAGTATTAAATGGATTAGTATATGATGATGCATATGCTAAGGCTGTTGAAATACAAAAAGAAACAGGGGCTACATTCTTACATCCATTTAATGACAAACATGTTATAGCTGGACAAGGAACTATCGCATTAGAAATATTTGAACAATTAGATAGTAAAGTTGATACAATAATATGTCCAATAGGCGGAGGAGGAATAATAGCTGGGATTGCTGTTGCAGCAAAAGCTTTAAATCCTAACGTTAAAATAGTAGGAGTTCAAACTGCTAATATACCTTCAATGAAGGCATCTATGGAAGCAGGACAAGTAACTACTGCATTTAAAGATACAACTATAGCAGACGGTATAGCTGTTAAAACACCAGGAGACAAGACATTTGAAATAATAAAAGAATTAGTTGATGAAGTAGTAGTAGTAGAGGAAGCTGAAATAGCTCAAGGAATACTATATTTAATGGAAAATCAAAAAGTAGTAGCAGAAGGATCTGGAGCAGTTAGTACAGCAGCTCTTTTAAGTAAGAAATATGTACCATCAAAAGACGAAAATGTAGTTTGTGTAATATCTGGAGGAAATGTAGATGTTAACACATTATACAGAGTAATAGGAACTGCCTTAGCTAAAGAAGGAAGAAGATATTCATTCAATACAGTTATACAAGATAAACCAGGCGGACTTGCAGAATTAACTAGAATAATAAGTTCAAATGATGGAAATATACTAAGTGCTAACATATCAAGACTTTCTACTGGTGGTGCATTAGGTACTCAAAGTGCGGAGTTAGTATTAGAAACATTTAACCATGAGCATATAGAAAAAATCAAAAATGCTGTAACTGAACACGGATTTAAAATTATAGAAATGTAATAATAAAAAATTATGCAGGTAAAAAAATTGTCAAAAACTAATTCTTTTACCTGCAAAAAAATTATATACAATAAAAAGACACTAATATATAATTATAATTGAATATTTATAACTCAAGGAGGAATTACAAATGAAAAACCAAATAATACATACAGAAAATGCTCCTAAAGCAATAGGACCATACTCTCAAGCTGTTAAAGCTGGAAACATGATATTCGTATCAGGACAAGTTCCATTCGTACCAGAAACTATGGAAATAGTTGAAGGAGATGTTAAAGCTCAAACAGCTCAATCTTTAAAAAATGTTGAAGCTATATTAAAAGAAGCTGGAGCAGATTTCTCTCATGTAGTTAAGTCTACAGTATTCATAAAAGATATGAACGAATTTGCAGCTATAAATGAAGTATATGCTGAATTCTTCGGTGAAAACAAGCCAGCTAGAGCTTGTGTTGAAGTAGCAAGATTACCTAAGGATGTTAAGGTAGAAATAGAAGTAATAGCTGTAATATAATTAAAGAGATGGCTAGTTGAAAGACTAGCCATTTTAAATTCACAAATTTGCGCGAAAAATGTCGAATTTTAAGAAAATTGTAATATTTTTAAAATGAAATAATTAGAAATAATAAAATTAGAAAAAGTAGTTTTCAAAAGTGAAAATTTTTTATATAATAATGAATATATATGTCGAAGAAATGCGCATATATGTTTGACAAAGATAAATACTATTTATATAAATATAAAATTAATTTTTAAACATACTATAAGTATTAGGTAAGCGTTTGACAATTTAGATGCTTTTTAAATTAATTTTTAAATAGTTGACATTAAATAAAATTTTAAAAACAAATTTAAGAGACATTTCAAGGAAAGAGGTAACATAATGGCTAAAGATTATAGTGTATTTGATATCGTAGGTCCTAACATGATAGGACCATCTAGTTCTCATACGGCAGGAGCTGCTAGACTAGGAAAGATTGCATCTAAGATTGCAGGTAAACCTGTAAAGGAAGTAAAATTCTTACTACATGGATCATTTGCAGAAACTTATAAAGGTCATGGTACCGATAAAGCATTAGTTGGTGGTATATTAGGATTCCAACCAGATGATGCAAGAATAAAGAATTCATTTGAATTAGCAGCTGAGCAAGGTGTTAAATTCGAATTCATAAAAAGTGATTTAGGAGATAATGTACATCCTAATACAGTTAAGATGTTAATGACATTAGAAGATGGTTCTGAATCAAATGTAATGGGTGCTTCTATAGGTGGAGGTAACATAAAACTTACAGAGATGGATGGATTAGCTTTAGACTTTAACGGGTCAAGAGCTGCTGTAGTATTAGAAATAAAAGATATACCGGGTGCAGTATCTTTCGTAACAGGATTACTTGCTCATAACAATAAGAACATAGCAACAATGTCAACAAATAAACCAGCTAAATCAGAATATACATTTGTTACTATAGAAACGGATGATCAATTAGAAGCAGATGTTATAGATCAACTAAAGAAATTTGAAGTTGTGGCTAAGGTTGTAGTACTAGATAAATTCTAATTAGTAAGGAGACAGGAAAAATGAAATATAACTTCACAAGCGGAGCAGAATTATTAGAAAAATGTAACGAATTTAACATGTCTATGAGTGAGATATGTATAGCTAGAGAAGCAGAACTTTTAGGTGTAACTAAAGAAGAAGTAAGAGAAAAAATGGCAGTAAGTTTAGAAATAATGAAAGCAGCTACTGAAAAAGCTGTTGAAGAAGATATAAAATCTATGGGTGGACTTATAGGTGGAGAAGCTAAGAAATTAACTAAATACAGAGGACTTGGAAGAAGTGTATGTGGAGAGTTAATGAATAAAGCTATGGTTGCTGCAATGGGAACAATGGAAGTTAACGCTTCTATGGGTCTTATAGTTGCTGCTCCAACAGCAGGTTCTTGTGGTATATTACCAGGAGCTGTTGTAACAATAGGAAAAGAATATGGATTCAGTGATGATGAAATGATAGATGCTTTATTTGCTGCATCTGCTATAGGTGTAATAATAACTAGAAATGCTACTGTTTCAGGAGCTGAAGGTGGATGTCAAGCTGAGACTGGTGCAGCTGCTGCAATGGCTTCTGCTGGTGTTGTAGAAATGATGGGTGGATCTGTAGAGCAAGCTGTACATGCTGCATCACATTGTTTACAAAACGTTATGGGACTTGTATGTGACCCAATAGCAGGTCTTGTTGAGGCACCTTGTCAAGGTAGAAATGCTATAGGTGTTGCAAATGCTTTAATATCAGCTGAATTATGCTTAGCTGGAATATTAAACATAATACCATTTGATGAAACAGTTGAAGCTATGTACAAAGTAGGAAAGACATTACCAATGGAGTTAAGAGAAACTGCATTAGGTGGAGTTGCTGCTACTTGTACTGGATGTTCTTTAACAACTAAAATATTCGGATAATAAAAAAGAGGTATACTGTGAAAACAGTAAACCTCTTTTTTTAATAATTTATTCCTGCTGGTTTTACATTTCCTTTATCATGAGAGCTACAAGGAGTAACTCCATAAACCATATCACATTGTGGACACTTGTCTACATGAGTATTCATAGTAAAAGTATTTTCGCAATTAGAACATTTTAATTCTAATGGAGTTCTTAGAGGAAAAGTGTCTTTTCCTTTACTTCTAACTAAATCAACAACACTTTTACCATTATTTTTATCTGTATTAGCACATCCGCAACTCATAATTCTACCTCCAAGGTCATATTAAATAAATATAAAATATCTTATTGAATTATAACTGTTTGAGCAGAAAAAGTCTGTAACCTTTGATACAAAAATGTAAAAATGCATAATAAATACATGTAACACGAGAAACTAAATTCAAATGAATTACTTGAATAAAAAAATAAGGAAAAGCAGATTAAATTGCTTTTCCTCTTTTTTATTTATTTTCTTTTCTTTTTATTATAATTTATATTATATATATTTTTTCTATTTTTTCTATTTTTTCTTCTGATATTTTTTCGAATTATTAGTATTACAACTATTATTGTAAGTATGATTATAACAATTACAGCTAGCTTAAGTATGTTTAAAAAAGCTTTATTCTCTGTTATAAATGAAAAAATACTATTTACATTGTCGGTTGCAATTAAATCAATATTAGATTCAAGGGTATTATCTTTATAAATTTCCAAAGTACCAACTTTATCACCTTTTTTTATTGGTAAGTTGATATTATCCAGCTTAACATTAGTTTTATAATCATCTACTTTACTTTTTTTTGAAAGTACAACTTTATAGCTATGTGCAGGTTCGTAAACTAATTTGCCTTGTTTGCTAAATTTAACGTCAATACTATCAGTAAAGTCTGATTTGTTAACTATAGTAGCTGACTTAAAATTATCTAACCCATAATCTATTAGAGTTCTAGAATCAAGATAAACATCATTTCCCACTGTTTTAAATACTGCAGATATTACTCTCATATTATCTTTTACTGCACTAGATAGAAGGCATCTTCCAGCATCATCAGTGAAGCCAGTTTTAATACCATCCACAATGTCATATTTAATTGGGATTTCTTGGCCTTTATAATTTATCTTCTCAGATGAATTAAAAAATTTGTTACTATTAAGAAATGATCTTTCATACTCATAAAATTCATTAGGCTTATATTTAACGTATTTCAAATTAACCATTTCTCTAAAAATGTTATTGTTCATGGCTTCTCTAGCCATAAGTGCCATATCATAAGCTGTTGTATAATGATTTTCATCAGGTAATCCATGTGGATTATTAAAGTGAGTGTTTTTTGCTCCTATTGATTTTGCTTCGTTATTCATTAGCTCTACAAATTTTTCTATTGAGCCACTTACATAATTAGCTAGAACATAGGCAACATCGTTTGATGAATGGACTAATAAACTTTCTAACAATTCTTTAACCGTAAAAGACTCACCATTTCTAAGATACATACTAGTACCTTCTATAGGTGGCAGATTTTCAATTTTAATAACGTCATTTAAATCAGAAACATATTTAAGTACTACATATGCAGTCCAAGCTTTAGTAGTAGAAGCTGGATATAGCTTTTCAGAACCATTTTTATCATACAAGACTGTACCAGTTTCGTAGTCCATTAAAACAGCATATTGTGCTGTTAAAGTGGGCTCTGTTTCGTTAGCATAAGATATATTTACTGAGTTAAAAAATGTTGTAAAGGTCAAAAGAAATGCCACTATAAGTGATAGAATTCTTTTCATCTGTTAACCTCCAAATTTTTAAACTTATATTTTAGTATAACATATTTTAGGCAATAATCAAAAGAAAGGAGTGATTAAACTGTGAAAAAAATAGTGATTTTCTCGATATTACTTATAGTATCAGTTAGTTTGGTACTATTTAAGGAAAATGTTAACATAAATGATGATGTTTATGTAGTAAGTAATAGTGAAAGTAAAGATAAAGAAAGTATATTAGTAAAAGAAGATAGTAAAACTAAAGAGATTAATAACAAAACTGAAGAAATTAATATTAAAGATGAAAATGTAAATAAAAAAGAAATAACTGTTTATATAAGTGGAGAAGTAGTTAATCCAGGGATAGTTAGTATTAAAAATGATAAGCGCCTTTATGATGCAGTACAAGAACTAGGTGGTGTTACAGAAAATGCTGACTTAAATAGAATAAATCTAGCTATTAAACTAAATGATGAACAACATTATATTATACCTAAAATAGGAGAAAATACTGGAATAGAGAAGGAAGCTAAGTATTTAGATGAAGACAAAAATGATGAAAATAAAAAAATAAATATTAATATGGCGGATATACAAGAGTTAGATAATCTACCAGGCGTTGGAGAAGCCACTGCTAATAAAATAGTAAAATACAGAGAAGAAAAAAGCGGGTTTAATTCTATTGAAGAAATTAAAAATGTAAATGGAATTGGTGATAAAAAATATGAGGACATTAAGGATTTAATTTGTGTAGAATAGGTTCAAAAACCAACAATATCTATTAATAAACTACATAAAATATGTTATTATTAGTATGTATGAGTTATGGGAAGGAGAGCATTATGAAAGTTTTAGAGAGATTAACAGAAATGACAACATCAGGTGGTTGAGCAGCAAAAATAGGTCCAGAGGTTCTGGCATCAGTTTTATCTCAATTACCCAAAAATGAGAACACAGAAAATTTAATAGTGGGATTAGACACAGCAGATGATGCTGCAGTATATAAATTAAATGATGAAATGGCATTAATACAAACTTTAGACTTCTTTACACCAATGGTAGATGATCCATATGTTTTTGGTCAAATAGCAGCATCAAATTCATTATCAGATGTTTATGCTATGGGAGGGAAACCTACAGTGGCTATGAATATAGTTTGTTTCCCGTCGTGTCATGATATGGATGTGCTTGCAGAAATTCTTAAAGGTGGATTTGAAAAGGTTAAGGAAAGCGGTGCTCTTTTAGTTGGAGGTCACACTGTAGACGATAAAGAGCCTAAATATGGGCTTTCAGTTTCAGGGTTAGTCCACCCTGATAAAGTTTTATCAAATGCAACTGCTAAACCAGGTGACAAATTAGTCCTTACTAAACCTATAGGAGTTGGTATTTTAAATACTGCTATGAAAGAGAATATGGTAGATAAGGAAATTGGAGATAGAGTTATAGAAGTAATGATACATCTAAACAAATATGCAGCTATGAGCTTTGAAAATTTTGAAGTTAACTCTGTAACTGATATAACAGGATTCGGATTATTAGGTCATGTTTTAGAAATGGCAAAAGCTTCAGAGGTTAGCATAGAAATAGATTCTAAAGAAGTACCTATATTAGATGGAGCATTAGAAATGGCAAATATGGGGATTATACCAGCGGGAATGTATAGAAATAAACAATATATTTCTAAAGATGTAGAATTAATAGGTATTGATGTTGCAATGGAAGATATATTATATGATCCGCAAACATCAGGAGGTTTACTAATATCTGTAAAATCTGAGTTAGCAGAAGCACTTGTTGAAGATATGAAAAAAAATGGTTCTATAGAAGCTAAGATAATAGGAGAAGTTAGATCTAAGGGAGATAAATACATTAAAGTAGTATAACAAAATAAAAGAGGGATGAGTGATTGTTTTGAATAAAAGAGAATTATTTGCAATGTTACCGTCAGTTGATGAGGTACTAGGGGACCATAAAATAGTAGAAATAATAGATGAGTACCCAAGAAGTTTAGTGTTAGAGTCTATAAGACAAGCGATAGATTATAAAAGAAAATCAATTGTAAATCTAAAAGATAGTGAAATAGAAAATTTTAAAGTTACTAATGAAGAGATAATACAAAACTCTGTTAATAATGTAAGAATGAATTACTCATTATCTTTAAAGAAGGTAATAAATGCAACAGGAACTGTGATTCACACAAATCTTGGTAGATCTCTGCTTAGCGAAAGTATTAAGGATGAGGTTTGGGATGCGGCATCTAGATATTCAAATTTAGAATACAACCTAGATGAAGGTGAAAGAGGATCAAGATATTCTCACCTAACAAAAACAATAAAAAGATTAACTGGAGCAGAGGATGTGCTAGTAGTTAATAACAATGCTGCAGCTGTTCTTTTAGTTTTAAGTACTATGGCGAAAGATGGTGAAGCAATAGTTTCTCGTGGTGAGTTAGTTGAAGTTGGAGGTTCTTTTAGAATTCCAAGCATAATGGCTCTTAGTGGTGCTAATTTAGTGGAAATAGGAGCAACAAATAAAACACACTTAAAAGATTATGAAGAAGCAATAAGTGAAGAAACGAAGGTTATAATGAAAGTTCATACTAGCAACTACAGAATATTAGGATTTACTGATAGTGTTTCAATAGAGGAACTTTCTAAATTAGGAAAGAAAAATAATATTCCTGTAATTGAAGACTTAGGTAGTGGTGTATTCATAGATGTTTCTAAATACGGTCTAACATATGAGCCAACAGTATTAGATTCAATAAAACAAGGTGCTGATATAGTTACCTTTAGTGGTGATAAGATGCTTGGAGGCCCACAGGCAGGAATTATAGTTGGTAAAAAAGAATACATAGAAAAAATGAAGAAAAATCAGTTAACTAGAGCATTAAGAGTTGATAAGCTTACTATATGTGCTCTTGAAGCCACTTTAAGAATGTATTTAGATGAAGAAAAAGCAATAAAGAATATACCTACTCTTAAAATGCTAACTTATAAATTAGAAGAGTTAGAAGCTAAGGGTGAAGAGTTATTCAATAAAATAAACTCATTAAACCTTGATGCTATCATAAATCTTGAAGATGGATTTTCTCAAGTTGGAGGAGGTTCAATGCCTCTAGAAACAATTAAATCAAAGGTAATAAGTATTACACCGAATAACATGAATGTATCAACTCTAGAAAAGCGACTAAGGTTAAGTGATGCACATATTATCGCAAGGGTATATGATAATAAATATGTATTAGACGTAAGAACGATTTTTGAAGAGGAATTTGATGTTATAGTTGATCAACTGAAAAATGCGTTTAAATAATATATAGATATAAAAAGAGTAAAGAAGCTTAATAGGGGGCTAAAAATGAAAAATGTAGTAATAGGAACAGCGGGTCATATAGACCATGGTAAAACAACGCTAATAAAAGCTCTGACGGGTAGAGATACGGATACTTTAGATGAAGAAAAGAAGAGAGGTATTTCTATAAACTTAGGTTTTACATACTTTGATTTACCGAGCAATAAAAGAGCTGGTATAGTAGACGTACCAGGTCATGAAAAATTTATAAAGAACATGTTAGCAGGTGCATCTGGATTAGATATGGTTCTTTTAGTTGTAGCTGCTGATGAAGGTGTTATGCCACAAACTGTAGAGCATTTGGATATACTTACATTCTTAAATATTAAAAATGGAGTGATTGTACTTACTAAATCTGATACAGTAGATGATGACTTTAGAGAGTTAGTAAAAGATGATATTTTAGAAAAAGTAAAAGGCACATTCTTAGAAAATGCTAAAATAATCGAAGTAGATTCTATATCTAAAAGAGGCATAAAAGAACTAGTTGAGACTATAGATTTAATGAGTAATGAAATAGAAGATAAAAATGAAACATCTCCAGCTAGATTAAATATAGATAGAGTATTTTCTGTTAAAGGATTTGGAACAGTAATAACAGGAACTTTACTTGAAGGAAAAATAAATGTAGATGATGATTTACAAATTTATCCACAAGGAATAAAAACTAAAATAAGAAGCATACAAGTACATGGTAAAAGTGTTGAAACTGCTTATGCTGGACAAAGAACAGCAATAAACATATCAAATGTAAAAGTAGAAGAAATAAATAGAGGAGATGTATTGGCATCACTTAATTCTCTAGAAGAATCTATGATGCTTGATGTGAAAATTACTTTAGTTAAGCATGGTGGAAAAACACTAAAACACTGGGATAGATTAAGATTATATCATGGTACTAGAGAAATATTATGTAGAGCAGTTCCTTTAGATAAAGAAATAATTGAAAATGGAGAAACTGGATTTGTTCAATTAAGATTAGAAGAAAGTATTGTATCTAAAAAAGGTGATAATTTTGTTATTAGATGTTATTCCCCAATGGAGACTATTGGTGGAGGGGTAATAATAGATACAGCACCAAAAAAACACAAGAAGTTTGATACTAGTGTCATTGAAGCTCTAAAGGTTAAAGAAAAAGGTGAGCTAAAAGATATAATAGAGGAATATTTAAAGGTCAATAAGTCAAATTATCCTACTATAAAGGATATAATGAGTTATAGTGGTGATAATGAAGAAAATATCAAGAAAGCTATAGAAATTCTTTTACAAGAAAATAAAGTAATAAACATAAATAATATGTACATGCATATTACTAAGTATAGTAAGTTAAAGGAAGACACTATAAAACTTTTAGAAGAATATCATAAGAAATATAGATTAAGAAAAGGTATTTTAAAAGAAGAGGTAAGATCTAAGGTAGAAAGTAAATTTAAAACAAGAGAAATGGATATTTTACTTGATATTTTTGTATCAGAAGGGATAATAAAAGTTTTTGATAATATAGTATGTTTAAAGGATTTTGAAGTTATTTTGAATGATAAGCAAAAAGATATAAAAAATAAAATCCAAAAAAGACTTAAATCAGTTGGATTATCTGAAATACTGACTATAGAAGAAATTTGCGAAAATAATCAATACTATAAAGAAGTGTTTGAAGCTATGATTGGTGAAGATATAGAAAAATTAGATGATACTTATGTTATGGATAAAGAGCTATATATAAGTACCAAGAATAAACTAGTAGAATATCTTAATGATAATAAAGAAATAACTTTAGGTGAATATAGAGACTTGGTAAATTCTAGTAGAAAGAATTGTATGATAATACTAGAAAATTTTGACAGAAACAAAGTAACAAAGAGAATAGAAAATAAGAGAGTATTGTTCTAATTAGATATTAAAGTTAGGCATAGGGTATTGGAATTTATAATTTCGGTACTCTATGCTTTTTTACGTACAAATAATTTATAATGTATCATTATTTGTGTTATTAAATAATTTTAAGTCCGACAAAAGAGAAGTTAATTTCTTTTAATATAACAAAATACATAAATTACCATTAAATGATGAGGTGAAATTACATTTATAGTATAATGAATAGAGAGTTGATTTTGGGGGGAGTGTCAGAAGTTGAGGTATTCAATTAATAAAATTGATGAAAAATATATGATTGGTAGAAGATATATAACATTTTTTGTATTTATTTTAGCAATGTTTACTTTTGTTCATATCGCAGATGGAGGTAGATCAGGAGACATACTACACTCTATTTATGCAATTATACTTATAGCAATGGGTATAATAATTTTTAACACAATGAAATTTAATGCAGATAGAATGTCAAAATATTTAGGCTTAATATGTGGTATAGCTGGTTTGGTAGAAATAGCATATTTGGCATTAAGCATGGAAATGGTGATAGATGGAGAAATTACTATACTCATAGTTGGAAGTGCTTATCTATCTATTATTGGAGATATATTGCCTATTTTAGCCGTATATTTTTCTCTAAAATTTAGAAAAAGAAAAAATAATATTGTATCAGATATATTAAGGTTGATAATTATAACTTGTTTATTTGTAAGTTGTACTTTTTTGATGACTAATCTGGTTGATTTATTTGATATAGTAAACACAGATGCTTTTGGCAAAACTTATTTTATAGAAGTAGTCGTTTCAATATTTATTATTATTGTTTCAAGATTAATTATAAATATATTAAAAAAAGATGATGAATTAGATGAAAAACACGAAAAAAATTATTTTAGAAGAATAGCTATTATAATTGCTTTATCAAGGATGCCTATGTTGCTTCATCCAATAATAAAAAACATTTATTTAGAAGATGTATTAAGTCAATTTATAATCAATACGGCAATGTATTATTTTTATAAATACATTATATACTCAAATGTAAAGAAACCTTATTTAAGGTTAAATTATACAAGTGAACAATTAAAGGAAAAAGCTGAAAATTTAAAAAAGAACAATAAAAAACTATTGCTTGAAACTGAAGTAATTCAGAATCTGAAAGAAAACCTTAGCCTAAAAGAAGAAAAATTAAAGTGTACACTAAATAATTCGCCAAATTCGATAATTGTATTTAATGAGAGTGGAGATATAACTTTTGGTAACGAGACTTTTGAAGAAACTTTTAATAAAAATGAATGCACCAATGTGATCTGCTTTAAATCTAAGATTATTAACTATGATGAATTTAAAAATAATATTGATGATATTTTGAATAGGCCATGTAGTAAAGAAGGATATATTAATACCTTTGATAACAAGGTATATTTAGTAAGATATACTCCATTAGTCATTAAGTATAAGTTAGAAGGGATTTTATGTATATTAATAGATAAAACGAATATTAAAGAGTTTCAGTATGAATTAATAAGTGCTAATGAGAGATATGATTCTTTTTTAGAACTTATTGATGATGGCATAATAGTTTTTGAAGATGGAAAAAAAGTATACTCTAATAACGCATGTAAGAAGATATTTGATAACTCTATAGATAAATTAGATTACAAAATAGGGAATAAAGAAGAAGAAGAAATTAAAATGGATGATAAAGAAATATATGTGAAAACTAACGTACTAGAGTACTATAAAAATGATAAAAACAAAACTGTAATAGCTATAAAAGATATAACTGATAAAAAAGTTAGTCAAATTAAGTTAAAAAAAAATCAGGAATCATATGAACGATTTATTGATATTTTACCTGACGGAATTTGTATTTTAGATGAAAAACTAGATATATATTATGCTAATAAATCATTGCTAGATATGACAGAGTATATAAACATAGAAGATATTAATGGCAAAAATATTAAAGATATAATCTCACTAAATGAGGAAAGTGAAAGAGAAATATATGTTGTATTAAGAAAAGTATTTGAAAAAAATAGGCACGTATTGCTAATAGATTATGACTTAATTACCAAGTCCAATAAAAAAATCGAAGTAGAAGCTAATGCTTTCCCTTTTTCTGTAAATGATAAAAAACATATAATATTTATTCTAAAAGATTTAACTAATAAAAAAACATCTGAAATTGCAGAAAAAGAACTAGTAAACATTTTAAAAAGGGATAGGGTGAAAACTGAATTTTTTGCTAATATGTCTCATGAACTTAAAACTCCTTTAAATGTTATATCAAGTTCTAACCAGTTAGTAGAGTCTTTTTATAAAAGTGGAAAAATAGATGACTATAATGATAATATTAAGTATCACTTAGAGTTAGTAAAACAAAATTCATATAGGCTTCAAAGGCTTATAAATAATATTATTGACTTAACCAAGATGGATTCGGGTTATTATAATTTAAATTTAGATGAGCATAACATTGTGATGGTAATTGAAGACTTAATTATGAAAGTAGCTAGTTATGCAAATCGTAAAAATATTAGTCTTATATTTGATACTGATATGGAAGAGATAAATATGGATATAGATAAGTCTCAAATTGAAAGAGTGATGCTTAACTTATTGTCTAACTGTATAAAATTTACAAACATAGGTGGAAGTATAAGTGTATACGTTTACTATAAATTTGAGGAAATTGTTATAAAAGTAAAAGATACAGGGGTTGGAATTCCTGAGGACAAATTAGACTTGATTTTTGAGGAATTTGCACAAGCTGACAGAACTTTATCTAGGAATACAGAAGGTAGTGGTATAGGTCTTGCTATAGTTAAAAATCTTGTGGAATTACATGGTGGTAATATTAAAGTAAAAAGTGAGATAAACGAAGGAACAGAATTTAATATAAGGTTACCTATAAAAAGTATTAGTAGCTGTAACAAGGAAGAAGATAGAAGTATTTACAATATTGATGAAAAGATTAATATTGAATTTTCGGATATATATTATTAAATTAGGAGATTATGAATGGAGAACTTAAGGTTAAAACACAAATCTTCAATTGAATTGAAGAATATATTATGTATTATTTGTTTAACACTAGTGCTAGTAATTAGTTACCATTATAATATTTCTTATAATTTTTTGGTTTTCATACTAAAATGCGCTCTTTGCACATTGACAGTAGTTCTTATGTTAAATAGTGGTGAAAAACAAAAAGGGTATGTATTTTTTATTGGTATAGGATATATTTTTGTTAATATATATGAGTTTGTTGGGGTTATATATGGAAAACGACAACTTTTTTCAGCCGATATGATTGTAGATGCTACATTGATTGAGTTAGTGGTATTTATTATAGCTATAAATTATATATCAAAGAATGACATTATTAATAAATATTTACTTAAAATAATCGTATTTAGCTTACTAATGATTGCAATTACATGTAGATTTAGTTCAAATGCAGTTATTTTAATGGTATTATTGAATCTGCTATTGATAATGTACATGTATATAAGGGGAAAAAATAATGAAAATGAAATAAGTGAAGAATTTGATAATGTAAAAAAAATGTTGATGCTAAGAACGGTTCATTGTGTTTGTATTTTTATTTATAGTTTTATGGGAGAGCAATATTATATAATAAAAGTGCTATCAGATACTGCTAGTATAATTCAAATATATTTGATTTATAAAATTATAATAAAGAAGAACTTAATAAATCCCTATTTAGATATACTTCAAAATAATGAAAAGATAGAGCATCAAAATATTGTGGAAAGTAACGCTAATGTTATACTCGAAAAAATGAAGGAACTTCAAGAGGGAATAAACGAAAAATTAGTTTATAAAGAAGAATTATATCAGTCTATATTAGAGTCTACACCAAATGGTATTGTAATTTTTGATAAAGATGGAGAAATTAAAGAGTATAATGAATCTTTTAGAAAAATAGTTAATAGTAAAGGAGATATGTTAGATGATATATCTAAAAATATTATGGACTATAGCAAATTTATTAAGAATGCAGTGGATGTATGTAAAGAAAAAATCAGTATTGATGATGAGATAATTACGAATAAAAATAAGATTTATAAATGTTCATATTATTTTAATAGCAAAGATGAAAGTTGCGTATGTAACTTATTAGATATTACTCAAGAAAAGAATATATCAAAGCAATTATTAAATTTAAAGGAAGAATACGAAGATTTAATTAATAATGTAGGTGTTCCGGTTTATATATTTGATGGAGAGGAAAATATCATAAATTATACTAAATCATATAAAGAATTTTTTGATCAAATTGATTTATACTTAGGTGAGGATAATGAAAATATTGATATAGATGAAAAAAATACATATAAGATATTCGAAGATGATTTAGATATTTATAATGAATCAAGAAGAATGACTAAAAAAGCTAAAGATGATAGTGAATTAAATAATGATGGGTATTTAAGATATAGAGTAATAGACCACTTAGGAAATATTCTATGGATAGAATCGAGAACGAAAATATTTTATGATCATAATAAAAAATTTATTTTAAAGAGCTACGATAATATTACTGAATATATAAAGGCAAAAGAATACTTAAAAAAAACTAACAAACTGTATGAATCATTATTAGATAGTGTTCCTGAAGCTATATACTTGGAGGACTTAGATAATAATACTTACGCTTTTGTAAATAAAAAATTCAAAGATATATTTGATATTAATGATAATGTCAGCGAACTTGGATTGTGCAGACAAGACTTAATGAGAGTACATCCAGAATATGAAGATATTTCTTTGGAAGGATTGGTCAGAATAAAAGATAATAAAATATCTGATTATGAGAACATAAAATACATAAATATGAGTGGAGAAATAATAGATTCAAAGTCTGCGAGTATTCCTTTTATGTTGGACAATAAGGTATATAAGCTTACTATAATAAAAGACATGAATGATATTAAAAACTTAGAAAATTTAAGAGTAAAAATTCAAGAAAGAAGAAAGATTGATAAAATGAAAATGGAGTTTTTTGTGAACATGTCTCATGAATTAAAGACTCCGCTAAATTTAATATTTACAAGTACTCAATTGATAGAAAATTTACTTGAACAAGGTAAGATAAATGATTTTGATAAGAAGATAAGTAAACATGTTAGTCTTACAAAGCAAAATAGTTATAGGCTGCTTAAAATAATAAGCGATTTAATAGATTTCACAAAGATGGAATCGGGATATTATAAGCTTAGAATGGAAAATAAAGATATTGTATCATTAGTTGAGGATATAACTATGTCTGTGGTTACATACGCAAAATCCAAAGATATAAATTTAATATTTGATACAGAGATAGAAGAATTGGTTATGTCAGTAGATATAAATGCAATTGAAAGAATATTATTAAATATTTTGTCTAATGCAATAAAGTTTACTGAGTCTGGAGGATATATTTATGTAAATCTGTTTGAAAAAGATAATAAGATTGACATAGAAATAAAAGATACAGGCATAGGAATAGAAGAAGATAAGATAAATTTAATTTTCGAAAGATTTAATAATGTTAATAAAGGATTTATTGGTAATGTTTATGGTAGTGGAATAGGGTTATCTATGGTGAAATCTATGATAAATTTAATTCAAGGAGAGATAAAGGTAGAAAGTAAGTATGGTGAGGGGACTAAGTTTACAATTACACTAAATATTAATGAATTAAATCAATGTAATTCTATACCGGATAAAGAATACTATAATAAAAATAACTCAAATGTAGAAAGATTAATAGTAGATATGACTGACATATATAATTAAATAATTAAGTAGGTGATAATATGGTTAAGCTAGGTAATGATTGGGATGAATTGTTAAAAGATGAATTTAGTAAAGAATATTATTTAAAATTAAGAAATTTTTTAATAAACGAGTATAACACACGAACAATATATCCTGACAGTCAGAATATATTTGAAGCATTAAAGCATACGTCATATAAGGATACAAAAGTATTGATATTAGGGCAAGACCCATATCATGGAGAGAATCAAGCGCATGGGTTAGCTTTTTCTGTTCAGCCTAATGTAAAAACTCCGCCATCTTTATTAAATATG
Organism: Romboutsia sp. LXY-2; assembly: GCF_056171995.1. Taxonomy (NCBI): domain Bacteria; kingdom Bacillati; phylum Bacillota; class Clostridia; order Peptostreptococcales; family Peptostreptococcaceae; genus Romboutsia; species Romboutsia sp. LXY-2. The sequence goes on along the minus strand of NZ_JBKFGI010000006.1, from coordinate 425,384 downwards.
TATAAAGAATTGAGAGATGATTTGAATTGTTTTATTCCTAACAATGGATATCTTATTCCTTGGGCGGATCAGGGAGTTTTACTATTAAATACAGTACTTACGGTAAGAGCTCATGAAGCTAATTCGCATAAGAACATAGGATGGGAGATATTTACGGATAAAGTGATTGAGCTTTTAAATGAAAGAAAAGATCCTGTTATATTTGTATTATGGGGAGCGAATGCAAGAAAGAAAAAAGAAATAATTGATAGTACTAAACACTATATACTGGAAGCCCCTCATCCAAGTCCATTATCAGCTTCAAGAGGATTTTTTGGATGTGGCCACTTCTCAAAAATTAATGAAATATTAGGAAATCTAAATAAAAAAACAGTTGATTGGCAGATACAAAATATATAGATTTAAAATATAAAATTTAATACAAAAATGTAACAAAAAAGTTACAACTTTAAAAGTGCTTAAATAGTTGGAAATACTAGATAAGCACTTTTTTTATTTTTTGTCAAGTTGACATATGATAACAAAATGGTTACAATTTAGTTACACAAAATAAAAATTTTAGAGGATTTATATATAAAATATTAAAGTTTTAAAAGGAGAAAAATTATGAATTTGAAAAATACAAAAACATTAAAAGTCTCGATTATGGCCGGTATATTATCAGTAGGATTATTAGCAGGAGTATACTCGGCATTAGAAAAAGAAGTTACTTTAGTAGTAAAGGGAGAAGAAAAGAAGGTTACTACTTTTAAAAGTAATGTAGAAGAACTTTTAAAAGAGCAAAATATAAAATATGATACTAACGATATAATAAGTGAAAAGCTAGATGCAAAGTTAAATGATAATATGAACGTAGAAGTTATCGATGTTACAACAGAAACTGTAAGAGAGGCAGAACAAGTTGATTTTGAAGTCCAATTTGTTGAAGATTCTAACTTAGAAAAAGGGACTACTAAAGTTCAACAAGAAGGAGTCGTTGGTTCTAAAGATCTTGTTTATACAGTGACATATCATAATGGGAAGCAAGTAGAAAAGAAATTTGTTGAGGAGAAAGTTGCTACAGAACCTCAAAATAAAATAGTTAAAAAAGGTACTAAAGTAGAAGTTCAAGTAGCTTCATCAAGAGGTGAAAGTACAAGAGCTAATGCTACAACTACATCATCTAACAAAACAAGTAACACAACAAATAGCTTAAGTAGTAAAGGTAAGCATATGAGCGTAGTCGCTACAGCTTATAGTGGCGATTCAGTTACATCTACTGGTACAACTCCTAAATGGGGAACGATAGCTGTAGATCCAAGTGTTATTCCATATGGAACAAAGGTTTATATACCTCAATTTGGTATGACATTCGTAGCAGAAGATACAGGTAGTGCAATAAAAGGAAATAAAATAGATATATTTATGCCAGATGCATCTAAGGTTAGTAGTTGGGGAAGAAAAACAATAGATATATATATTGTTGGATAATACAACATTTAAAAGGATATTTACAAATGTAAATATCCTTTTTGTGTATGAGGAATAAATATAAGGGTTCAAAAAATGGTTCTTTCATATAGAATAAAACTATATATAAAAAAATAATATTGCAAAATTCTATAAAACTATTGATTAAAAGATCAAAAAATGGTAATATAAATACATCAGGAAAAGCTTTATACCACGGGGGTGGATGGGTGCCGGTGTGCCCTCTAGTCTTCAAAACTAGTATGAGGGGTTAAGAGCCTCTTGGGTGGGTTCGATTCCCACGCACTCCCGCCATTAATTAAAAAAGAACTCTAATTGAGTTCTTTTTTTGCGTTATCTATTTCAACTATTTCAAAAAGATTATTTTTAGGATTCCATTGATAAATTTCTTTTATGATTTTTTTATCAATTTCAGTATATTCTTTAGAGTTATTAAGTAAAGATAGTTTTTCTTTACTTAAAGTTTTTGTGGTTATACATAAGATTCTTGGTAGATCGCCATCTAAAAAATCAATAGATGAGTTCTCTATTTCTTGCAAAGTATTATTATCTTCTTCATCCCTCATAGTTTTCGATATATAAATGTCTTTAGAAAAAATAGGTGAGTACTCATTATTTATATTGCTATATATTTCTAAAAACTTTCTTTCATTAAAATTAGCAGAAGTACTTATATCACTTTGTTCAATAATAAGAAAGTCATTATAAAAATAAAATTTATCGATAGAAGCTAATTTATCAATTATAAATGAAAACTTATATTCATCACTATTTATTTTGTCATAAAAGGCTATAAAAGAAACTTGTTGAGGTAAAGATAAGGTAAAAGCAACTTTGTTATCAGGTGCATTAGGTATGTTAGGAATAAAACTTACATTTATGTATTCTGCATATTTTATGAAATTATTTTTATTAGCATCTTTTAAAATGTTTACAATTAAATTATAATTATCATTATTGTGTATAAAAGTATTTGCATAAGAGACGGGTATTATATTAATAGTATTGTTGTATTTAATAAGTGATAGATTAGCGAATGCTAGTAAATTAATAATAACTAAAAAAGATAGCAGGCTTATTATTTTTTTCAAAAGAAACCTCCTTTCTAAATTGGATTTAATAGTAAAATATATTCTGCTTAATTAAAATAAATAACTATAGGAGAAAGATACGTATGGAAAAGAATTTTACAACTAGAACGGGATTAATAATAGGAGAAGATGGAGTCGAAAAATTAAAAGGAAAAAATGTAATTGTATTTGGAGTTGGTGGAGTTGGAAGTTTTGCTGCTGAAGCAATAGCAAGAGCAGGTGTTGGAAGTATGACAATAGTAGACTTTGATGATGTTGATATAACGAATATAAATAGACAATTGCCAGCACTGCATTCTACAGTTGGTAAATATAAAGTTGAAGTTATGAAAGAAAGAATTTTAGATATAAATCCAGATATTAATATTAAAGCAATAAGAGAAGTATACAATAAAGATACTAGTGAAAGCATACTTACAGAAGATTATGACTACGTTGTAGATGCCATTGACATGGTAACATCAAAAATACATTTAATAGAAACTTGTAAGGCTAAAAATTTAGAAATTATAAGTTCAATGGGTATGGGTAATAAATTAGATCCAACGAAAATAATTGTGACTGATGTACATAAAACTCATACTTGCCCATTAGCGAAGGTAATGAGAAGAGAATTAAAAGATAGAAGAATAAAAAAATTAAAGGTTGTTTACTCAACTGAGCAACCTCAAGAGTTGAAGAAGAGGATAATGAATGGTAAGAAAATTACTCCTGGAAGTGTGTCTTTTGTGCCGTCAGTAGGAGGTCTTATAATAGCTTCTGTTGTAATAAATGATTTATTGAATAGTTAATAATAAATGTAAAAGGAACAATAATTATTGTTCCTTTTAATTATATTTTTTCTTTGTAAATATTGATTCGCCGTCACTATAAAATACAAGGTCACCATTTAAATCTGTTCTGTATGTTAAAATATTAAAATTGCTTAGGTTATCTAAAGTGCCTTGGTGAGGATGACCGTATTGATTTTTATACCCACAAGAAATTGCTGCAACATCAGGTGTAGTTTGAGCTAAAAATTCAGGGTTTGTAGAGGAGCTACTTCCATGGTGGGCTACTTTTAAAAAATCCACATCATCTAATTGAAAATTATTTAATATATCCAGCTCATTGGATATTTCAGAATCTCCCGTAAATAAAAAAGATTTATCTTTAAAATTTAGCTTTAAGACAAGTGAATTTAAATTACTATCATCTTGTATATAAGAAGGGCTTAAAACTTCTAATAATATATTATCATCTATATTTATAAGATCTCCTTTATATAAGTAACTAATATCGATATTCTGAGAGTCACAAGACGTAATGAGATTATAAAAAGCGGTATGATCAGATGATGCTTCAGGCATATAAACATCATTTACCTGGAAGTTGTTAATAACGTAATCTAAGCTTCCTATGTGGTCAGTATCTGGGTGTGATGCAAATACCATATCGAGTTTCTTTATCTTCTCTTTTTTTAAATAACTCTTTAATATTCTTTCGCTATCCTCATCTCCTGAATCGATTAATATATTCTTTGAGCTCGGGGTTTTAATTAAAATACTATCGCCTTGTCCTACATCTATTATATGCACTGATAAAAGTTGCTCTTTGCCACAACTAGTAATAAATGGTATCATAGATAATATGATAATGATTATTATGGTCCTAAAAATAAAAATCACACCTTTCATTGTATGTTTAAGAAATAATTAGATGGGTAATATAAGTTATACAAAGTTATTATCTTTAAATTTTGACTAAAAAATATTAAAACATACAATATATTAACATATTATATTGAATACTAGTAACTATTAATTATGATGCTTACAGCAAAGTGTAAATTTATTAAGTGAGTATATATTAATAGTGTGAATTAATTTTATATATGGCAATGATGCAAAGAACGTGAACAATTTAGGAGGATATTATGGATTTTAAAGACATTACGATAGATTCGAAAAAAGAGCTACAACCATATTTTGATATGGTAGATTATGAAGCCTGTGAATATTGCTTTACAACATTATTTATGTGGCAGCATGTTTATAAAACAGGGTATTATATAGGAGAAGATTTTGCGGTAATAGTAGGGGAATATGAAGGAGATAGTTTCTCGATATTACCTTTAGCTAAAAGAGATAAGCTTTCTAAGGTAATTGATTTTGTAATAGAATATTTTGAAAAGGTGAATAAAAAAATATATTTAAGAGGAATTACAAAAGAAGTTAAGGAAATTTTAGAAAAAGATTATCCAAATAAATTTGACTATATAGAAGAGCGTGACTTATTTGATTATGTATATGATGCTGAAAGTCTAAGAACTTTAGCTGGTAGAAAAAATGTTAAGAAGAGGAATCATATAAATTCGTTTTTAAAAGAATATGAAGGTAGATATGAATATAAATTACTAGAAAAAGAACATTTTGATGAATGTTTAGAATTAATCAAAGAGTGGACTAGTAACAAAGAGGACAATGATAATTTAGATGAAGGAATTGACGATGAGCTTTTAGGAATCAAGAAATTATTTGCTAATTATGATTTAGTAAAAGACACATTAAAAATTGGTGGGATATTTATAGATAACAAACTAGAAGCTTTTACAATGGGAGAATTATTAAACCCTAATATGGCACTAGTTCATATAGAAAAAGCTAATCCTAATATTAGAGGTTTATATCCATATATTAATCAACATTTTTTAATTAATGAGTTTAATGATGTGGATTTTGTAAATAGAGAAGAAGATTTAGGAATACCGGGACTTAGAAAAGCTAAACTATCTTATCACCCTTGTAGATTTGTTGAAAAGTATACCGTTAGGGAGGCATAATATGAATATTAGATATGCTAGAGGTGAAGATTTAAAAAGTATAAAAGAAATATGGAGCTATTGTTTTAATGATGGCCCTACATTTATGGACTACTATTTTGGTAATAAGTATAATGAAAATAACACTGTTGTTGTTGAGGATAAAGAAGAAGTTGTTTCTTCTCTTCAGCTAAATCAATATAGAATAAAGTTAAACGATATAAGTTATGATACCTCATATGTAGTAGGTGTATCTACTTTTCCTCAAGTAAGAGGAAGAGGTTATATGAAAAATATAATGGATTTTATGTTAAAAGAGCTATACAGAAAAGGGCAGTTAGTATCTATACTTATGCCTATAGATTATAGATTATATAGAAAATATGGATATGAACATTGTTATGACCAAATAGAATACAAAATCGATATAGATGATTTAAGTAGATTTAAATTAAGTGGAAGTATGTGTAAAGTTAATTTTGATCATATTAAAGATATGATCGAAATTAACAATGAATTCTTAGCTGACGTAAATGGTAATGTTTTAAGAGATGAAAAGTATTATGAAAACTTATTTAAAGAGATAAATAGTGAAGGTGGACATGTATATATTAATAAAAATAAAGAGTATGAAGGATATATAATTTATTTTTTAAATGGAGACAAAATGTTTGTAAGGGAAATGTTTTATAAAAATATTGAATCTCTTAAGTCTATGTTAAAGTTTATTTATAATCACAATACACAGTGTAAGAGTGTTATTATATCAGCGCCAATAAATGATAAAATAAGGCTAGTATTAGATAATCCAAAAACTTGTGAAATAAAAATAAAGCCTTTTATGATGGGAAGGATAATAAACCTAAAAGAATACTTAGAAAGTTTGGAATTAAGTAATAATATTAACATTTCTGCTAATGTAAATATAGAAGATAAATTTATTCCTGAAAATGATGGATTGTTTAATATTAATGTGGAAAATGGAAAGGTTAGTGTTAAGAAAATAGATGGAAAAGAAAATATAACTTTTAGTATTAATACTATATCACAGATGGCTTTTTCGTATATAGATATAAAGGAAGCTTTAATACTAAATAATATAGATAAAAGTTATATAGATGAAGACTTAGTGGTTTTATTTAAGACTATATTTGATAAAAAAAATAATTATATTAATGAATATGTATAAAGAGATGCTTATGGCATCTTTTTTTGTTTAAAAAACATATTTATGAAGATAATCTAAATAAAAATATTGTTAGGAGGATTTATGAGAAGACCATTATTATTAATACTAATTATAATAATAGGCATATCATTTTTATATACGAATATAACATCTTTAGACACAACGAAAGATAAAGATATTATAATTATAGAAGGGGTAGTAAAGCAGGAGATTCAAAAGAAAAAGTATAATGAATATAAAATAGATAAATTCTTAATAAGGGACTATAGTAAGAATAAAGATATAAAAGTAGGTCAAATCATAAAAGTAACTGGTCAGTTTAACAGTCTAGACAAAATGAAATATGAAGACTTTGATTATGGAAGATATGTGAAAAGTACTGGATATAAAGGTATAATATACATAAAGAGTTATAAGGTTATAGGAAATAATATAATATATACCAATTTGGAAAATATAAAATCTTATATTAGAAATACGAGTAGATATTTATATAAGGCGAACTCGGATTTTATTAATTCATTATTTATAGGTGAAAAAGAACAACTAAGTGAAGAAGAAAAGGATATGTTCTCGAGAACTGGTACTAGCCATATAATTGCTATCTCAGGATTACATACAGGAATTATTTGCTCAATGATAGTTTTTATTATTAGGAATATAAATAAAATATACAAATTGTTAGTTTTATCATTAGTCATGTTTTTGTACTGTGTGATGGTTGGATTACCTCCATCAATAGTGAGAGCTATGGCATTCATTGTGATTTTATATCTATCGGTATTTTTAGATAAGAAAAAAGATTCTATATCAACATTATCGATGATTGGTATATTTTTAGTTATAAATAATCCTTATATTATATATAATGTTAGTTTTCAATTGTCTTTTTTGGCTACATTGTCTATAATATATTTCTATGGTTATATAAACAACATTATTAATTTTAAAGTTATTTCTTTAACACTAGCAGCAAATATTTTAACATTACCAATAGTATATTACAATTTCGGTGGAATACCAATGCTATCTATTATAAGTAATGTTATTATTGTGCCTTTTATAGGTGTTATAATGTACATGAGTATCGTAAGCTTACTTGTGTTTAAAATTAGTTTATATATAGCAAAAATAATCGCTTATATAAATATTCTAATAATAAATACTATATATTTTTTATTAGAAAAACTAAGTAGCTTAGATTTTGCTTACATAGAAATAGATAATCCAAAGGTATTTTATGTAATTTTATATTACATAGTAGTATTTTTATATATGATATATAAAGAATTACAGGTTATGAAGGAGCAGGAAAATGAACTACAAGGATATTATTAAAAACATTAAAGATAGAAATCTTGAAAAAATGTATCTTTTTCATGGTAGAGAATATTATCTTATAGATAACGGAGTAAAAGTAATAAAAGACAACTTAGAAGAAAGTATGCTAGACTTCAACCTAGATGTTATAGATGGAAAAGAAACTACTCTAGACCAAGTTATAAGCTCTATAGAGACACTTCCATTTATGGATGAAAAAAAAGTAGTAATAATTAAAGATTTTGAGCTATTAAAAGGAAAGAAAAAGAATTTTACTGACGCGGATGAAAAATATTTAATAGAGCATTTAGACAATATACCAGAAACTACAGTTATTGTATTTGTAGTATATGGAGAAATAGATAAAAGAAAGTCTTTAGTAAAAAAAATAGATAAGAAGGGTATAGTTTTTAATTGTGATAAATTATCCGATATGGATCTATTTAAATGGGTTAAAAAGCAATTTGAAGCTAATGAGGCCCATATAGATAACCCTCAAATAATGTATTTCATAGACCAAGAAGGATACAGAGATAAAAGTAGTGAAAAAACATTGTCTGATTTACAAAATGAGATAAATAAAATAAGTTCTTTTGTTGGTAAGGGAAATCAGGTAACTAATGAAATAATAGATAAATTATCTCAAAAGAAAGTTGAAAATGATATATTTAAGCTGATAGATTGCATAGGTGAAAAAAGATCATCCAATGCTATAAAAATATTAAATGATATGATACAAGAAGGAGAGTCAGTTCTTGGAATCTTTGCTATGATAGCTAAACAATTTAAAGTGGTTATTCAAGTAAGACAACTTCAAAATGAGGGATATACAACAAAAGTAATATCTGAAAAATTAAAAATACATCCTTTTGTTGCTGGTAAGGCTCTAAAACAAGCTATTAGTTTTAGTGATGATATAATAGTAGATATGTTAAATTATATTTTAGAAAGTGATTACAAGATAAAAAATGGATTAGTTAGAGATACTTTAGCTGTAGAAATGTTAGTAAGTAAATATTGTCAGAGAAAAATAAGTTAGTATATATTAGATAACAATAAAAAACCTAGATAAAATAGTAGAGTTTATACTATGTATCTAGGCTTTTTTTATATTAATTTAAATAGAGTTTTTATCACATTTAAAAAAGATAAATTTATTAAAATTAATAATTTGTGATAAAAAGATAAAAAACCCTTGATATGAATCAAGGGTTAATATCTATTGAGAAATATAAACGGTTAATTAAGCGTTCATTCCGTTTAATTTTTGAGCTAACTTAGCTACTTTTCTAGCTGCAGCGTTCTTGTGTATAGTTCCTTTAGAAGCTACTTGGTATATTCTCTTTTGAGCATATTGGAACTTAGCAACAGCCTCTTCTCTGTTACCTGCAGTAACAGCTTCTTCGAATCTTCTTATTGCAGTTTTAACTTGAGATTTTCTAGCTCTATTTAAAGCAGTTTTCTTTTCGATAACTTTTATTCTCTTCTTAGCTGATTTTATGTTTGCCACCGTGTTCACCCCCTCGTGTGTGTTTTTATTATATTCATCGTCAACATATTAGATTTTAACAGAAATAAATCTAAAAATCAAGGATAATTATTTATTACTTTATATAAATTTTAACCTTATATAACATTTGTTACTTTTGACTTTTTAGATTATAACCTATATAAAAATAATTTACAACATAGAACTTAATTATTCAAAGATTTGTAAATTTATAATTTTTAGTTATAAAATACTAAAAAATGTTAACAATTATAAATATCTTTAAGATAATACGTGGAGGTTAATATGTTTAAAATTAGGACGGATCTAGCTTTAGAAGCGAAAGAAATGTATCAAGAGAGTGCAGATAAGACTAATGAAATACCAGGAGTTAAAATAGAAAACAAAGAATTTGAAAATTGTATAGTAACGAAAGTTGAAATAATAGATGAACAAGGATCACAAATAATGAATAAGGGTATTGGAAAATACGTAACCTTAGAAAGTAATTTAATGAAATTCGATGATGATGAATCTAGAGAGGAAATGATAGCTTATCTTAAAGATGAGTTGGTAGACATACTTGGAATGGACAAAACTAAAAAAACATTAGTTATTGGTTTAGGAAACTGGAATATTACATCTGACGCCCTAGGACCAAAATCTGTATCAAAAACACTTGTAACAAGACATATATTTAAAAATTACAATAAAGACTATGATGATGATTTTACTGAGGTTGCAGGATTAAGTCCAGGGGTTATGGGAATAACTGGTATAGAAACTGGAGAAATAGTGAAATCTATTGTTGATAGAATAAAGCCAGATAGAGTGATAGCAATAGATGCTTTGGCATCAAGAAAAATGGAAAGAGTAAATGCTACAATACAAATCTCAACAGCAGGAATAGCACCTGGTGGAGGTGTAGGTAATAAAAGACAAGCATTAAATAAAGAATATTTAGGCGTAGATGTTATAGCAATAGGAGTACCTACAGTAGTAGATGCAGCTACTCTTGCTAATGATGTATTAGATGTAGCAATAGATAACTTAATGTCTCAATCAGAAGAATCAGAAAACTTTTATAATATGTTAAAGAAACTTAAAGAAGAAGAAAAATATATGCTAATAAGGGATTCTCTTGATCCATATGATAAAAACTTAGTTGTAACACCAAAGGATATAGATGAGACAATCGAAAATTTATCAGTAATAATTAGTGAAGGATTAAATAGATCTCTTCATCCAGGTAGGATCACCAAATAAGGAGGAAAAAGAATGTTAAAAAAACGCATAAGAGCTACAGCTATAATTTGCGTGCTTATTTGTATTTTACCAACAATATCTTGTGCACTAGATAAAGACGAATTTATAAAATTCCTTATAAATTCATCATATCCGGAGACTAAAAATCAAAATCCTGTAGATATCAATAAAGATGATACTAGTGAGAGTAAAAAACAAGATAAGGTTGAAAAAGAAGATAAAAGTAAAAATAATGAGGAGCAAGATGATTATATAAAAGTTCATATTGGTGAAGAAAATTTACCTAATATAAATACATCTAATGAAAGTAAGCAAGTAGCAAGTAGTGAATATAAAAATGATTTAAGAATTACAAAGGAAAAACCTAGCATATTGATATATCACACTCATAGTACTGAAGCATATTCAAATTATCCAGAAAACAATTATAAGTCTACAGATAAAAATAAATCTGTAATGTCAGTTGGTAGTGTATTAACAGATGAATTAAGTAAAAAAGGTTGGGGAGTAGCCCACACTACTAAGTATAATGATTCATCATATAATGATTCTTATCCGACTAGTTTGAAGACAATACAGGATATTAAATCAAATTATGATTCAATAAAAATAGCAATAGACTTACATAGAGACGCAAGGACTCTGGATACTGCGGAAATTAAGAAAACACAACATGAAAATTTTACAACAACTATAAATGGAGAAAAAGTAGCTAAATTTTTCTTTGTAGTTGGTGCAAAAAATGAAAATGTAAATGAAATTAAAGCTTTAGCTGAAGATATAACGAAGCTTGCGGAATCAAAATATCCAGGAATAACAATGCCTGTAATGGTAAAGCCTTATGGTAAGTATAATCAATTTGTAGCAGAAAACCATATGTTAGTAGAAGTAGGAAGTAATGCTACAAGTATACAAGAGGCACAAGCATCAGCAAAATATATCGCTAATATATTAGATGAATACTTTAAAGAATATAAATAGAGAGTAAATAGTAGGATATTATAATGAGTCGATTAGAAAAGACTTTAGAAAAAAAATCTAAGAAAAAGAAATTTAGAACAATTAGTAAAGTAATATTTATATTTTTCTTAGTTATAAATGCGATGATTTGTGTTTTAGTAATAGATATAAATGCAAAAAAAATGTTAGGACAAGAAATTAAAATACAAGATACTATAAATAGCGCGAAAACTTATATAGAGAATGCTATGGAGAATATTGATAACTTATCAGAAAGTATTAAGGCTCAAATAAAAAGATAATAAGAGTAAGGCTTATTGAAAAATAGGTCTTATTTTTTTGTTTATTGGAAATTATATAAAATATATAGATAATAATGTATTAAAATTTACAATTATAAAGTAACTTATATTTACATAAAAGAGGATATATTATAAAATAAAAGTTATGATAATAATCATAAAGGAGGAAATAAGGTGGACAACAAACAAAGTAGAACTAGGAATTTTAGTATAATAGCGCATATAGATCATGGTAAGTCTACCTTAGCTGATAGATTAATACAGAAGACAGGGCTTGTTAGTGATAGAGAAATGAAAGATCAGTTATTAGATAACATGGATCTTGAAAGAGAAAGAGGAATCACAATAAAGCTTCAAAACATTAGATTAGTGTATAAAGCTAAGGATGGAAATGAATATTACTTAAATCTAATAGATACTCCAGGACACGTAGACTTTAACTATGAGGTATCTAGAAGTTTAGCAGCTTGTGAAGGAGCATTATTAGTAGTGGATGCGGCGCAAGGTGTTGAAGCACAAACTTTAGCTAATGTTTATTTAGCTCTAGATCAAGATTTAGAAATATTACCAGTAATAAATAAGATAGATCTTCCAAGTGCGAGACCAGACGAAATAAAGCAAGAAATAGAAGATATAATAGGACTTGATGCAAGTGAAGCACCATTAATATCTGCTAAGAGCGGTTTAAATATTGAGGATGTACTAGAAGCGATAGTAGAAAAGGTACCTGCACCTACAGGTGACAAGGAAGCTCCTTTAAAGGCTTTAATATTCGACTCATACTATGATGCATACAAAGGTGTTGTAGCATATGTTAGAGTATTCGAAGGAACTGTTAAAAAAGGTATGACAATAAAAATGATGAATACTAACAAGAAGTTTGAAGTAACTGAAGTTGGTGTTATGGCTCCAGGGCAAAGAGAACTTGATGAACTTACTGCTGGAGATGTTGGATATATAGCGGCGAGTATAAAAGATATAAGAAGTTGTCATGTTGGTGATACGATAACTGATGCAAATAACCCGACTGACCTTGCAATGGCAGGATATAAAAAAGCTACACCGATGGTATACTGTGGTATATATCCAGGTGAAGGTGAAAAGTATGAAAACGTAAGAGATGCACTTGAAAAAATGCAAATAAATGACGCGGCATTAGAGTTTGAAGCTGAAACTTCAGCAGCGTTAGGATTTGGTTTTAGATGTGGTTTCTTAGGATTACTTCATATGGAAATAATACAAGAAAGATTAGAAAGAGAATACGACTTAAGTCTTGTAACAACAGCTCCTTCTGTTATATATAGAGTAACTAAAACTGATGGAGAAGTAGTAATGATACAAAATCCTACTAACTTACCAGAAGTATCTGAAATAAATATGATAGAAGAACCTATAGTTAAAGGTGATATAATAGTTCCTAAAGATTATGTTGGTGTAGTTATGGAACTTTGCCAAGAGAGACGTGGAACTATGATAAACATGGAGTACATAGATGATAAGAGAGTAATGCTACATTATGATCTTCCTCTTAACGAAGTTGTTTATGATTTCTTTGATGCTTTAAAGTCAAGAACAAGAGGTTATGGATCTCTAGATTATGAAATAAAAGGATACACTCCTTCTAAGCTTGTTAAGCTAGATATATTAATAAATAAAGAACAAGTTGATGCACTTAGCTTTATAGTACATGAAAGTCGTGCTTACCATAGAGGAAAAGCTATGTGTGAAAAACTTAAAAATGAAATACCAAGACATCAATTTGCTGTGCCTATCCAAGCTGCAGTAGGTAACAAAGTAGTTGCTAGAGAAACTATAAGTGCACTTAGAAAAGACGTTCTTGCTAAGTGTTACGGAGGAGATATATCTCGTAAGAAGAAACTTCTTGAAAAGCAAAAAGAAGGTAAGAAACGTATGAGACAAATAGGATCTGTAGAAGTTCCTCAAAAAGCATTTATGTCAGTATTAAAATTAGATGAATAATACTAAAAAAGTCAAGGTTTAAAAAACTTTGGCTTTTTGGTTTTTTTGTTAATATTATTATTTGATTGTTGTTGAATGATGTTATATATATACAATTTTAAATAATTAAAAACAACTTGGGAATAATATTAAAATAAAGTTATATGAATCATTTTTGATCATAAATTAAGGAGGGTTTACATGAGTAATCAACTAAAAAAAACACTAGGCTTGTCAGCTGCCCTTTCTACAGTTGTAGGTATGGTTATAGGTTCAGGAGTATTCTTCAAACCACAAGCTATATATACTGCTACTAATGGAGCACCAGGACTTGGTATAATAGCGTGGATATTAGGTGGAATAATAACTATTACAGCAGGTCTAACTGCAGCAGAAGTATCTGCAGCAATACCTAGAACTGGTGGTATGATGGTTTATATTGAAGAAATATACGGAAAAAAATTAGGATTTTTAACTGGTTGGATGCAAACAGTTTTATTCTTCCCAGGTACAATTGCAGCATTAGCAGTGATATTTGCTAAGCAAGTTGCAGAGTTATTAGGCTATAATGCAGGAAACATGTCAGTGGTACTTCCTGTAGCAATTGCAATAATATTATTTTTAGCATTATTAAACACTATAGGATCTTCAATGGGAGGTGCTATACAAACTGTATCTACAGTAGCGAAATTATTACCTTTAATATTAATAATGGTATTTGGATTTATAAAAGGAAATGGAAATCCTGTACTTGAACCGATGGTAGGATCTGGAGTAACAGTAACAGTAACAGGAGCAGTAGGACAAGTATTAATAGCGACTTTATTCGCATATGATGGATGGATAAATGTTGGTGCAATAGCTGGAGAAATGAAAAATCCTGATAAGGACTTACCAAGAGCTATTGTAGGTGGATTATCTATAGTTATGGCAGTATATATAATAATAAATCTAGCATATTTATGGGTAGCCCCAGCTGGTGAGTTAGCTACTGCTACAGCGCCTGCAGCATTAGTTGCAACAAAAATATTTGGAGATATAGGTGGTAAAATAATAACTGTTGGTATACTAATATCTGTATTTGGAACACTAAATGGATATTTATTAACAGGACCAAGAGTACCATATACATTAGCTAAACAAAATACATTACCATTTAGTTCTAAGTTTGAAAAATTAAACAAAGGTGGAGTTCCGGCTAATGCAATATGGTTAGTAGCGATATTAGCATGTTTATATGCATTATCTGGTCAATTCAATCTTTTAACGGACTTAACAGTATTTATAATTTGGGTATTCTACGTATTAACATTTATAGGTGTTATGAAGCTTAGAAAAGAACAACCGAACTTAAATAGACCTTATAGAGTGCCTCTATATCCAATAATACCGCTAATAGCAATAGCTGGTGGATTATTTGTAATAGTAAATCAACTTTTTACTGCTACAGCAATAGCATTAGGTGGTATAGTTGTAACTCTAATAGGTATACCAGTATATTCATATATGAGTAAAAAATAGATAAAAACTAATATAGGATATCTCACATAAATATAATTTGATGAGATATCCTATTTCTTTTAATCAAATACTATAGAAAGTTTATCTATAATAGGTTAATGTATTTATATAGTAAGAATATAGTGATTGATTTTTAATCAATAGAGGAAAGAGGGCTAATATGTTAGGATTATATGTACATATACCATTTTGTATAAGTAAATGTAAATACTGTGATTTTAATTCGTACAAAATGAACAAAATGTCTAAGGAAACTTATTTAAGTGATTTAAAGATAGAAATGTCTATGTATAAAAATGAATTAGAAAAAAATAATATTAAAGATGAAATTAGCAGTGTATTTTTGGGTGGAGGTACACCTAGTATATTAAGTGGCGAAGAATTAAAAGAGATATTTAAAAATATCTATGAAAATTTTAATATAAAAGAAGATGCAGAAATAACAATAGAATGTAATCCTGGTACCATTACAAAAGAAAAGCTATTAGCTATGAAAGAAATAGGAATAAATAGACTTAGTATAGGATTACAAGCAGTACAAAATCACCATCTAGAAAATATTGGTAGGATACATACGTATGAAGAGTTTGAAAAAAACTATAAAGAAGCTATTGAAGTCGGATTTGATAATATAAATATAGATCTTATGTATTGTTTACCAAATCAAAGTATTGATGATTGGAAGGAAACATTAGAAAAAATTATAACATTAAATCCATCACATATTTCGGCATATTCTCTTATATTAGAAGAGGGTACACAGCTATATGATATGTATGAAAAAAATGAGTTTGAGTTAATTGACGAAGATACAGATATTAATCTTTATAACCATACAATAGAATATCTAAAGGAGAAAGGTTATTATCAGTATGAAATTTCAAATTATGCAAAACCTAATAAAGAGTGTAAACATAATATTTTATATTGGAAGTGTGACTCATACATTGGATTAGGTCCTGGTGCTTCTGGGTATTTAAATAATGTAAGATATAACAATGTAGAGGGGTTAAGTGATTATCATGAGAAAATCATGAATAATGAAAAGCCAATAGACCATAAAGAAAATTTAAGTAATGAAGATAAGATACAAGAAAAAATATTTATGGGACTAAGAATGAACGAAGGTATAAAATATGAAGACTTTAAAAATCAATTTAATATTGATTTTAAAAATAAATATGAAAGTCAAATAGATAAATTAACACAAAGAAATTTAATAAAAGAAAGTAAAGATGGAATAAAGCTTACGCAAAAAGGCAGAGAAATCTCAAATAGTGTATTTGTAGAATTTATATAATATCTTAAAAGTGTTGACAAAATAAATTTATAGTGGTATATAATATATATAATCTTTTTAGCACTCGGAAAAAGTGAGTGCTAACAGCGAGGAGGTGCTATATGGAACTAAATGAAAGAAAACTTAATATCCTCAAAGCGATAGTTAAAGATTATATAGAAACAGCAGAAGCTGTAGGGTCTAGAACTATATCAAAAAAACATGATTTAGGGATTAGTGCTGCTACCATTAGAAATGAAATGGCTGACTTAGAAGAGTTAGGTTATCTTATTCAACCGCATACTTCAGCTGGTAGAGTACCTTCGGAAAAAGGCTATAAGTTATATGTAGATTTATTAATGGCTCAAAGTGAGTTAAGCTTACAAGAGAAGGTATTAATAGAGAAAGCCGTACAAGACAACGTAAATCATATAAAAGATTTAATTCATGAGACCTCTAAGCTATTATCTCAGCTTACTAACTATACTACTGTTGCTGTAACAAAAAGTATGACAAACCACAGTATAATTAAGCATATACAGTTAGTTTCAATGAATGATAATAATATATTGCTTATAGTAGTTACGGATAAGGGAGATATAAAAAATGCTAATTTAGCTACAAATGTTTATTTAGATCAATCTAAATTAAATTTAATCTCTGATAATCTTACTAAAAAACTTTCAGGGAAGACTATAACAGATTTAGATGATAGATTAATAGCATTTATTAAATATGAAATAAGTGAGTATTCTGCATTAATAGATGAGCTTGTAGATGCATTAAACTTTAATATGTCAGATGAAGACCTTGCAGTAACTTTAAATGGAGCTACTAATATATTCAGTTATCCTGAATTCAATGATGTAATAAAGGCCAGATCTTTCTTGAATATGCTTGAACAAAAAGAAACAGTGGCACAAATGATTAAATCAAAAGGAATTCAAAAAGATAATGTTAATATAATTATAGGTAGTGATAATGAATGTAATGTTGCTAAAGATTGTAGTATTGTAACAGCAACTTATAATATAGGCTCTGACATGATGGGACGGATAAGCTTTATAGGTCCTACAAGAATGGATTATGCCAAAATTTATGCAATAATCAACTACATGAGCTTATTGCTTAATAAAAAATAAACTGAGGGGTGTAGTATCTTGGAAGAAAAAAATATACATCAAGAAGAAATAAATGAAGAAAAAGATACTTCAATTAATGAGGAGCCAAAGGCTGAAGAAGTTAATGAAGAAGTAAATGAAGAAACTAGTAATGATGATAATGTTAGAGACATAAACTCAAAACTTGAAGAAAAAAAGCTACAAGATGAGTTAGATGAAGTTAACGAACAATATCAAAGATTACAGGCTGAATATGCAAACTATAGAAGAAGAACTCAACAAGAGAAAGAAACGATAGGATTATTTGCAAATGAAAAGATAGTAACTGACTTAGTGCCAGTTATAGATAGTATGGAAAGAGCTCTTGAAGCTTGTGAAGATAAAGAAAATAGCATGTATAAAGGTATAGACCTTGTACACAAGCAGTTATTAAGTACACTTACAAAATTTGGTGTTGAAGAAATAGAAGCTCAAGATCAAGATTTTGATCCAAATCTACATTTAGCAGTAATGCAAGAAAGTGTAGATGGAGTAGAACCAAACAAAGTAGTAATGGTTCTTCAAAAAGGATATAAGCTAGGAACTAAAATAGTAAGACCTACTATGGTAAAAGTTTCTTGCTAGTTAAAATAAATTAAAAAATAAAACTATTAAAATTAATATATAATTTTAGGAGGATTCAATCATGGGAAAAATAATAGGAATAGACTTAGGAACAACTAACTCTTGTGTTGCTGTTTTAGAAGGTGGAGAGCCACAAATAATAGCAAACAACGAAGGTATGAGAACAACTCCATCAGTTGTTGCATTCACTAAGGATGGAGAAAGAATAGTAGGAGAGCCAGCTAAAAGACAAGCTGTAACAAATGCAGATAGAACAATAATATCAATAAAAACTCACATGGGTACAGACCACAAAGTTGACATAGATGGTAAAGGATATACTCCACAAGAAATATCAGCTATAACATTACAAAAATTAAAGGCTGATGCTGAAAGTTACTTAGGTCAACCTGTAACAGAAGCTGTTATAACAGTTCCAGCTTACTTCACAGATGCTCAAAGACAAGCAACTAAAGATGCAGGTAGAATAGCAGGTCTTGATGTTAAGAGAATAATAAATGAGCCAACTGCAGCAGCACTTGCATACGGAATGGACAAATTAGATCAAGAAAAGAAAATATTAGTATTCGACTTAGGTGGAGGAACATTTGACGTATCTATACTTGAAATAGGAGATGGAACTTTTGAAGTTTTAGCTACTGCAGGTAACAATAGATTAGGTGGAGATGACTTCGACCAAATAGTAATAGATTACTTAGCTGATGAATTTAAAAAAGCTGAAGGTGTAGATTTAAGAAATGATAAGATGGCTCTTCAAAGATTAAAAGAAGCTGCTGAAAAGGCTAAGAAAGAATTATCTTCAACTATGTCTTCAAACATAAACTTACCTTTCATAACAGCTACAGCTGAAGGACCAAAGCACTTAAATATAGACTTATCAAGAGCTAAGTTTGAAGAATTAACAAGAGGTTTAGTAGAAAAAACTATGGAACCAACTAAGAGAGCATTACAAGATGCAGGGCTTTCTACAAGTGAAATAGATGATGTATTATTAGTAGGTGGATCTACAAGAATACCAGCAGTTCAAGAAGCTGTTAAGAAGTTTATAGGAAAAGAACCTCACAAAGGTATAAATCCAGATGAATGTGTTGCGGCTGGTGCTGCTATACAAGCAGGAGTTTTAGCTGGAGATGTTAAAGACTTATTATTACTTGATGTTACTCCATTATCTCTTGGTATAGAAACTTTAGGTAATGTATTCACTAAGATAATAGAAAGAAATACAACAATACCAACTAAGAAGTCTCAAGTATTCTCAACTGCTGCAGATAACCAAACTGCTGTTGACATACATGTTCTTCAAGGTGAAAGAAGTATGTCTTACGACAACACTACTTTAGGAAGATTCCAATTAACAGATATACCGCCAGCTCAAAGAGGAATACCTCAAATAGAAGTTACTTTTGATATAGATGCTAACGGTATAGTTCACGTTACTGCTAAAGATTTAGGAACTGGTAAAGAACAAAAAGTTACTATAACTTCAGGAACTAACTTAAGTGAAGAAGAAATAGAAAGAAAAGTAAAAGAAGCTGAAATGAATGCTGAAGCTGATAAGCAAAAGAAAGATAAAATAGAAGCATTAAACCAAGCTGAATCTACAATATATCAAACAGAAAAGACTTTAAATGAACTTGGAGATAAAGTAAGTGCTGATGATAAATCAAATATAGAAGCTGCTATAGCTGATTTAAAAGCTGTAAAAGATAGAGAAGATGCTACAGGCGAAGAAATAAGAAAAGCTATGGATGAAGTTATGAACAAATTCCAAAAGGTATCTGAGCAAATGTACCAACAAGCAGCAGCAGAACAAGCAGCAGCTGGTGAAGCTCAAAACGAAGGACCTAAGGATGATAATATAGTTGATGCTGATTTTACAGAAGTAAATGACGAAAAATAGGTTACACAAATAAATTGATTGTATATAATTAATATAAAGGAATAATAATGTTCCGATAAAGTAAAGTTCATTATTAATAATGTTCAATTGCTTAAATAAATAATAATAGCTTGTAGCTTTAATATACTACAAGCTATTATTTTGTAAGATAAAGGTGGTGACAAAACTTGAGTACTAAAAGAGATTACTATGATGTCTTAGGTGTAAGTAAGAGTGCAGAGGCACAAGAAATAAAAAAAGCTTATAGAAAATTAGCTATGAAATATCATCCAGATAGAAATCCTGGTGATGCAGAGGCGGAAGAAAAATTCAAAGAAGTTAGTGAAGCTTATGAAGTTTTATCAGATGAGACTAAGAGACAAACTTATGATCAGTTTGGTCATGCAGGAATGAATGGTCAAGGTGGTTTTGGTGGCCAAGGTGGATTCGGTGGTCAAGGCTTTGGTGGATTTGAAGATATATTTGGAGATATATTTGGAGATATGTTTGGAGGCGGATTCGGCGGTGGTAGACCGAGAAGAAGAGGGCCTGAACGTGGTGCAGATATAAGACAAAATGTTAATATAACTTTTGAAGAGGCGGCATTTGGTAAGAAAACTTCTATAAAAATAAATAGAAGTGAAGAATGTGATGAATGTCATGGAAGTGGAGCAAAGGCTGGAACATCTAAGAAAACTTGTCCAACATGTAACGGAGCAGGAGAAGTTAGAACTGTTCAAAGAACTCCTTTCGGTAATATAGCTAGTTCAAGACCTTGTACAGCATGTGATGGTGAAGGGGAAGTTGTAGAATCACCATGTAATAAGTGTCATGGAAAAGGTAATGTAAGAAAAGTTAAGACTATTGAAGTTGATATACCAGCAGGTATAGATGATGGTCAAATGATAAAACTTGGAGGTCAAGGTGAAGTAGGTAGTAAGGGTGGACCTAGAGGAGACCTTTACATTTCAGTATCTGTTCAACCTCATCCTTTATTTACAAGAGAAGGCAATGATATTTACTTTGAAATGCCAGTGACTTTTGTTCAAGCGGCATTAGGTGATGAAATAGAAGTTCCTACATTAGATGGAAAAGTTAAGTATACTGTACCAGAGGGAACTCAAACAGGAACAGTATTTAGATTAAGAGAAAAAGGTATACCAAGATTAAGAGGAAACTCTAGAGGTGACCAATATGTTAAGGTAGTGGTTGACACTCCTAAGAAATTAAATGAAAAGCAAAAAGATATCTTAAGGGAATTCGCTAAAGAATGCGGAGAAGATGTTCATGAAAAGAAAAGAACTTTTGGCCAAAAAATTGAAGATATGTTTAAAAAAAAGTAAAAAAAGGCTCTAGGTTATTTTCCTAGAGCTTTTTGTATAAATAATTTTATTTAAGATAATTATTTAAGATAATTAAGGTGCGTATTAAGAAATAAGAGCTACCACTTTTATTTGGTTAAAGATACTTTGAGATAATGTATTCATGATTATTTCGTCTAAGTTCATTCCTTTTAAAGCTAAGAAAGTAATAAAAGCATTAACAAGCACTTCTTCATAAGTTGATTTATAAGCTTCTAAATCTTTTAAATAATCTTTATTTCTTATTGAATTATTAATTAGAATTAATTCATCTATTGTACAAAACATTACTGCCATAACAGTAGTAGATTGTATATGTATCTTTTTTAAAGCCTCATATCTTTGTAAGCAAAAGTTATTAAGTTCATTTATTATTTTGCTTTTTTCATCAATAGATGCATTTTCCAGCTCTTCTTTTGTCTTGTCATATACAAAATAACACTTTTGATATATTTCATCTTTCTTTAATGAGTTATCATGTAATAGAGAATTTAACTTTCTATTATCTTCAACTTCTTGGTTATCATTATTTAATTTTAAATGGCTATATTTAGTTGATATTATTTGTAGTTCTTTAAATAAATCTAATGTTTCTATCCTGTTCATATTAAATCCCCTTTTGTTAATTGAATAATATATCTATGTAATAATAATAGTACAAATAAAGTATATAATAAAGTAAATATTAAGATAAATATGAATTTTCTACAAAAGTATTATTATAATATATAAAATAAATACTATGTTTAAATAAAACTAAGATAAAGAAGATAGAAGATATAATGATTTAGTATTCTTAATGGTTGACAAGAAATGTATAATAAGAAATATAGGAAATTATAAATATTTTACTATTACAAAATAGATTAAAGAATGGTATTAAAGATAATAATAATTATGATATAATAAAGTTTATCAAAAAAATTAGGAAAATTAACATAAGGATGGTGCTAGATAGATGAAATGGGCAGAAATTACTATTAAAACTTCAACAGAAGCAGTTGAAGCTATAACTAATATATTATATGAGCAAAATGTAGGTGGAGTATCTATAGAAGATCCTAAAGATTTTAAATTCCAAAAGAAAAATGAATTTGATTGGGATTTCGTTGAAGAAGAAATATTTAATAGTGGATACGATGGTGTAATAATAAAAACGTACATAACTGAAGAAAGAGATGTAACTGAAGACATAAATTTAATAAAAGAAAAAATACACGGATTAAAAGAGTTTGGTATTGATATAGGTGAAGGTATAGTAGAACTTTCAGAAGTTGATGAAGAAGATTGGGCAAATGAGTGGAAAAATTATTATAAACCAACAAAAGTGGGTAAACATATAGTTGTTAAACCTACATGGGAAGAATATGATGCAGAAGAATCTGATTTAATAATAGAATTAGATCCAGGTATGGCATTCGGTACGGGTACACATGAAACTACATCAATGTGTATGGTTGAACTTGAAAAATATGTAAAACCAGATTCTAAAGTGTTTGATATTGGTTGTGGAAGTGGAATACTTGCTATAGCTGCTGCAAAGCTTGGGGCGAAAGAAGTTTTAGCTGTAGATTTAGACGAAGTAGCTGTAAAGGTATCTAAAGAAAATGTTGAATTAAACAATGTTGAAGATAACGTAGTTGTAAAGCACGGAAACTTAATGGATGTTGTTAAGGATAGAGCAGATATAGTTGTTGCAAACATAATAGCTGACATAATAAAAATACTTGCAAAAGATGTTCATAACTTTATGAAAGAAGATGCAGTATTTATTTCTTCTGGTATAATCCATGCTAAAGTAGATGAAGTAAAGGCAAGCTTAGAAGAAAATGGATTTGAAATAATAGAGGTTCAATCACTTGGCGAATGGAACGCAATAGTTTCTAAACTTAAGTAGGTGACAATATGGATAGATTTTTTGTTGAAAAGAATAACATAAATTTAGAGAATAACACTTGTGTAATAGAAGGCGAAGATGTTAAACATATTTCAAAAGTGTTAAGATGTAAAGTTGGAGAACAACTTGAAGTTTGTGACTGCAATAATAGCGAATATCTATGTGAGATAACTAATATAGATAAGGACATAGTAAACTTAGATATAATAGAAAAGATAGATATAAAGAGAGAGTCGGATATAAAGGTAAAATTATACCAAGGTCTTCCTAAAGGACCTAAAATGGAAATGATACTTCAAAAATTAACTGAAGTAGGTGTTGATGAAATAATTTTAGTTCAGACTAAAAGAAGTGTAGCAAAAGTTGATGATAAAAAAGAAGATAAGAAAATAGAGCGTTGGGAAAGAATTATTTATGAAGCTGCTAAGCAAAGTAAAAGAGGACAACTTCCAAAATTAAGAGGCGTTTTAAGCTTTAAAGAAGCTCTAGAAGATATGAAAAGTAATGACATGAATATATGTCCTTATGAAAATGAAAGAACAGTATCGATAAAAAATGCTATAAAAGATGCTAATATAAATAATATTGGTATCTTTGTTGGTCCTGAAGGTGGATTTGCAGAAGAGGAAATTGAAAAAATACAAGATATAGACTCTAAGGTTGTATCACTAGGACCTAGAATTTTGAGAACTGAGACAGCATCAGTTGTTGCTTCTTCCATAGTTTTATATGAACTAAGTGACTTAGGAGGAAATGAATAAATGAAAAAAGTAGCTTTTTACACATTAGGTTGTAAAGTAAATCAATATGAAACAGACGCTATGCTTGAATTATTTGAAAAAGATGGATATGAGCAAGTAGAAAGCGAAGATTATGCAGATGTTTATGTTATAAACACATGTACAGTTACACATATGAGTGATAGAAAATCTCGTCAATATATAAGAAGGGTTAAAAAGAAAAACCCAAATGCTATTATTGCCGTTGTAGGTTGCTATTCTCAAGTATCGCCAGAAGAAATACTTGAAATAGAAGAAGTAAACTTAGTAATGGGTACTAATGATAGAAGAAAGATAGTAGAAGAAATAAAGAAAATAGATGTAAATCAAAAAGCAAGTACTGTTGATGATATAATGAAAGTTAAAGCTTTTGAAGAAATAGAAATAAGCCAAACAAACGGAAAAACTAGAGCATTTATGAAGATACAAGATGGATGTGATAGATTCTGTACTTACTGTATAATACCTTATGCAAGAGGAAGAGTAAGAAGTAGAGATATAGAAAGTATAACTAATGAAGTTAAGAAACTAGTTGAAAATGGATACAAAGAATTTGTTTTAACAGGAATTCACGTAGCATCATATGGAAAAGATTTAAGAAATGATGAAATAAAGTTATTAGACGTTATTAAGCAAATAAATGAAATAGACGGAGTTGAAAGGATAAGATTAAGTTCTGTTGAACCTATATTATTCACTGATGAATTTGTAAACGAAGTTAAAAGTATGGAAAAAGTATGTCCTCATTATCATTTATCATTACAAAGTGGATGTGATGAAACATTAAAAAGAATGAATAGAAGATATACTACAGAAGAATATAAGGCAATAGTTGATAGATTAAGAGAAAATATACCTAATGTAGCAATAACTACTGATGTAATTGTAGGGTTTCCTGGAGAAACTAATGATGAGTTCAATAAAACTTATGAATTCTTAAGGGACATAGAACTTTCTCAAATGCATATTTTTAAATATTCACCGAGAAAAGGTACTCCAGCTGCTACAATGGATAATCAAATAGATCCACAAATGAAGCAGTTTAGAAGTGATAAATTATTAAATCTTAGTAAAGAAAACTTTGAAAAATTTGCTAGCAAATTTATAGGTACTGAGCTTGATGTATTATTTGAACAAAATATTTTAGAAAATAAATACGAAGGCTTAACTCCAAACTATATAAGAGTAGTAGTGGATTCTACTGAAGACATACAAGGACAAATACGTAAAGTTAAAATAACAGACGTAAAAAATGAGTATGTTGAAGGAATCTTAGTATAATATGTAGAAAGTTAAACTTATATAGATTGGAGGTGTGGTTTATGAGTTGTATATTTTGCAAAATAATAAATGGTGAAATCCCATGTAGCAAAGTTTATGAAGATGATAAGGTATTGGCCTTTAATGATATAAATCCAGTTGCACCTGTGCATATATTAGTCATACCGAAGAAGCACTATGAGAGTATAATAGATATAGAAGATTCAGAAATGGATATAATTGCTCATGTGCATAGAGTGATAAACAAAATAGCAAATGAACAAGAATTCGCTAAAGATGGATTTAGAATAATCAATAATTGTGGAGAAAATGGTGGTCAGGAAGTGAAACATATTCACTATCATATTTTAGCTGGAAAAAAGCTACCCTTATATGAGGCTACCCAAAAGTAGAAATAAATCAAAATTTAGTTTTCTTCTTGATAAAATATACTTGAAAAAAATAAAAGATTGGTTTATAATAAATGAAGTGTGAGGTTGTAATGCATTTATGCAGATATAATCGTAGTTACAGTCCCAGCATAATTCGCGCTATCGGAGGGAGGGAAAAAGAAATGTCAGAAGTAAGAGTAAGAGAAAATGAAACATTAGACAGCGCTTTAAGAAGATTTAAGCGTTCATGTGCAATGTCTGGCATCATGTCTGAAGTTAGAAAAAGAGAGCACTATGATAAGCCAAGCGTTAGACGTAAAAAGAAGGCAGAAGCAGCAAGAAGAAAAAACGCTAAGAAATAGTAAATAAGAGTTAAAGAGGTGAAGGGAATGTCCCTTAAAGAAAAGTTACAAGAAGATTTAAAGTCTTCAATGAAAAACAAAGATACAGTTAAAAAGTCTGTAGTAACTTTAATAAGAGCTTCTATAAAGCAATTTGAAGTAGACAATAGAGTTGAGCTTGATGATGAAGGTATTATTGATGTAATATCTAAACAAATGAAGCAAAGAAGAGATGCTCTAGTTGAATTCGAAAAAGCAGGAAGAGAAGACTTAGTAAATGAAACAGAAGCTGAAATCGAAGTTTTAAAAGAGTACCTACCTCAACAGTTAAGCGAAGAAGAGCTAAACGAAATAGTTAAAAATACTATATCACAAGTAGGAGCTACTTCTATGAAAGATATGGGAAAAATAATGTCGGTTATTAAACCTTTAACAAAAGGTAGAGCTGACGGCAAACTAATAAATGAGTTAGTGAAAGCTAACTTACAATAGATTAAAAGCCTAGAGGAAACTCTAGGCTTTTTATATTAAAAAAATACCTAATAATTTTACTAATATAATTAATGTAATAATATATACTCCTTGTACATATTTATAAAATAAAGAGATAATGAAAGAGGGGGAAGAAGTTGATTATATCAGTAAAAGAAATTAGGAATTTTTTTATATGCGTGCTAATACCTTTAGCTGTTGGATATGCTAGTAGTTTAATATCAAGTGTTTTAGCAGGGTTAAATAGTGCCCAATACTATTCTCAACTAATAAAGCCTGGATTTGCACCGCCAGGTTATGTTTTTCCTGTAGTTTGGACAATTTTATATATTTTAATGGGAGTATCATCATATTTAATTTTAAAAAAAGGCCATGATTTATCTAAAGTTAAAGATGGAATGTTTTACTACTGGTTACAGTTAGCTCTAAATTTTTTATGGAGTATTTTATTTTTTGGACTAGACTTAAGATTTACAGCATTAGTATGCTTAATTATTATGATAGTAGTTGTAATGATTATGATTGTAAAATTTGCAAAAGTTGATAAAAGAGCTGCATATCTTAATATACCTTATTTAATATGGTTATTTTATGCAATGTTTTTAAACTATTTCATATGGATGATAAATAAATAAAAAATAAGCAATTTAATCAATTATAGCATAGCTGTTACATATATTAGATATAACCACTCATATACATGAAAATTTTTCTCTATAAGCATTGATATCATAATAGAAAATAAAGACGGTTTAAAATAGACTAATATTTTCTTGTATAGTGATACTAAATCAATGGGCTTGAAGGGAGAGGTTATAATGAACATAATAGTGTCAGGAAGGCAGATAAAGCTAACTGAAGAGATAAAGAGCTATATTGACATTAAATTGAGTAGGTTAGAAAAATACCTTAATCAAGAATCTCAAGTAAAAGTTACAATAAGTGAAAATAGAGATATGCAAAAAGTAGAAATGACTATAATACCATTAAATGGTCCTATTGTAAGAGCAGAACAAGTTCAAGATGATTTGTACGTAGCTATAGATATTGTATATGATAAGTTGTATATGCAGCTAGAAAAATATAAAAATAGAACTCAAGATAAAACTCAAAGTAATAGAACTACAAGAATAAAAGAAGAATACATTCTAAAAGAAGATTCATATTTTTGTGAAGATGAGGATAGTTTTGTAATAGAAAGATGGAAAAAATTTAACATTAAACCAATGAGTCATCAAGAGGCCATATTACAAATGGAACTAATAGGCCATACATTTTATATGTTTAGAAATCAAGATACCTATGAAATAAATGTTGCATATAAAAGGGACAGTGGAGGATATGGAATAATAGAGCATGAATAAATAAAAAAATACTGAGATTATATCTCAGTATTTTTATTTGAGAATTATATAGGCTAATATGAATAATAAATTACTTCACTGGCATATAAAATTTTATAATAAATATATTTCTTGTACATATATGTGTTTAGAATCTATTGTTATATATAAGTTCTTTATAGTATTTCTGTTAGAATCTAGAATATTGTACTTAAATTTGTATGACTCGGGAATATTCATATATGAGTAAATATTAAGGTAATTATCATCAAAAACTAGATTATTAAATTTGTCACCTAATTTTTGAGAAAGATAGTCATTAGAATAATTTTGTGCTTCTTCTTTTGATATATGAGGGACAACTTGTGCTGAATCTATTATTGTTTGATATAAATAGAAAATTTGAGATTTTTTCTCCCGAACGCGAACTTTAAAGGATCGTTCATTAGATTTGAAAAAAAGTTGATAAAATTTGTTTTCAGGGTTATTGCGAAAAAATATTTCATAGTGTTCATTAGTTATTAACGTATCGTCTAATTTATAATTAAAGAACGTATCAATTGTACTAATGCACATATCTCTTATCAATTCATAAGTTAAATTTTCTGTATTTGATTCATCAACAAAATTTTTACTTAAACTATCTATATCTATATAGGTACTGTTTAAGCTAAAATTATACTCTTTAGTGTCTCTATGGACTTTTGAGGGGGATAAGGTTTTAGGGTCAAAAGAATAGAAGCAATTAATTAATGAAATAAAGTTAAAATAACTTGTAATTAAGGAATTTAGAAGTTGTTGGCACAGTTTATTATTAGATGATTTCTTTAGGATCTTAAGGCTTTCTATAATCTCAAAGTAATACTCTAGTAGTACGATAAAATAATCTGAGCAAGGCTTATCGACTTTAGCGGTATGAATATTTTCTAAATCTATAGTATCAACATGAGAATATTCATATAGATATACCATTATCTTAATATTTCTTTGATTTTCACATTGCATTGTAGATAAAAAATTCATATATTCATTGGAATTTGAATTTATTAAAGTATTAAGTAAAAAATCTACACATATACATTTCTGAACTATGTTAATAAAATCCTTTTTCATGTTAATCACCCTTCCTATAGAAAATAGTTGCATAATACTTATATTATTCGAAATTTAATAATAAGTTTACATTTAATAAAAAATGTTGTTCAATATGAAAAAATAAGTAACACTTTTGTAGATTTTAAAATAAATTTATTATTGTAAGTAAATACAAATAAGATTTTATGTATAAAACCTCAAAATAGTAATTTAAGAAAATAATTAACATAAAATATATTAAGGGGGTATGTGTATGGTAGAAATATCAACAGATTTACAAGTGAACCAGCCTACAGTAACCATGATTGGTTCTACTTTTATTAGTATAGAGAATTATTTATCTATTATTACTTATGATACGGTTCTCATTAAAATAAAAACAAGGCTAAAAACTATTAAAATATCTGGAGACAAACTTTCATTAAAATATATTACGGATAGCGAGATAGGTATAAAAGGAATTATTTATAGTGTGGAGTATGTAGATTAGGAGGAGATACGCATGATAAGTTATATTAGAGGGTATTATGTTATAACAGTAGAAGGTATTGGTACAGAACGTTTTTTAAATCACCTTATAAGAAATAAGATTAATGTTTATAATGTTACTAAAATAAGCAACACAAAGATACAGTTTCATGTAGATAGACAAGATATTAAATTATTTAAACAAGTATATAAAGGCAGTAACTTTGAAGTTAAGGTAAAACAAAAGACAGGTATACCTTTTATTATGAAAAGGATATACAAGTATAAGGGAATGTGGATATGTGCTATATTGTCGCTATGTTTATTAATGCTAACGTCTCAATTTGTCACAGATATATATATTCAGTCACCAGAGGGAATTAAGGAAGAAGAACTTAGAAAAGAGTTATATGAAGCTGGGCTTAAACCGGGCATGTATAAGAAGGGAATAGATAGAAAAGAAATACGAGATCAAATAATGAAAAAATTTGATGATGTGGCATATGTATCTATTAATGTAAAAGGAACCAATATATTTGTAACAATAACTAAAAAGGCAGAAACTTTAAAATCAACAGAAGAATCAAATTATTGTAATATTATTGCAGAAAAAAATGGTATAATAGAAAAGGTAATACCAAGAAGTGGTAATGCAGTAGTTAACCCTGGAGACATAGTGCAAAAAGGTGATATGCTTATAACAGGTGCAAATTCAAAGTCTGTTCCAGAGGTATGGGCAAGCACTTTTTATGAAGTTAAAAAAAGTGCAAGTTACATAGATACAGAGAAAGAAAAAACAGGAGATAGTAAAAAAGTTTATACATTTAGTTTTTATGATAAAAAATATACTATGAGAAGAAATATAAAGTATAGTGATTATGTTATAGAAAATAATGAGCATAAACTTACTATAGGTGATTATACATTCCCTTTGAAAATAAATGTAAGTACTTTTTATGAAACAAAAAATGTAAAAGTAGAAAAAGATAAAGAAGAGCTTAAAGAAGAATTAGCTAAACAAGTTTTAAATGAGTTAGATTACATAATTCCAGCTTCGGCTAAAATAGTTGATGTAAAACATAATTACAATTTAAATAAAAACATATTGGAATACTCCATAACTGTACAAACTAGCGAAAATATTGTACAAATATATCCTCTTACAAAAGCTCAAGCAGAACAATTTATCAATGAGGAAAAATCCAAAGAAGGAGAAGAGAGCGTTCCTTCTAATCCACAAAAAATTCCAAAGAATGATATTAGAAACGAAATTGGTCATGATAATAGTAACGAACAAAGTACAAATGAACAAAATAATAATGAACAATAAATAGAAGACCTAAGGAGGAAGAATTAATTGATAGTACAAAAGAAATTTATAGTGTCTGAAGAAAAGTTTGAAAGAGAATTATTTGGGAATTTTGATGAGAATGTTAAACTAATTGAAGAAACATTAAATATAGATGTAATATTAAGAGAAGGCAATATTGTTCTTATGGGTGAAGAAAAAAATATAGACTCTGCTTTGAAATTAATGAATGAATTGCACCAGACTGTAATGAATGGTAAGCACTTAGATAAGCAAAGTATATCTTATTCATTATCTTTATTAATGGAAGGTAGTGAGAAGAAAATTAAGGAGCTAGAAGATACTATAGTAATTACACAGAAAGGCAAATCAGTTCAACCTAAGACTTTAGGTCAAAAAGAATATATAGAATTAATTAAGAATAATGATATAACATTTGGAGTAGGGCCTGCTGGGACAGGAAAAACGTATTTAGCAGTGGCTATGGCTGTAAAGGCCTTTAAAAAAGATGAAGTTAGTAGAATAATACTTACAAGGCCGGCGGTTGAAGCAGGTGAAAATCTAGGATTCTTACCTGGAGATTTAAAAGATAAAGTTGACCCATACTTAAGACCATTATACGATGCTTTATTTGATATGTTAGGACCAGATAAATTTAATAAATATTTAGAAAGAGGTACAATAGAAGTAGCACCATTAGCTTTTATGAGAGGTAGAACTTTAGACAATGCATTTATTATACTAGATGAAGCTCAAAATACGACGCCAGAGCAAATGAAAATGTTCTTAACAAGACTTGGATTTGGTTCAAGAGCTGTTGTTACAGGAGATTTAACTCAAACAGACTTACCTGATAAAAAGAGAAGCGGACTTTTACATGCGACAGAGGTGTTACAAGGAGTACCTGGCATAGGAAGCATAATGCTAACAGACAGAGATGTTGTGAGACACGAATTAGTACAAAGAATAATTAGGGCATATGAAAAATATGATAAAAAAGAAGAAATTAAGCAAACTAAAAAACAAGAAAAGACTTCATATAAGAAGTAATTATATGGTAAAATACTTTAGCGCGTTAATATACTAAAGAAGAAGTAGGTGTTGTTATGGAAATTATTTTAGATGATAGACAAGATAAAATAAAAGTAGATGAAGAATTAATTGAAAAAATAAAAGACATAATAGTTGAATGTTTAGATTACGAAGGATACGATGATGACTATGAAGTAAGTTTATCATTTGTTGATAATAAGGAAATACATCAGTTAAATAGAGATTTTAGAGGTGTTGATAGAGCAACAGATGTTTTATCATTTCCTTTATTAACGGATGAATTTGATGTTGAAATAGAAGAAGAGTCTCTTGGTGATATAGTAATATCTCTTGAGAGAGCTTTAGAGCAAAGTATAGACTATAATCATAGCTTTGAAAGAGAAGTATGCTTTTTAGTATGTCATAGTATGTTCCATTTATTAGGTTATGATCACGATACAGAAGAAAACACTAAAGAAATGAGATCTAAGGAAGAACATATATTAAATAAGCTAAACATAACAAGGGAGTAAGTTTTTATGAAACCACAAAAAACTCGTCAGGGGATAATTAAGGCTTTTAATGCTGCAATTGAGGGAATATTGTATACCTTTAAGTTCGAGAGGAATATGAAAATACACTATTTTGTGGCGGCAATAGTTTTTATAGCAAGTTTGTATTTTGATTTTTCTAAAATCGAAATGCTAATGCTACTTTTTGCAATAAGTTTAGTAATTATATCTGAGATGTTTAATACGGCAATAGAAAAAACAATTGATATGATAACTGATGAATATCATGTATTAGCTAAGATAGCAAAAGACGTAGCAGCAGGAGGCGTATTAATTGCAACCTTAAACTCTGTTGTAGTAGGTTATATTTTATTCTATGAGAATTTAACAGAAATATCAGAGGCGCTTTTTTATACAATAAGAAGATCAGAACTTCATATAACATTAATATGTATAGTATTAGTATTAATTGCAGTAGTAGTAGTAAAATCACTTACATCTACAGGAACGCCTTTAAAAGGTGGTATGCCAAGTGGTCATGCTGCTTTAGCATTTGCTTTAGCAACAGCTATTACTTTAATGACTGAAAGGGTAGTTTCATCAACTTTAGCCTATCTTATGGCAGTACTAGTTGCACAAAGTAGGATAGAAGGAAAAATACATACTTTTTGGGAAACTATAGCAGGAGCAATATTAGGAGTACTAATAGGAATAGTTGTTTTTCAAATTGGTATGTTCTATTAAAAAAGAAGTCTTCAAGACTTCTTTTTTATGTTATAATGTAAGGTACTAAATAAAAGCCTATAAAAATTAAAGAAATTATGATATTATAAGAATATTTATTGTCTATTTTTTATAATATAAATTTATAGATATAAAAAGTAAGATTCATTGGCTTAATTCATAAGATATAGAAAATGGGAGGCACATAATGAATAATAAAGAATTATTAAAAATAGCAGAAGAAATGAGAGACTTCTCATATAGTCCATATTCTAACTTTAAAGTTGGAGCAGCACTATTAACTAAAAGTGGTAAAGTTTATACTGGATGTAACATAGAGTGCGCATCAATAGGAGGAACTAACTGTGCTGAAAGAACAGCACTTTTCAAGGCTATATCAGAAGGTGAAAAAGAAGTAGAAGCTATAGCTATAGCAAGTAGTAACTCTGAAAAAGATGAGCCAACTTATCCTTGCGGTATATGTAGGCAGGTAATAATAGAATTTGGACCGGATATAAAAATAATAACTGGATATACAGAAGGAAAAATATATGAGTGTAAAATAAGTGATTTAATACCTCATTATTTTTCTGGAAGCGACTTTATAGATAATAAATAATCACATAAGATAACGAGGAGAATTAACATGTTTAAATCAGGATTTGTCAGCATTGTAGGAAGACCAAACGTAGGGAAATCTACACTTATGAATAATGTAGTTGGAGAAAAAATCGCAATAATGAGTGATAAGCCGCAAACTACAAGAAACACAATACAAGCAGTATATACAAATGAAGAGTGTCAAATAGTATTTTTAGATACACCAGGAATTCATAAGCCTAAAAATAAATTAGGTGAGTTTATGGTAAAATCAGCAACAGATGCATTTAAAAATGTAGATGTAGTATTATTTGTTGTCGATGATTCTAAAAAGATAGGACCTGGAGACAGAAAGATAATAGAAGACTTAAGAAACATAAAAGCGCCAGTGGTTTTAATTATAAATAAAATAGACCAACTAGAAGAAGCAGATTTATTTGATATAATGAAGATGTACCATGCAGAGGGAGTATTTAAAGAAATAGTTCCTATATCAGCTCTTAAGGGTAGAAATATAAAAGAATTATTAAAGGTTGTTCAAAACTATTTAGAAGAAGGACCAAAATATTTCCCTGATTATATGATAACAGATCAACCAGAGAGAGTATTAGTATCAGAACTAATAAGAGAAAAAGTATTACATTATGTTCATGATGAAATACCTCATGGTGTTGCAGTAGATATTGAAAGAATGAAATCTAGAAAAGATAAAGAAATAGTTGATGTTTCTGCAGTAATATACTGTGAAAGAGATTCACATAAAGGTATAATAATAGGTAAGAATGGTAGAAAACTAAAAGGAATAGGAAAGTCTGCAAGAGAAGATATGGAATTGCTTTTAGGATCTCAAATAAATCTTCAATTATGGGTTAAAGTAAAAGAGAATTGGAGAAATTTACAAAATTACGTTAGTGATTTTGGATACAATGATAAATAAAGGTGGGTTATATGGATAGGAAACAGGATGCGTCCAAAGATTTGCTTTATGAAGTAAAGCTTCTAATTGAAAATAATAAAATTCTAGAGGTAAGAGAATTACTTGAAGAGTATCATATAATTGATATTTTTGATGTTATGGAATATCTAGATGAAGATATGAAGATAAAACTATTTGAGGTACTGCCAATAGACATGGCAGCATCAATTCTAGAAGAAAGTGATGTTGAGTTTTTTAGCTCAATATTATCAAAAATAGATATTGAACATAGAAGAAACATTTTAGAACTTATGTCTTTAGATGATATGGCAGATATTTTAAGTCAATTAGAAGAAAAAGAAAGATATGAAGTTATGGAACTCTTAAGCCAGGAAGATGCTGATGATATTAAAGAATTATTAATATATGAAGAAGAATCAACTGGTGGGATTATGACTACGGGATATATAGAAGTAAATAAAGATATGACTGCTAAAGATGCGATCGAACATATGAGAAAAAATGCAGAGGATGCTGAAACAATCTATTATATATATGTAGTTGACAATGAAGAAAGGCTAGTTGGAGTTTTATCTTTAAGAGAATTAATAACAGCTAGAGATTCTAATATTGTTGAAGAGTTGATGAGTGAAAATATCATTTCTGTTTATGTAGATGAAGATAGAGAAGAAGCGGTTAGGCTAGTATCTAAGTATAACCTAATAGCTATTCCGGTTATAGATAGAGAGCAGAGATTAAAAGGAATTATCACTGTAGACGATATAATTGATGTTATGGAAGAAGAAGCCACTGAAGATATGTATAAGTTTGCAGGAACTTCTGAGCAAGAAAGAGAAGTAGTAGAAAAGGTGAATCCAACACCTAAAGAGCAGATAATATCATCAGTAAGAGCTAGAATTCCTTGGCTTTTTATTACACTAATAGGTGGATTATTTTCAACATTAATACTTTCAAACTTAGATTTTATAATGAATCCTACTTATGCACCTTTAGTATTCTTCATTCCTTTAGTAATAGGAATGGGTGGTAATATAGGTACACAGGCTTCAGCACTGACTGTTATGGCAATGTCAAATAAAAATGTAGATTTTAATAATGTGATAAGAGAGGGTGTAGTAGGACTTATAACAGGAATACTATGCAGTATTATAATAGGAATTGTTACGTTTGTATTTATCAAAGACATAAATATAGTATTAATAGTTTCAATATCACTATTTATTAATATGATATTAGGTGCAATGATAGGGGCATTTATGCCAGTATTATTAAAAAAGATGGACTTAGATCCTTCAATAGTATCGGCGCCATTAATATCTACAGCACTTGATATAACTTCTATTACTATATACTTTGTAGTAACAACTATAATATTGTCAAAAATTGTTTAATAACTTAATGTATTATTTACCCTCTTCTTACTAAAAATATAAATATAAGCGTAAGGAGGGGGTTTTTTAAAAATGAACAATTTATGTTGGGAAGTTTTTAAAAATACGGGTAGCATAGAAGCCTACCTATATTTGCGTGACAGAGAAAACTTACAAGACGAAAATGAAAGTATGAGGGAGATAAATAACAACAATGATAGTATTGAATACCCAGGGGATAGTACTTAAAGCGGTTAGATATGAAGAAAATGATGTAATATTAACTTTGTTTACTAGAAAACTGGGAAAAGTAGCTGCACTAGCTAAGGGAGCTAAAAAAAATAAAAGCTCTCTTTTATCCTCATCGCAGCTTTTTTCCTATTCTAACTTTACATTAAAAAAACAAGGTAATATGTATAGGGTAAGTCAAGGTGATATTATAAAGAGTTTTTATGACCTATCATATGATATTGAGGCATTTTCATATTCTACTTATGTTACAAAGCTAGTAGAAAGTTCCACAGTTGAGAATCAAACTAATAATAGATTGTTTGTACTACTTGCTCAAACCTTATATTTATATACGCAAGAAGATGCAGACAAAAAATTTATTACTCATGCATTTGAACTAAAATTTCTAGATTATATAGGATTTAAGCCTGTAGTAACTAGATGTATTAATTGCCAAAGTAAAGAATTAAAAGATTCTGTTTTTAACATTCACGAAGGTGGAGTATTATGTAGAAATTGTAGTGAAATATTTGAAGATAATTCTAAAATAGATTTAACAACTATCAGACTTATGGAATATATATTAAGTAACGATATACTACAATGCAGTAAAGCAAAAGTATCAAAGTATATAGTATATGAGTTACAAAATATATTAAAGGCATATTTAAATGTTTATGTTGACAACATTAATTTAAAATCACTATACTTATTGCAAAGTATACAAAATGATAAGGGAGTTGATAAGGGTGAGTAATATAACTATTGAAAAGCTAGATGCAATATTAGAAAGAGTACCAAGTGCTACTTATTCTGAAGCGAAAGAAGCATTACTTCAAAGTGATGGAGATGTAATTGAAGCAATAATATTACTAGAAAGTAAAAGTTATAGTAGTAAGGCAAAGAAAAAAGTTGAAGATGTGTTTTCTAAAGACATGTTCTCAAAGGACTCTGAAGACTTAAAAGAAATAACTAATCAATTAAAAGAGTTACTAAAGAAAAGTAGTGTAATAAGAATAATGGTAGAAAAAAATGGAAAAGTTATAGTTAATATACCTTTAACATTAGGAGTTGTAGGAATAGCTCTAGGACCATTATATACATTAGTTGGTTTATCTGCTGCTGTTATTGGTAAATATCACATAAAAATACAAAATGAAGATGATGGTTCAGTTGTAGATCTAGGCGAATTAAACGAAGAAAAATTAAATATGTTAAAGCAAATGCTAACTAACACTGCGAAAGAAGTAAAAGACGTAGTAGTTGATAAGAAAAAAGACAATAAAGATATAACTGACGAACTAATGAAAGAATTTGATGATATGAATAATGAAAAAGACGAACAAAAATAGGTAGATACCAGTGTCTAGGTTGACAAATTTTACACTATTTGATATTCTAAAAGTTATAAAAGAACTATTTATTGGCCTTTCGTGTAGACGAAAGGCTTTGTTGTTATAAAATAAGCAAATGAAAAAACAGGAGGTATTATTATGAATTTTCAAAATATGATACTAACATTGCAAGACTACTGGGCTAAGCAAGGATGTATCATGATGCAACCTTATGATGTTGAAAAAGGTGCTGGGACAATGAACCCTAATACACTTTTAAGATCTTTAGGTCCAGAACCTTGGACAGTGTGTTATGTGGAGCCGTCTAGAAGACCAGCAGATGGTAGATACGGAGAAAACCCAAACAGATTATATCAACATCACCAATTCCAAGTTATATTAAAGCCATCTCCTGATAATATACAAGAGTTATATTTAGGAAGTTTAGAGGCTATAGGAATAAATCCAATGGAGCATGACATAAGATTCGTTGAAGACAACTGGGAAGCAGCTACAGTTGGAGCATGGGGACTTGGATGGGAAGTATGGCTAGATGGTATGGAAATAACTCAGTTTACATATTTCCAACAAGTTGGAGGTATCGAGTGTGAGCTTGAAACTGGAGAAATAACATACGGACTTGAAAGATTAGCAATGTACATACAAGAAGTAGACAGTGTTTATGATTTAAAATGGAATGATGAAATAACATATGGAGATGTATTCAAAAAAGCAGAGTACGAAAACTCAATGTATGCGTTTGAAGAATGTGACGCAGAAATGTTATTTAATTTATTTGACATATATGAAAAAGAAGCATTAAGACTTATAGAAAGAGGTTTAGTAATACCTGCATATGATTATGTTTTAAAATGCTCTCATACCTTTAATACACTAGATGCAAGAGGAGCTATAGGGGTTAGCCAAAGAGCTTCATTTATAGGTAAAGTTAGAAATATGACTAAAGAAGTAGCTTCAGTATATGTAAAACAAAGAGAAGAAATGGGATACCCTCTTATAAAGGAAGGTGACAAGTAATGAGTAAATATCTTTTATTTGAAATTGGTGTTGAAGAAATGCCATCAAGATTTGTAAGCAGTACTTTAGACCAATTAAAGAATAATTTAAATAAATCACTAAATGAAAATAGAGTAGAATTTGATAATATAGAAACTTTTGGTACACCTAGAAGATTAACTTTAGTAGTTAAAGGTATAAGTGATAAGCAAAGCAACTTAGAAGAAGAAGTAAAAGGACCTTCTAAGAAAATAGCTTTAGATACAGATGGAAACTTTACAAAGCCTGCACTTGGATTTATGAAGAGTAAGGGATTAAAAGAAGAAGAAGTTTGCTTTAAGCAAATGGGTAAAGATGAATATCTTTACGGAACTATAAGACAAGAAGGAAAAGAAACAAGTGAAGTATTAAAGAACATATTACCTGATTGTATAAAGAATGTTACATTCCCAAAGGCAATGCGTTGGGGTGGAAAGAACATGAGATTTGTTAGACCTATAAGATGGATGGTAACTTTATTAAATGATGATGTTTTAGAAATATACTTAGAAGGAATAGTATCATCTAATAAAACAAAAGGTCATAGATTCTTAGGTCAAAGTGAATTTGAAGTAAGTTCTTTAGAAGACTACTACAATAAGTTAGAAGAAAACTTTGTTATATTAGACCAAGAAAAGAGAAAAGAGCTTATTAAGAAGCAATGTATAGAAGTTGCAAATAAATTAGGTGGAGAAGTTGAATTTGACGAAGATTTACTTGAAGAAATAACACACTTAGTTGAATATCCTACTGCTTTCTATGGAGAATTTGATGAGGATTATGCAAAATTACCTAAAGAAGTAGTAACTACCCCTATGAAAGAGCATCAAAGATACTTCCCAGTATTAAAAGATGGTAAACTACTTCCTAACTTTATAGCAGTTAGAAATGGTGATGCTCATTGTATAGAAAAAGTTAAAGCTGGTAATGAAAAAGTTTTAGAAGCTAGACTTGCAGATGCATTATTCTTCTACAAAGAAGATACTAAGAAGAACTTAGAAAGCTATTGTGATAAGTTAAAAACTGTTGTTTTCCAAGCTAAGCTAGGAACAATATATGATAAGTCATTAAGAATAGAAAGTTTAAGTAACAACATAATAAATGCATTAAACTTATCAAGTGAGGCTGATGATACTAAGAGAGCAGCTAGAATATTAAAGGCTGACTTAGTAACAGGTATGGTATTTGAATTCACTGAATTACAAGGTATTATGGGTAGAGAATATGCTAAAGTAAGTGGAGAAAACGAAGCTGTTTGTGAAGCTATATTTGAGCATTACTTACCAAGATTTGCAGGAGATATACTTCCTCAAACTAACCCTGGTATTGTATTATCTATATCTGATAAATTAGATTCTATAGCAGGATTCTTTGCAATAGGTATACAACCTACAGGATCTCAGGACCCTTATGCTTTAAGACGTCAAGCTTTAGGTATATTAAGCATACTTATGGATAAAAAACTAGACGTTAATTTAGAGGAATTAGTAGGATTTGCTTTAGATAACTATAGTGAATTAGAATTCAATAAAGAAGAAGTAACAGCTCAAATAATGGAATTCTTCAAAGAAAGAATTAAAAACTTATTTAGAGAATTAGGAATAAGATATGATGTAATAGATGCTGTATTAAGTTCAGAGATAAACGACATTAGTGATATGCACACTAGAGCTGTTGAACTTAATAACTGGTTACAAAAAGACGAATTAGTTGAAATGTTAACTGCTTTCAACAGAGTATCAACATTAGCTCAAAAATCTGATAGCAGTGAAGTAAACGAAAATCTATTAAAAGAAGAAGCAGAAGTAAACTTATATAATGAATTTAAAAATACAAAAGAAAAAGTTGAAAAGTTATTATTAGATAAAAATTATAGTGAAGCTTTAGATGCTTTTGCATCATTAAGACCTGTAATAGATAATATGTTTGACAATGTAATGGTTATGGATAAAGATGAAGCTATTAAAAACAACAGACTAGCTTTATTAAGACAAATCTATGAAACAATGTTAAAAATATGCGATTTATCTAAGATTGTATATAAGTAAGCAAAATGCCACTAGAATTAGTGGCATTTCTTTGTTTTTTGAACTTTTTATTGAAAAAACTTATTATTACACACAATACATATGTAATAAGTGGGAAATAATAATAAAAAAATTAATATAAAGTGCTTAATATATAGAAATATATATTATAATATTAGATGAACATAAACAATTTAGCTGCATTATTTAATATGTATAGCCCATTAATACATATAAAATAGATATAGTGTACACTAAATAATAAAAAATATATCACATTTATACAAAAAAGAGTTTACAATATGGCTTATATGAACATATAATATAAATATATAAGCTTAATATTGATTTAAAAGTATAGCACAAAGAAAGAAGGTGATTATTATTCAACTTAATCAAAGACAATTAAAGATAATTGATATAGTAAAAGCAAATGAGCCAATAACTAGTGAGAGTATTGCAGCTCACCTAAATCTAACTCGTGCTACACTGAGATCAGATTTAGCTATATTAACTATGACAGGTATACTAGATGCTAGACCTAAGGTTGGATATTTTTATTCTGGAGTTAGTGAGATAAACTTAATCAATAATAAACTTAAGGATAAAAAAGTTGAAGATATAATGAGCATGCCTATAGTAGTAAAAAAAGATATTAGTATATATGATGTTATAGTTACTATGTTTTTATCAGATGTAGGTAGTATTTTTATTATAGATGACAATGAAAATTTATGTGGTGTAGTTTCTAGAAAAGACTTATTAAAAGCTACTATAGGAGGAAATGATATAAATAAGATGCCTATAGGAATGATAATGACTAGAACGCCAAATGTAATAACTATTAGTAAAGATGAAGACATTATTATAGCAGTGAAAAAGTTAATAGAGCATGAAGTTGATTCCGTACCGGTAGTTGAATATAGCAAAGATGATGAAAACCATATAAAGGTAGTTGGAAGACTATCAAAAACTAATATAACAAAACTATTCTTAGAAATAGTGGACAATTAAGGAGGAATATATATG
Source organism: Romboutsia sp. LXY-2 (assembly GCF_056171995.1). NCBI lineage: Bacteria > Bacillati > Bacillota > Clostridia > Peptostreptococcales > Peptostreptococcaceae > Romboutsia > Romboutsia sp. LXY-2. The sequence continues at coordinate 383,526 of NZ_JBKFGI010000006.1, read as the reverse complement.
GAGAATTTAATTGTTTATGTAATTTCAGACTCGGTAGGAGAAACTGCTCAACAAGTTACTAAAGCTGCTGTATCTCAGTTTACGATAAATGAAGATTTTGAAATAAGAAGATTTCCTTATGTGGTAGATGATAAATTTTTATTAGACGTTCTAAGTAGTGCTAAAAGTGAGGATGCAATAATAGTTTATACACTAGTAGATGAAAAACTACTAAATACAACAAAAGAATATTGTGAGAAGGAAGGATTAAGTCATGTAGATTTAATGACTCCAATATTAAAGGAAATAGCTAAAAAGACTAATACAAAGCCTAAGAGAGAACCAGGTATAATCAGAAAGTTAGATGACTCATACTTTAAAAGAGTTGAAGCAATAGAATTTGCAGTCAAATATGATGATGGGAAAGACCCAAGAGGTATATTAAAAGCAGATATAGTTTTACTTGGAATATCAAGAACATCGAAGACTCCTTTAAGTATGTATTTAGCTAATAAAAACATGAAGGTAGCAAATGTACCTTTAGTTCCTGAAATACCAATACCAAAGGAAGTATTTGAAATAAATCCTAAAAAAATAATTGGACTTACTAACACGCCTGAAAAGTTAAACCAAATAAGACAAGAAAGACTAAAAGCTTTAGGTCTTTCAAGTAATGCAAGTTATGCAAATCTTGAAAGAATACTACAAGAACTTGATTATTCTGAAGAGGTAATGAAAAAGGTTGGATGCCCTGTTATTGATGTATCAAGTAAGGCAATAGAAGAAACTGCAGGTATAATACTAGATATACTAAAAGAAAATGGGCTTAATATATACAAGGATAAAGAAAGATAAAATGTATAAATGTGATAAAAAATAAGTGAATGGGGGATTAAATAATGGAAGCTAAATATGTTTATAGTTTTAATGAAGGTAACAAAGAGATGAAAAATTTATTAGGAGGCAAGGGAGCTAACTTAGCAGAAATGACTAAAATAGGTTTACCAGTACCTCCTGGATTTACAATAACAACTAATGCATGTAACGATTATTATGAAAATAAAGAAATAATAAGAGATGAAATAGTTAAAGAGATAGATAACCACTTAGAAAATTTAGAAAAGCAATTAGAAAAGCAATTAGGATGCAATGAAAATCCACTATTAATATCTGTTCGTTCAGGTGCAGTATTCTCAATGCCAGGAATGATGGATACAATATTAAACCTTGGTTTAAATGATACTAGTGTAGTAGCATTATGTGAAGCAACACAAAATGAAAGATTTGCTTATGATAGTTACAGAAGATTTATTCAAATGTTTTCAGATGTAGCTATGGGTGTTCCTAAATACAAATTTGAAAACATATTAGACAAAGTAAAAGAGTCAAAAGGCTATAAGTTTGACACAGACTTAAAAGTAGAAGATTTAAAGGAAGTAGTAAGACAGTATAAAGAAGTTTATAAAAAAGAAATTAAAACTGAATTCCCACAAGAACCAAAAGAGCAGTTACTATTAGCAATAAAAGCTGTATTTAAATCTTGGAATAATCCTCGTGCAATGGTATATAGAAAACTACATGATATACCTCATAATTTAGGTACTGCAGTTAATATTCAATCAATGGTATTTGGAAATATGGGTGAAACTAGTGGTACAGGAGTTGCATTTACTAGAAACCCATCAACAGGAGAAAATAAATTGTTTGGTGAATTCTTAATGAATGCACAAGGAGAAGACGTTGTTGCAGGGATAAGAACACCTCAAGATATTTCTACACTTAAAGAAGTTATGCCTAAAGCATACGATGAATTTGTGAAAATAACGGCTATACTTGAAAATCATTATAAAGATATGCAAGATATAGAGTTTACTATAGAGAGAGAAAAATTATATATACTACAAACTAGAAATGGAAAAAGAACAGCTACAGCAGCTATAAGCATAGCAGTTGATTTAGTTGAAGATAATATAATAGATGAAAAAGAAGCTATATTAAGAATAGAGCCTAATCAATTAGACCAACTATTACATCCAAACTTCGAAAGTAAATCTTTAAAAAGTGCTACAGTAATTGCTAAAGGACTTCCAGCATCACCTGGAGCTAGTAGTGGTAAAGTATACTTTAATGCTGAAGATGTAATAAAAGCTGCTGAAAATGGTGAAAATGCTATATTAGTAAGATTAGAAACATCACCTGAAGATATAGAAGGTATGATTTGTGCTCAAGGCATACTTACTGCTAGAGGTGGTATGACATCTCATGCAGCCGTAGTAGCAAGAGGAATGGGTAAATGTTGTGTAGCAGGCTGTGGTGAAATAAAAGTAGACGAATACAATAAAGAAATAAGAACAGAAGATGTGGTAATAAAAGAAGGTGAATATATTTCTTTAGATGGTTCAACTGGTTGTGTATATATAGGAGAAGTTAAGAAAACAGAAGTTGCTTTAACAGGAAACTTTGAGAAACTAATGACTTGGGTTGATAAATATAAAACTATGATGGTAAGAACTAATGCAGATAATCCTAGAGATGCTAAAACAGCTTTAAGCTTTGGTGCAGAAGGTATAGGTTTATGTAGAACTGAGCATATGTTCTTTGAAGAAGATAGAATACCAGCAGTAAGAGAAATGATATTATCTAAGACTCTAGAGCAAAGATTAGTAGCTTTAGAAAAACTTTTACCGATGCAAAGAGAAGATTTCACTGAAATGTTTAAGGTAATGGATGGTAAGAGCGTAAATATAAGATTATTAGATCCACCACTACATGAATTCTTACCTCATGATGAAGAAACAATAGAAGAATTAGCTAAGTCTATGGATATTCCTAAAAGTGAAATTAAGAAAAGAATAGTAGATTTAGATGAGTTTAATCCAATGTTAGGACATAGAGGTTGTAGACTTGCAATAACATTCCCAGAAATATGTGAAATGCAAGCGAAAGCAATAATACAAGGTGCTATAGAAGCTACAAGACAAGGGGCTATTGTAAAACCTGAAATAATGATTCCTCTAGTAGGAGAAATAAATGAATTTAAGATAATAAGAGATATAATAAAAGAAACAGCAGATAAGATAATAGAAGAAGAAAATGTAGATGTAGAATATACTATAGGAACAATGATTGAAATACCAAGAGCATGTCTTCTTGCTGATGAAATAGCTAAAGAAGCAGACTTCTTCAGCTTTGGAACAAATGACTTAACACAAATGACTTTTGGATATTCAAGAGATGACTCTAGTAAGTTCTTAGGTGAATATGTAAATAGAGAAATACTTGAAAAAGACCCATTCCAAGTTCTAGACCAAAGAGGTGTAGGTAAGCTTGTACAAATGGGAGTTAAATTAGGTAAGTCAGTAAAACCTAATATTAAGCTAGGTATTTGTGGAGAGCATGGAGGAGAACCTAGTTCAGTGGAGTTCTGTTATAATACTGGATTAAACTATGTATCTTGTTCGCCATACAGAGTACCAATAGCAAGACTTGCAGCAGCTCAAGCTGCAATAAGAAACCCTAGATAAATTTAAAAATTATTTTATAATACTCCTTTATTTAGTCAATGACATGTGAAACTTATTTAAGCCAACATCATAGATTAATAAAGGAGTATTTTAATGTAAGTTAATAGATGGGGGAGATAAAATGACTAAATGTCCAAGATGTGGAAAAGAAGTATCGTCAAGACCAGGTACAATTTGCCCAAGATGTGGATTGAAGGTTTCTCAAGTACTAGCAAAAACTAGATGTCCGGAACCGAGTTGCAGGGCATTAGTATCAAAAAAATTAGAGTATTGTCCGAAATGTGGTTGCAAATTAAAAGGATATAATATTTCAGAAATAATGAAAATGGCTAGATCCAAAATAGACGAAACTTTTTATGATAAAGATTAATAATTAATATAGTAGTATTACAATAAAAAGGGAAAAGAAGCAATGTTATTGATTCTTTTCCCTTTTTATATAAATTATTTTTTAATTATATTTAGTTTCCTTTATCAACTTCAAGATCCCATCCAAAATATCCATTTGGTTTTTTAGAGTATTTTAGTGTTGCATCGAATTTAGTTCCTTGCTTTGATGTTAATGATTTAACCTTAGCTTGTCCATTTTTTAGTATGCTTTTTACCATGGTTTTATTTGGTTTTTTCTTATAGTATTCTAAGAATTTATCATTTTTCCATATTCCAAATTTACATTCTTTATAGTTTGTGCATATAAATCCTTTTTCTGATTCTAAAACATTATTTTGACAGATAGGGCATTTACCTAAAGAATCAGTTTTACTATCACTAGAAGTTGTTTTTTTTGATCGTGTGCTAGCTTTTGAATTTTCTTTAGCACTATTTTTAGAAGACTCCTTAGTAAATTTCTTTGTCTTTGGGTTATATACATAGTTTTCAGTACTTATATTTTTAGGTCTATCTCTTTTTATAAGTTCAACATTTTGAACAATAAAGCTCATAATATTAGTTAAATATTCTTTTCTAGTAAATTGACCTTTTTGAATATCGCTTAAGCTTTTTTCAAGTTTACCAGTATAGTCTACGTCGAATAAGTCTTTTACAGGGAAAATTTCAACTAAGTTTTTACCTAAATCTGTTACAAAATAAGACTTTCCTTTTTTATTAACATATCCAACTTGAGAAATCTTTTTTAATACATCTGCACGAGTAGCAGATGTACCTATAGAATAACCTGACAATACAGTAGTATCATCGTCAGATACATTTTTACCACAGTTTTTCATAGCTTTAAGTAAAGTATCTTCAGTATATGGTTTAGGTGGTGTAGTTTGCTTTGTTAATGGTTTTATTTCAAGAACATCAACAATATCATTCTTATTCATCATAGGAAGTAAGTCGTCCTTTTCTTCCTTATTATAAACTTCAAGATAACCCTTAGTTTTTAAAACCTTTCCTTTAGTTAAGAAAAGTCCATCATCTACCTTTGTCTTAATTTCAGTATTTTCAAATTCAGCAGGTGGCATAAAGTTAGCTATAAATCTATCTTTAATTGCATTATAAACTATTGATTCATCGTTGCTTAAATTTGTAGGGATGATATAAGTTGGAATTATGGCACTATGGCTATCTACTTTTGAAGAGTCGAAGACTCTTTTTGTTTTAGCAAACTTAATTTTATTTTCGTAAGGTAATCCAACTTTTAGTTTATCTAATGTTTGAGAAACCTTAGTAGTTAAACTTTCTTCAAGATAAATAGAATCCGTTCTAGGGTAAGTAATATATCCACCCTTACCTTTTCCTTCATAAAGGGATTGACACACGCTTAGAACCTTATCTGAAGTGAAATTAGAGTGTTTAGAAGTAATATATCCTTGAAGAGAAGTTAAACTGAATAGCTTAGGTGCATATTCCTTAGACATAGTGACTTTTTTATCACTAATAACCCCAGTAGATGAAGTAATATTATTAATTGCTTCATTGGCTTCTTCTTCTGTATCAAATTTACTTTCTTTACCTTTTATATATTTACCTTTATATTCGCCATTTTCACATTTGAAAAGACCTTCAATTTCGTAGTAGGTTTTTGGGATAAAATTAGCTATTTCCATATCTCTATCATAAACTAATTTTACAGTAGGTAAAATTACACGACCTATGTTTAAAAGCTTACCATTTCCATATTTAAGAGTAGCAGCAGAAGTAAAGTTAATACCTATTAGCCAATCGGTAATAAGTCTTGTATATCCAGCTGCTTGTAGATTTCTCATTTCTGAGTCATCTTTAAGGTTATTGATACCTCTTGTTATATCCTCAGGTGTCCATTCGTTTACTAATATTCTTTTTACAGGTTTTTTATTTTTTGCTAATAAGAATATTAAGAATGATATTAATTCACCCTCTCTATCGTTATCGGTTGCATTTATTACATATTCTATATCGTCTCTATGTAAAAGATTTTTAACTATATCAAACTGCTTCTTTTTTGAAGCATCCACTTTAAATTTAAACTTATCTGGTGGGATAAAAGGAAAATTATCCATTCTCCATGAACCTGAATATCTATCTTTATCGTAGTCTTTCATATCATAGAGCCCTACTAGATGACCAACGGCATAAGTGACAATATATCCGTTACCCTCGAAATACCCGTCTTGCCTAGTCTTTGCTCCTAAGAAAGATGCTATAGTTTTTGCAACGGACGGTTTTTCTGCTAGTATTATTTTCATATAAACCTCCTTAAAAAACACTATTTAATATCTTATCACAAAAAAATAATAGACTGCAAGGCAGTCTAGTAATTAAAGTTAAAATTATTATTTTTATTAGTAAGACCTTTTAAGTAGTATTCAGATAGATTACAGTACAAAGATTCTTCAAGTAATCTAACAAATGATATATGTGTAGCATTTAATGCGTTATTATTTTTTATGTGATAATTTAATGTTGGACCTGTAATAGTACAAGCAACTCTAGGTTCGATGTATACTCTTTGAGTATCACATAATGAAGTAAAAATCTCATAACAGTTTGTAGAGTCAATTAAATATGATTTATACACACTATTAATAAGGTTTGGATAAAACATATATAAATCTGAAACACAATCAAGTTCATTATTAGTTGGATAAAATTCTTTATATCCGCCTAATATAATATAAACATTATCATTATATAATCCTTTAAATGTACTAATTAATTGTTTTGTAACTTCATTTACTTCTGATGGTAAATATAAATATAAAGGATGACTATCATCTACAACAATGTTTAAATTATCTAGTAAATTATATACTGTTGTAGAACTTACATTAGCAATGTATTCATAGTTTAAGGTATGGAACATAATAAATAGATTACCAAGTATTTTTGTATCATATATTACTTCAAGTTTTTGTTTCATCCATGGTATAGGAATTAGATTAATATTATTACTAAAATTATTCATAAAAAACCTCCAAAAAGTCTATAATCCATATGTATTTGGGTATATAATATTTGTATGCAAAAGCTAAAAAAGGAGAGATCATATTGTACACAGTAAAGATAAAGAAATTAAATGAAGATGCTATAATCCCAAACTTTGCACACGAAGGTGATGCTGGTATGGATTTATATTCGATAGAAGAGGTTGTTATTCCTTCTAGAAAAACAGCACTTATTAAAACTGGTATATCTATTCAATTACCAGAGATGACAGAAGCTCAAGTAAGACCAAGAAGTGGTTTAGCTTTAAAGCATGGTATAACTGTATTAAATTCACCGGGAACTATAGATGAAGGATATAGAGGTGAAATAGGTGTTATACTTATCAATCATGGAGAGTGTGACTTTGTAGTTACAAAACATATGAAAATTGCTCAAATGGTTGTGAAGCCAATATACGATATAAATATTGAAGAAGTAAAAGATTTAAATAACTCAGATAGAGGACAAGGTGGCTTTGGATCGACTGGTTTCTAAAAGTTATAATAGGATATGAGAAAAGGTATATACAGATAATTAAATTATCTGTATATACCTTTTTATGTATAGCTAATTTATAGAGGAAAGTAAATTTTTTACTATTATATAATATCTTTATAAGACATAAAGTTTGTGTGAATATTTACAAAATAAGGTATTAATAAAATTCTGAATAATTATTTAAATGAAATGTAAAAATAATAGGGTGATTAATTGTTAAAAAATAAAATGAATATAAGGAGTAATATAATGGATAGGGTAACTGATTTTTATCAATACAAATACAGTAGAAACTGTTATTATGTAGATTTATTTATCAATAGAGTTGCTCTTATGACTATTGAAGAGGCACTCGATGAACGCTTAAGTAGTTTATCTCTTACAAAAGATTCAGAATGTGCATACATGAGGCTAAAAGAACACTTCCAAAACTCAAGAACTCAATCTTCTTCTCCATATGTAGAAGTAAGAATCAACAAATGTTATTTAAAGTATATAAAAAATCTTTATAATCATTTCTTTGATAGATATGATTATGCACCACTTAAAATTTTAAATGAATACCTACACATGTTTCTAATTGGTGAATTAGAAAATATATCAGAATTTAGCGTTCTAAATGAAGATATCAAAGTTAGGGTATTATCAACAATATAAAGAAGCTCTCCTACAATAAAAGGAGAGCTTTTTATATTAAAATGTTCTTTGACCTTCTTCAAAATCATAAACGTCCATTAGTGCCTCACCGAATCTTTGGTAATGAACTATTTCTCTTTCCCCTAAGAATCTTAAGACATCTATTATATCAACATCATCAGTCATATTAATTAAATGATAATATGTTGCTAAAGCTTTTTGTTCAGCAGCCATATCTTCATGTAAATCAGTAACAGGATTTCCCATAACTGCTATTGGTGCTGTACTAAAAGGTATTCCATTAGAATCAGCAGGGAAAATACCGAATCCATTTTGTGCATAGTTAGAGCCAAGACCAGCAGCTTTTAGCTGTTGAGGTGTAGCATCATAAGTTAATTGATAAACCATAGTTGCAATTATTTCAACATGAGCAAGTTCTTCCGTACCAATATCAGTAAGAAGAGCACGAGATTTGCCTGTAGGCATAGTATATCTTTGGCTTAAATATCTTATAGCTGCACCTAATTCACCATTAGGACCACCAAATTGAGTTATAAGGTACTTAGCCATTGTTGGGTCAGTTGTCTTTAGATTAACCGGATGTTGTAGTGTTTTTTGATATATCCACATAAAATTTCAATCCTCCCAATATTATAAAAATCTAATTGTAAAATTCTTTATCCCAAGGCCATGGTTGATTAACCCATTGCCATGGATATTTACTCGGTGCATAACCAAAATTAGTTAATGGCCCATATTTATTTTCATAAGCACATCTAGCTTGTGCAAATTGTACGCATAAAGTATTATAAGTGTTTATAGCATTTTTATCGTCTGGGTTGTTGTCTAAGTATAGATTCATATCTAAGCAAGCAAAGCAAAGCTCTTCTACACTTCTTAATAGGTCTTGTCTACTAGTAGATTGTCTCATTATCTTTTACCTCCAGATCTTTTTTTAGGTGTTGAGTATAAATCTTTATTATACATTTTAGAGTCTAATAAATTTAACTCTGGAAATATAGTTCCATACTTTAATGCAGCAGAAAGGTTATACATCTTAGTAAAAACTTGGTCATTAACATATGGTCTTGCCAATTCACAACCACAGTTTTTCGATACTCCTCTGTCTTTATTCTCCATTGAAAAACCCCCTTGTCAATTTAGATAGAGTGTGACTATCTAATAACATCATATTCAGGCAGTATTAATTGGTTACAAGAATAATAAGTTTATTAAATATAAAAGTTAAATTAATAATAACTTTATATGATAAATGATAAAATATAGGTATAAATTGTATTACTATAAATACAGGTATCACTTGAATTACATATAAGGTTTATGATAAAATAATTTGCATGTTCACAGAAAAAAGAGGTGATTTAGTGAGTGATTTAGCAGGAAAGGGCTGTGAAATTATAGTACCTTTTGAGGAAAGGCAGCCATTAAGAGACATAGAAAGAAGTATAATAAAAAGATACAGAAAACATTTATGGTCAAAATTTATCAAAGCAGTAAGAGATTATAAATTAGTAGAAGAAGGCGACAAAATTGCTGTTGCTATATCAGGTGGTAAAGATAGTTTACTTATGGCAAAAATGTTCCAGGAATTAAAAAGACATGGTCAAGTTAATTTTGAATTAGAATTTATAGCTATGGACCCTGGATATCATAAAGATATAAGGCAACTACTTGTAGATAACTGTGAGTATTTAGATATTCCAATACATTTATTTGATTCAAGAATATTTGAAATAGCAGATGAAATAGCTAGTGATTATCCTTGCTATATGTGCGCTAGAATGAGAAGAGGGGCACTATATTCTAAGGCTGAAGAATTAGGATGTAACAAACTTGCTTTAGGTCATCATTATGATGATGTAATTGAAACTACAATGATGAATTTATTATGTGCTGGGAACTTTAAAACAATGTTGCCAAAATTAAATTCTACAAACTTTGATGGAATTCAAATAATAAGACCTCTTTATTATATAAGAGAAGAAAATATAATAAGATTTATACAAAATAGCGGAATATGGCCACTAAACTGCGCTTGTATGGTTGCAGCTAAAAAGACTGGTAACAAAAGATATGAAATAAAAGATTTAATAAAGAGCTTAGAGCCAAACTTTAAAGATGTAGAAAAATCTATATTCAAAGCAGCTGAAAATGTAAATATTGATTCAGTTTTAGGATGGCAACAAGATGGTGTGAAGCATTCATTCCTTGAAAAATACGAGTAAACAAAAAACCGTTGATATTAATCAACGGTTTTTTTAGGGCTTACAATATACCTTAAAGATATAAATATTAATTAATGTTCATGATTTTGAAAATACATTCTTTTAAAAATTTTAGATAGAAGACTTCTTATATGATAGAATATATATATAGGTAGTTAGAAAGGGTGGGTTTATTGAAGAGAATATATATTGACTTTGAAATGAATATGCCTAATAGTAAGACAAAAAAAGATTTACTTAAGGCAGATTTAATAGCTATTGGAGCAATTAAATATGATGTAAATACGGGGGAAATAGATAAATTCAAATCGCTAATTAAGCCGATAATTAGTACAGAAGTATATCCTCATATAGAAGAACTTACTCAAATAACTTCAGAGGCGTTAATTAATGCACCTACATATGAAGAAGTTATGAGAAAGTTTAAAGTATGGCTAGGACAATTTTCGGAAATAGAAGGAATTTATACTTTTGGAAACTTAGACTTAACTTGTTTAAATAATACGGATAAGATAAGTTCTCAAAAATATAACCATCCAAGATTTTTAAATAATATTAGAAGCTTATTTGTTGATATAAAAGACAAATATTTAGATTATGGAATAAGATGTATGAATTATATATCTTTAAAAAATTTATTATCTTATGCGAATGTGGAGTTTAGTGGTGATGCACATGATCCGCTTAATGATGCATATAATTTATATATTTTGGATGATGTATTAGAAAAAGAAGAAAGCATTAGAGATATATTAGTAATTCAAGATGTGATGAAGCCTCCATTCAATGCTGTTAATCCAGAAATGGAAGAAAAGTTTGAAAGTTATAAAAAATACTTCTATAATAATGATGGAAACTACAATATTAATGAATTATCTTTAGAAATAATAAAAACAGTAAATATATATATTAATTCACTTAAAGAAATAGAGATAAATAATATTGAAGTACTTAGAGATATTAATAGAAAACTTGATACAATAGATAAATTAAAAGATATTAATGATGGGTATTTTTATTTATTAGAAAATGTATACTTTGACATTAAGGATTTGCTAGAAGACCTTATGTTATACAAATTAAATGAAGATGAGTACTTAAAAGAAATTGAAAATATAATAGACTTATTTATAGAGGATTTGAGAAAAGAGAATATAGAAATTTATGAATTAATAGAGGAAAGCTGTTGATAATTTGATATCATCAGCTTTCCTCTATTTTTGAATAATAATACAATTGTTATTTTATATGTATATACTTGTATATTTATAAATATAAATTAACATACAGATTATATCTAAGGAGGAAAATAGTATGAAGCAAATTACAAACTATTTAACTACAATAATTACCGTGTTTGTATGTTTATCTTCAATTTTTATATTAATAAATATTACAAAAAAGATAGTAAAACTAAAGAGAGAAAGGTTCAAAAAGAAAATAAACTCTAATTTATGGTCTAGAAGTGATGTTATTGAAATTAATGCAAATAAGGTAGAAGATAATAACAAAAAATCATACAAGCTTGAAGGGGAAAAAATATGTAAGTATGATAATGGAGATATTTATAAAGGTGAACTTATGAACGGTCAAAAAAATGGTTTTGGTGTTTGTGTTTTTTCTAATAAAGAACGATATGAAGGACTATGGAAAAATGACAAAATGAATAGTATAGGAAAGTATATTTTTAATGATGGTTCAATATATAGTGGTGATTTTAAAGAAGGAGTTATAGAAGGTATAGGTACATATACATATATTAATAAAGATATATATAAGGGGAGTTTTCAAGATAACAGAAGGCATGGAAAAGGAGTATTATACTACAATGATGGCAGTAAGTATATAGGATTATGGATTGATGATAAAAAATGTGGTAAAGGAAAAATTATAAAGTCTAATGGAGATGTTTATGAGGGTGAATTTTATAATAACAAATTAAATGGTAAGGGAAGTTATACTTATAGCGATGGGTGTAGTTACATAGGAGACTTTAAAGATAATGTATATCATGGACATGGTTGTTTTGTTGATATTAGTGGGGATATATATGAAGGTGAGTATAAGTATGGACTAAGAAGTGGCAATGGAATATTAAAGTTTAGAAATAAAGATGTATATGAAGGTAAATTTAAGGATGACTTTTTTGATGGCAGAGGAAGATATACATATAGTGATAATAGTATATATGATGGAGATTATAAAGTTGGTATGAGAGATGGAATAGGAACTTATACATGCAAAGATTATAGATACATTGGGGAGTGGAAAAAAGATAACAAAGGTAAAATAGGAAGCTATTACTTGAAATCAGGAGCTAGCGTTGAAGTCACAATTATTAATAATAAAATAATTGAAGGTAAGTACCAACATGATAGTGAAAGTGAAGTAATGTACATATATAATGTAGATATTGACGGAAATAAAGAAGATGAATTTATTAAAAATATAAGTACTTATCTAAAAAAGAAACGTAATGCTCCAATCACAATTACTACATCAAATATATATAATTAAATATAATACTAATTTGGAGTGGTATATTATGAAAAGTAAAAATGAAGATTTAAACGTAAAATTACTACCGTTTATTTTAAACAATGAGGTAAGGGGAAATAATGTAAAAATGCCATATGGGGTTACTATGATAAATGCTAAAAGTTTTTGGGATGAATCTAGTAGGGGTGAAGGAATAACTATAGCAGTAATAGATTCAGGATGTGATATAAATCATGAAAGTCTTAAAAATAATATTATTGGAGTTAGAAATTTTACTTCTGAAGATGGTAAAGATCCAAATATAGTTATTGATAGAGTAGGCCATGGAACACATGTAACAGGTACTATTGTTGCAAATGGAAACAATAACACAATATTAGGTGTAGCTCCTAGTGCAAACATATATGTACTTAAGGCGATTGATAGAACTGGTTCGGGGAAATTAAGTTGGGTAGTTAATGCAATATACTATGCAATTGAAAAAAAAGTAGATATTATCTCAATGTCTCTAGGCATGCCTGGAAATAGTGATAAACTTGAAAAAGCAGTAAAGGAAGCTATTAAACATAATATATTAGTAGTATGTGCTGCCGGTAATGATGGAGATGGAAATGCAAATGATTTTGAGTATTCTTACCCTGCTGCATATGTTGATGTAATATCAGTAGGTGCTGTAGACAAAAAAAGAAATCCTGCCAGCTTTAGTAACTCAAACCCAGTTATAGATGTTGTTGCTCCTGGAGTAGATATAGTATCGACATTTCCAAATAACCAGTTTGCATCACTTAGCGGAACTAGTATGGCAACACCTCATGTTAGTGGAAGTTTGGCATTACTAAAAAATTGGTCTAGAAAAGAGTTTCAAAGGGAACTAACGCAGGAAGAAATCTACGCACAACTAATAAAACATACAGTAACGCTTAATTTTGAGAGAACAGTTCAAGGAAATGGGCTAGTATATTTAAAGGATAACAAAAATAAAAAAAATACAAAATATTAAAAATAGATACTAAAAAACTCTTAAGTATATATAACTTAGTCGTAAGTTTATACATAAGAGTTTTTTTTATATCATAAAATGATATAATGTATTAGGAAGTTACAAATTAGTTACGAAATAGTTACAAAAAGTGTTATAATTAATATAACTAAATAAAAAAATGACATAAGATTAGATCTTTTAAAGTAATGGAGTGATAAAAGTGATTAAATTTACTAATGTAGATAAAGAATATTCTGATGGCAAAAAATCATTATCAAATATTAACTTAGGAATAATGCAAGGTGAGTTTGTCTTTTTAGTTGGTCATTCAGGTGCGGGTAAATCTACTTTACTTAAGCTTATGACGAGAGAAGAAAAAATATCATCAGGCAGGCTATCAGTATTAGGTGAAGAAGTAACAAAAATTAAAACTAGTAAAATACACAACTATAGAAGGAATTTAGGTATAGTTTTTCAAGAATTTAGATTGTTAAAAGATAAAACTGTGTATGAAAATGTTGAGATAGCAATGAGAGTAGTTGGAACTAATCCTAAAAAGATAAGGCCTAGAGTAATGGAGGTTTTACATAAAGTAGGAATAGCGGATAAACATAATAAATATCCTTCAGAATTATCAGGAGGAGAATGTCAAAGAGTTGGGATAGCTAGAGCTATTGTAAATAAGCCTTCAATAATAATTGCAGATGAGTGTACAGGAAACTTAGATTTAGATAACTCTATACAAATATTAAAACTATTAACTGATATTAATGCTGAAGGAGTTACTATAATTATGGCAACTCATGATATTGAAATATTAAAGCTATTTCCTAGAAGAATTATAGAAGTTGAAAAAGGAAAAATAATTAGCGACACAAAGAGGGATTCATATGAAGTTAATTTCTAAAAGTTTATATAGCATAAAGCAAGGAATAAAAGGTGTGTTTAGCACAAAAATGATGAGTTTTTTATCAGTAATCTCTGTAGCATCATCATTGATTATACTAGGGATAGTTTTGACTCTAGTTTTAAATGTAAATCAATTTATGAATGTAACACAAGATGAAATAAATGAAATAAGAGTATCTATACAACCGGATTTAGAAAAAGAGAAAGTTGACGAATTAAAGCAAAGTATCAATAAGATTACAGGTGTAAAAGAGATTGTTTATAAAACTAAAGAAGAATCATTTGACAGCATGAAAAAGAGTTGGGGAGAAGATGCATATTTATTGGATGGTATAGACAATCCTTTAGATGATTATTATGTAGTTACAATCGAAAACCCAGAAGAAATAAAAACAATATCAGCGAAAATATTAACAATAGAAGGTACAAAAGATGTTGAATATTACCAAGATATTATGGAAAACTTCTTAAGTATTTCTAATAGCATAAAGAAATTTAGTGTAATACTGATGGCTTGTCTTTTATTAATATGTCTTGTAATAATATCTAACACAATAAAAAGTAGAGTATACAGTAAGAAAGAAGAGATACAGATAATAAAATATGTTGGAGCAAGTAATGGGTTTGTTATTGCGCCGTTTATTGTTGAAGGATTTATAATAGGATTAGCAGGTGCTGCTTTATCTGTTGGAGCATGTGTTGGAATGTATGGTTATATATTAGATACTATTGCAGCAGTATTAAACTCTATAATGGGTGACATAGTTTTACCTTTAACTAGTATCTCTACATCATTAGTATTAGTACTGGTTATAACTGGAATTTCTGTTGGAGTTTTAGGAAGTATTCTATCTGTAAAAAGACATTTAAAAGTATAATTTACCGACTAAGAGTATAAAAACTAAAGATTTGGGGGAAGATTTTGTGAAAAAGTTAATATCAATCATAACTGTTTGCTCTGTTTTAATGAGTACAACATTTATATATGCAGCTGGAGAAAAAGAAAATTTAGATAACAAACTTGAAGAAAATAGACAAGAACAGGCAACACTAGATAAGAAAATAGAAGCCTTAAATTCTAGAATAACAGAAATAGAAAATAATATTAAAGAAACTAACAATAAAATAAGTCAAATAGATTCTGAGAGTGAAAGCACTAGAGCTGAAATATCAAAGCTTGAAAATCAGATAAAAGAGAATGAAGAATACTTAGGGAAAAGATTAAAAGTGATAAATAATAATTATTCTCTAGGATATTTAAAAGTAATATTAAGTAGTAATTCATTATCAGATTTCTTTAACAATATTTATATTATTAAGCAAGTTGTTAATCAAGATAAAGAAGTATTGAAAGTTCTAGACGAAAATAAAATTGAAATAGAACAAAAAGAAGCAGAGTTAAAAGAAAAGAAGAATGAACAAGAAGAATTAAAAAAACTATTAGAAAAAGATAGTCAGACTGTTTCTGAAGATAAAGTAGAAGTAGAAAAATTAAAACAAGAGCTTCTTAAAGAAGAAGAAGGTTTACAAAAAGAAATAGAAGATATAATAGCTAAGCAACAAGCTCAAAACAATCAAAATAACCAAAATAACTCTAATACACAACCCGGAGGAGTAATATCAAATGGTTCTTGGCCAGTGCCAGGATATAGTAGAATAAGTTCTGGATATGGATATAGAAACCACCCAATACTTAATGTTCAAGAATTCCATACGGGTATAGATATACCTGCACCAATGGGTACTCCTGCAGTTGCAATTGATAACGGAACTATTATATACTCAGGAGTAAAAGGTAGTTATGGTAATACAATAATGATACAACATGATGATGGTAAAGTATCTTTATACGCACATAATAGTCAACTTATAGCATCTGTTGGTCAAAGAGTAGAAAAGGGACAAGTTGTGTCAAAGATTGGTTCTACAGGAATGTCAACAGGGCCACACTTACACTTCGAAATAAGAATAAATGGTAAGCATGTTAATCCAGTAGACTATTTATAATTACACTTATTTTATAGAAGGAGAATGAAATGAACGAATATGTAGTTGTAGATTTAGAGACTACAGGTCTTGATCCATATAAAGGTTGCGAGATTATAGAAATAGGAATTACAGAAATAATTAACAATAAAATTGTTAGAAATTATTCTAGATTTGTAAAGCCTAAAAATCAAATTCCTCAGTTTATAACTGATATAACTAATATTAGCAATGAAATGGTAGAAAATGAAGAAAGTATAGAAAAAGTTTTACCTAGGTTTAGAAATTATATTGGAAATAGAACTATAATAGCTCATAATGCAAAATTTGATTTGAAATTCTTAAATTATTACTTAGAAGAGTTAAGATTGGAAAAAATTGATAATTTTATTTGCACATTAGAACTATTAAAGAAAAATAAAACCTATAAAGGGAAGAATAAAAAACTAGAAACAGCATGTGCATATTACAATATAGAAAATAAAAATGCACATAGAGCTGATAGTGATACATTGGCTACAGCTAAACTTTTTTTAATAATAAAAGATGAACAATAATAAAAGAAGCATAAAGATGATTTATCATTTTTATGCTTCTTTTAATTTATTAATATATAAATTTTATCCAAAAACTAGTGTTTAATAATATAAGAACATCATAGTATATAAAAGGGCAGATTATTTTCTCTGGGGAGTTGAGGTAATGATTTTTATGGATTTGGAGATATTTATAGATAAAATTGAGTTTGATATATATGCTATAGAAAATCAGCAAAAACTAGAAAAAATAAGAAATAATATTATACTACCTAGATCTTTTAATATCGGTAGCAAGCTAGTTTATATAAGGCAGTTACTTAATACTTTAATTAAGCAATATAATGTAGGAAATGCTCATATAAATATAGAAAACAACATAGGTATAGACATAATCGAATATATAAAGATAGAGGGCGTAGTTGAAGAAGCTCTTTCAAATTGTGGGGTAGAGATATGGAGATAAATCCTAAATTAAATCTAAGAATATTAAAAAAAATAGATTCAGAAGGGGTAAATTCTGCACTTTATTTAGTAGAAGATACTCAACTTGGCTCTAAGTTTATTTTAAAACAAATCGATAAAAGTAAATTTAAAAATCCGGATAGATATTTTGAAGAATCACAAAAGACTTATAACTCGAAGCATCCAAATATTATGCCAATAAAACATGCAACATATGATGATAAATATATATATATTACTATGCCATTTTTTGAAAATGGATCATTATATCATGTACTTGAAACTAGAAATTTAAGTATAAGAGAAGTAATAAAATACTCATTAGACTTTTTATCCGCAATTCAATACATACATAGTATTGGGATTATACATTGTGATATTAAGCCTAATAATATATTGATAAGTGAAGAAGGAAAAGCTGTAATGACTGATTTTGGATCTGCATTATACTTAAATAGTAGAGGGAATGCTAAACTTAAAAATGTTTACTATAAACACATAGCGCCTGAGCAATGTACAAACTCAACTATTGATAAAAAAATAGATATTTACCAGATAGGAACTACATTATATAGAATGTGTAATGGTAATGAGGAATATAACAATCAAGTTAAAAAGTATAAAGATTTAAATAGTCTTAAGTTAGCCTGTGCAAGAGGAAAATTTCCAATAAGAAAAAAATATTTACCTCATGTGCCAAAGTCTATGATAAATATAATTGAAAAATGTTTAAACGTTAATCCTAATGATAGATATGATGATGTCCTAGATATAATGAATGAATTAAGTTGTATAGAAAATAACCTAGACTGGGTATATGAGAAAATAAACAAAGAAAAGTATAAATGGACTAAAAATAAGCTGGGAGAAAAAATTAATATATTTTTATATAAAGAAGAAAATTCATGGTATGTAAATTGTAATAAAAATATTATGAGTGTAGTTGATAGCAAGGCTAAGGGATATAGAGAAATTAGAAATATTATAAAAATGAACGAAAAAAAATAGCCTTACTTCAATCCGATCAAGTAAGGCTATAAAAGGGGTAAAATATATTATAAAAAGGGGTTTATTAGGGAATATATTTTATTTGGGGAGTAAAATAATCGGTTATTAGGGGAATAACCTTGAATTAATAATAACAAATTTCGACAAATAGTGCAATACTTTTTTCAAAATTCGACAAAAATATTTTCGTTATTTAACTATACAATATTCATATTTGTTTGAATAAATGTATGAAAAATATTTCCATGCATAAACTAAGACTGTACGTAAGGAGGAGTTTATGCATAAATCTAATATTTTAATAATTGTATTGTGCTTATTTACTTTTACTACTATAACTTGTCATAGTATGGAGATATATAATAATTGTAAATATATATATCTACAGGATTATGAAAAAGAAAATCTATATATAGAAGTACTAGACATTAGTATAAAAGATGAGAAAATAAACATAGGAGAAAAATATCCTGCATATGCAATTGTTACAATGGAAGTGAAAAATAATAGTTTAGTTAATATGGAGCTATCAAACTTTGATATATATCCATATCAAAATGAATCACCAACAAAGTATTTCGTAAGCACAAATAAAGAAAATATTAATGGTTTTATAGGAAGTTTAGGAAGTAGAGAAAGTAAAATTGTAAAAATGGGAATTGCTTTAAATAATGTTTATGATCCTATTATGTTAAAGATCATAAATGACTATGAGGATACTAATAAACTATTAATTAAGAAAATGAATATAAAATAGAAATAACTCCTTATCACATTATGATAAGGAGTTATTTTGTATGTATTATTCTGGTTGAGGAGCATCAACTGGACATACACTATTACATGCACCACATTCTATACATACTCCAGCGTCGATAACATATTTATCATCACCAGCAGTTATACAGTTAACTGGACATTCTGGTTCACAAGCACCACAACTTATACAAGCATCAGTTATAAAATAAGCCATATTTATTTCCTCCTTTTATTGAATTCAAAATATATAATACCCATAAAGTAACATAAATATTCATATTGACTTAAATTTAATCTTACAATTTTGTTCTTTGATTTATTTGTCGTAAGAAGGTATAATTAATCTATATATGAGGAGGAAGAATATGAGTTATGACGATAATAAAATAAGGCGAAGAAAAGTAAGTAGTAGCCAAGCTTCAATTTCAAAGCCAGTAGTAAGTGATAAAACATATGAGAAAAATAAAAAAACACATTCAATAAATAGGGAAAAAATACATGAACAAAGCTCTAATTACTCAGAGAGAAGGGCAGAAAAGAAAAGAAAAGCTAAAAAAGAAAAAAATATAAAAATATTGAAGAGTTTATTAGTAGCGATACTAGTAGTTATTGTAATAGCATCTACTGTAGGATCAGCTATAGTATTTTCAGTTGTTAAAGATGCTCCTAAAGTAACAAAGGAATTATTGAAGTCAAATTATATAAGTAGTGAAACAGTAAGTATCGATGAGATACCAATTAACTTGAGAAATGCTATCGTGGCAATTGAAGATGAAAGATTTTACAAACATAATGGAGTAGATATAATTTCACTTGGAAGATCAGTATTACACAATTTATTTACTGAAACTACCCAAGGCGGAAGTACTATAGACATGCAAGTTTCGAAAAATTTATTAACAAGTGAAGAAAAAACTATTCAAAGAAAAATAATAGATATGTATAACGCTATTCAAATGAACAAAATTATGTCAAAAGATGAGATACTTGAAGCATATTTAAATAATATCTATTTAGGGAGATCTTCTTATGGAGTAGCAAAAGGAGCTAAAGTTTTCTTTGGCAAAAATGTTTCTGATTTAAGTTTGGCGGAGTCGGCAATGTTAGTAGGAATTACTAATAACCCAGCACGATATATGGAACATAGTCAAGCTAAGAAAAGACAAGAAACTGTATTATATAAAATGTATGAACTAGGATATATTACAGAATCAGAATATAAAAAAGCTAAGAGAGACCCAGTTCCATTTATATCTGAAATAGGACAATAAAGAGGTGTATAATGAGTTTATTTAAATTTAATTATGATGAAAATGAATATGTATTAGAAGTGAAAAACTGTAGTGCAGTGATTAATGATGAAGAAAAACCAGTTCAAAATTTTGAACTAAAAACAATATTAGAACTTCTAAATGAATGTGAAGAGATTGATTTTGATGTGGAATACTACCAAGAGGCATGTCCAGCATGTCTAAAGGGGGTAAAAGAAAAAGAAAAATTCTTCCCATTTTTAGAATATCATTTTTATATATTCACTAAAGACGGGAAATATGTAATAAGTGACATAAGTAAAGATTATAAAGGGCTTTCATTTAATAAATTAACGAGAGCCAAAAAAGTAGATGATAGTTACATAGTTAGTATAATAGCTTGTAAAAATTGTCTAGATTATATAGTACAAATAGAAAATTGTATAGTTTAATAAAAAGGTATCTCATTAATATTTTTAATGAGATACCTTTTTTATTAATAAACATATGTAGCAAATGTAGCTTCTATTTCTGAAGTTACTTTAATAATACCAGGTGTAATCTCTGGTGAATAAGCATAGTTTCCTGGAGTAGGATATGTAACTGAATAAAGGGAAGAGCTATTCTCATGTATTTTATATGGAATATTATTATACTTAACATTGAAGCTTTTTGCTAATAATGATGCTTTATTAACAGCATCTTGAGTTGCTTTTTTCAAAGCTTTATTGTAATAAAATTGAGGATTTGATAATTTAAAATTGACAGTAATATTATCATTAGCCCCATTTTCAATAGCTAAAGAATATATATCGTTAAGCTTAGCAAAATCGTTAGTAGTTACTGTTATAATGTGACTGACCTTATAAGATAAAAAAGTATTATTAATATAATCATAATTTCTAGTTACTGAAATATCGTTAGTTGAGATATTTTCCTTAGATACGCCGTAATCAAGTAAGCTTGTTAGTATATTATTATAAGTCCTATCATTTTGTTCTTGAGCTTCTTCTAAGCTTTTATTTTCTGTTGTAATACCTATGCTTAATACTGCGAGATCGGCTTGAGTTTCAATTGTACCTGTACCAATAACTGACATAGACCCAGTTTGACCATTTACAGGCATTCTCATATTTCTAAATTGCATAATATAACCCCCATAAAATAAGTATATTCTTTAGGACAATTATATTCAGAATAAGCTAAATATATGAGATAATATATATAGATTAGCCTAAAAAGTTAATTATTAGAGATATGTTTTAGGGGAGAGATAATATAGTGAGAAAAAGGATAGGGGTTATTGCATCAGATAATGAGTTAAAAAAAAGAATAGAAGAGTTATATGCAAGTGATGTTGAAAATGGAAATATAATTATAGATATTATTAATGTTGAGCTTTTAGAAAACCAAGGTAGAATACTTGTTGAAAAGGGAGCACAAGCCATAATAGGAAGAGGTGGAGGATACAAACTCATTTTAGAAACTGTAAATGTACCTGTAATACCTCTTAATATGAAAGCAATAGATTTACTAAAAGCGATAAATAGTGCTAGTAGTAAAGGAAAGGAAATAATATTAATATTAGGACATGATGAAATATTCTTTAATTATGAAGAGTGGAGAAATATATTAAATCTTGATATAAAAGAAGAATGGTTTAAGTCAAAGTTTGAAATAAGAAATAAGGTTTTAAAGTACATAGATAAGAAAGATGATATAGTAATAGTTGGAAGTGGAATAGCTTGTTCTTTTGCAAAGCAATATGGTATTGATAATGTATTTATTAATGCCAGTGATGAATCAATAAAAGAATCTATAGAATATACAAAAAAATTATTAGAATCTTTAGAGGAAGAAAAATTCAATAATGAAGTGCTTACAAACGTCTTGGATGGCGTTAAAGATGGAGTAATTGCCATCGATAATAAAGGACGAATTGTTTTATACAATGAAAGTGCAGGTAAGATATTTAAAGAAGATAAAAAAGATGTATTTAATAAATATATATTAGATGTTTTTCCACATATGGATTGGCTTGTAGAGTGCTTACACAAGATGGAAGATAGCGAAAGAAAAATAAGACATATCGATAATCTAATTGTAAATACTAGAGCTAATGTAATTAGAGTAGATAATAATGTCTATGGTATATTAGGCATTATCCAGGATATTACAAAATTACAAAACCTAGAAAGAAAGATAAGAATTGATTTAAATAAAAAAGGATTATATGCTAAATACAGCTTCAGCGATTTCATACATAAAGATAAGGTAACTCACGAATTTATCAAAGAAGCGAAAAAAATTGGTAAAAGTGACTATACAGTTTTACTTTATGGAGAAAGTGGAGTTGGAAAAGAAATACTAGCGCAAAGTATTCATAATATAAGCAATAGAAAAGAAAGGCCTTTTGTGGCAATAAATTGTGCAACGATAGCAGAAAGCCTTCTTGAAAGTGAACTTTTTGGATATGAGGAAGGTTCATTTACTGGAGCGAGAAAAGGTGGTAAATTAGGGTTGTTTGAATTGGCTCATGGAGGAACAGTATTCTTAGACGAAATAAATAGTCTTCCACTTAATTTACAAACTAAGTTATTAAGGGTGATTGAAGAAAGGCAAATTATGAGAATTGGTTCAGACAGAATAATACCATTAGATATAAGGATTATAGCTGCTACCAATGAATCATTAATAGAGAAGATTAATACAGGATCTTTCAGAGCAGATTTGTTTTATAGATTAAGTAGTTTAGAGATAAACATACCTCCACTAAGAGAAAGAGAAGAGGATATAATTCTTCTATTTGAACATTTTGTAAAAGAAATATTAGAAGATAGAAGTTTAAACGGCATAAGTAGCATTAATGGAGATTACGAATTATCTTGTTTGGAAATTGAAAAACTAAAAAAATATAATTGGCCAGGAAATGTCAGAGAATTGAAGAATGTTGCAAAAAAATATGTTATAACTGGCAAAATTAAATTAAGCAACCTAAATATTATTGAAAATAAAAGTAATATATCTTCAATAAAAAATATAAAAGATGATACTATTGATGTATCAAATTTACAAATCAACATAAAAGAAGTAAATAGATATGTAGAGGAAAAATTAATTAGTATGCTTTTAGAGCAAGGTATTACTAAAAGTGAGGTTGCTAAAATTTTAGGAATAAGTAGAACAGCATTATGGAAAAAAAATAATAAGAACAATTGATTTATTTACAAGAAATAGTGTTAACTTTAATTAACTGATGTTTATTAAAGTTAACATTGTTTGTTCTTTTATAAAATATAACTTTAAACAAAAATAAGAAAATGTAAAATTCAGATTATTTGTTAAAGTATTTTTGGATTTTTATATATATTAATTAGGATTATATATAAAAAGTTAAATAATGGCATTATTATTGCTTAATAAGAAGATAAGCAAATTGAATATTGTTTAAGGGGGCTGTTATGAAAAAAGGTATGGCGGCAGGTCACGCAGTGTGGCCTAGAGAAAAGGATATTATATTTAACTTATCGGAAAGAGCACAAAGAGCAGAAAAAAATCTTGGCAGGGAAAACGTTATTAACGCTACGATAGGATCGTTAATGGATGATTATGGAAGATTAATAACTATGGATAGTGTATTTAATGAATTTAAATCATTACCAAATAGTGATATAGCAGCATATGCATCTTTAGAAGGTCAGCCGGATTATTTAGAAGCTGTAAAAAAAGCATGTTTTAAAGAGTATGCACCTGATGCTTATATAAGAGCTGTTGCATCACCAGGAGGAAGTGGCTCTATAAAATTAGCATTATGGAATTATACAAACTGGGGAGATGAAATACTAACTTCAGATTGGTTTTGGAGTCCATATGTAAGTATTTGTGAAGAGGTAGGGAGAAAGGTAACAACATATAAGTTATTTGACAGCGACAATAAATTCAATTTCAATTCATTTAAATCAAAATTCATGGAAATAGCATCAAAGCAAGAGAGGATTTTTGCATTACTAAATACACCAGCACATAATCCAACAGGATATAGTGTTTCAGATGATGAATGGGATAATATACTAGACTTATCAAAAGAAGTAGCAAAAGATGAGAATAAAAAAATAATATTATTTGTAGATGTTGCTTATATTGACTTTGCAAGTGATGATAATAAAAGCAGAAAGTTCTTTAAGAAGTTTGAAAATCTACCATCGAATATATTAGTAATAGTTGGATTTAGTATGTCTAAAGGATTTACAGCTTATGGAATGAGAATGGGAGCAGCAATATCTATCACATCTGATGAGAATATATCTGAAGAGTTTTACTATTCATGTGTACATTCATGTAGAGCAAACTGGTCAAATTGTAATAGAGGAGCAATGTCTTTATTATGCAATATAGTTAATGACACAGAAAAATATAAAGAATATAGTGAAGAAAAAAATAGATATAAAAAAATGCTAAGAACTAGAGCAGATGCTTTTGTTGAGGAAGCTAAAAAGATAGATCTTGATATACTTCCATACATAGATGGATTCTTTGTAAGTATACCATGTGAAAATCCTAGAGAAGTTTGTGAGGAGTTAACAAAGGATAACGTATATGTTGTTCCACTAAAAATGGGGCTTAGATTTGCAGTTTGTGCTGTATCAGAAAGTAAATGTAGAATAGCGCCAAGTATAATAAAAAATGCATTAAATTATATTGAAGGTAAAAATTCAATAAGTAAAGAGGAAAGTTTATCTACAGCAGAATAAAAACTAATAGATATGGGGGATAAATATATGAAGGTTTTAATGACAGGTAATGAAGCAATAGCTCGTGGAGCTTATGAAGCTGGCGTAAAATATGCATCTGCATATCCAGGTACGCCAAGTACTGAAATTTTAGAAAATGTAGCTACATACAAAGGGGATATTGTAGCTGAATGGGCTCCAAATGAAAAGGTAGCACTTGAAGCAGTAATTGGAGGATCTATAGCAGGAGCTAGAACTATGGCTTCTATGAAACATGTAGGTATAAATGTTGCAGCAGATCCACTATTTACATTTGCTTATACTGGTGTTAATGGGGGAATGGTATTAATATCAGCAGATGAACCAGGAATGCATTCATCTCAAAATGAACAAGACAATAGAAATTATGCAAAATTTGCTAAAATAGCTTTGTTTGAGCCATCAACAAGCCAAGAAGCAAAGGATATGTTAAAAGAAGCATTCGAGGTAAGTGAAAAATACGATACACCTGTTTTATATAGAGTAACGACTAGATTATGTCATTCAAAAGGTATAGTCGAGTGTAGTGATAGAGTAGAAGTAGGAATAAAAGATTATGTAAAAAATACTCAAAAAACTCTTACAGTGCCAGCTCATGCAAGAAATTTAAGATTATCAGTTGAAGAAAGATTAGGAAAGTTAGCGGATTATTCTAATAATACTAATTTAAATTATTATGAAATAAACGATACTAAAATAGGTGTTGTAGCTTCAGGAATGTGTCATACATTTGCAAAAGAAGTATTTGGAGAAGATGCATCATACATGAAGTTAGGATTTACTAACCCACTTCCGATAGAAAAGATTAAAGAGTTTGCTTCTAAAGTAGATAAAATTTATGTAATAGAAGAAAATGATCCATTCATTGAAGAGCAAATGAAAGCAGCAGGAATAGATTGTACTGGAAAAGAGTTATTGCCTGTATATGGAGAGATGACTCCAGATGTAATAAGACAATCGATATTTGGTAAAATGAATGATACTATAGATTTTAATGAAGAGTTAGTTGTACCAAGACCTCCAGGATTATGTGCAGGATGTCCACATAGAGGGTTCTTCTACGAACTTGGAAAAAGAAAAAATGTACTTATATCTGGAGACATAGGATGTTATACTTTAGGGTTTGCACCTCCATATAATGCTATGGATACAGTTGTTTGTATGGGAGCTAGCTTAAGTACTGGCCATGGTGCACAAAAAGTATTTAATATGAAAGAAGATAATAAGATGAGAGTTGTAGGAGTATTAGGTGATTCTACATTCTTCCATACAGGAGTAAACTCTTTATTAGATGTTGTTTATAATAGAGGAAACTCAATATCAGTAATATTAGATAATAGAACAACTGGTATGACAGGTCATCAACAAAATCCAGGAACAGGATATACACTTCAAGGAGAAGTTACTAATGAGGTTGATATAGAGGCATTAGTTAAGGCTTGTGGAGTTAAGCATATAAGAAGCATAGATCCAAATAATTTAAGTTTAGTAAAAGAAACCTTAGATTGGGCATTTGAACTAGATGAACCATCAGTAATAATAACTAGATATCCTTGTGTTTTAAAAAGATTCTCTAAGCAAGATATTGAAGAATTTAATAATCCATTTACATCTAAGTGTGAGGTTGATAAAGAAAGCTGTATAGGGTGTAAGCTTTGTATCAAAACTGGATGTCCAGCATTATCATTTAATAAAGAAGAAAAATTAGTAACAATAGATAAGAACCAATGTGTAGGATGTAATGTATGCTCACAAGTATGTCCTAAGGATGCTATATCTAATAATGCTACAAGCAAGGAGGTAATGTAAAATGACTAAAAGTATATTATTAGTAGGAGTAGGTGGACAGGGAACTATACTTGCAAGTAAATTATTGACTACTGGCTTAATGGAAGCTGGATATGATGTAAAAATGAGTGAAATTCACGGAATGAGCCAAAGAGGTGGTTCAGTATCATCTCAAGTTAGATATGGTGAAAAAGTATATTCGCCAGTTATAGAAATCGGTGGTGCTGATATATTAGTTTCTTTTGAAAAAATGGAAGCTTTAAGATGGATGAAATATCTTAAGCCAGGCGGGAAAATTATAACAAATAATTATAGAATGGATTCTATACCAATACTAACTGGTAACTGCGAATATAAGGAAAAAGAAATAGAAGAAGAGTTAGAAAGATTAGGAGCAACAGTATTAAATGCAGCAGAAGTAGCAGTAGAGCTTGGGAATGCAAAGGTAATGAATATAATACTTTTAGGTGCATTAGTAAAGTCTATGAACTTAGAAGAAATAAACTGGGAAAAAATAATAAGAGACAATGTAAAAGAAAAATTCATAGACATCAACCTGAAAGCTTTTGAAGAAGGAATGAAGTTAGTTTCTGATGAAGCTATAGCATTAGGATAATTATAAATAAGCTATTGTGTAGGGTACTCACAATAGCTTATTTAGGTAAAGCATCATAAGAAAATATTAAGGGGGATAATAATGGATTATAGAATATTAGCAATAAATCCAGGATCTACATCTACAAAAATTGCGGTTTATGATAATGATAAACAAATATTAGTTCATGGTATAGACCATCCAGCTAGTGAAATAGCAAAATATGAAAAAATACAAGATCAATTTGATATGAGAAAAAATGAGGTTTTAAAAGTACTTAAAGAAAATAGTATAGATATAAAAACCCTAAGTGCTGTTGTTGGGAGAGGAGGAATTCTTCCACCTGTTAAATCAGGAGCATACTTAGTAAATGATGAAATGGCAGATAAACTAAAAAATAGACCTGTTTTAGAGCATGCATCAAACTTAGGAGGATTAATTTCCTTTGAAATAGCTAATGAATTAGGAATTAATGCATACATATATGATTCTGTAGCCGTTGATGAACTTACTGATGTAGCAAGATTATCAGGAGTAGCTGGAATGGATAGAACTTGTTTAAGTCATGCTTTAAACTCTAGAGCTATGGCGATAAAATATTCTAAAGATATTAGCAAAAAATACATTGATTTGAATCTGATAGTTGCTCATCTTGGAGGTGGAATTTCTCTAAGTGTTCATGAAAAGGGTAGAATGGTAGATATAGTATCAGATGATGAAGGACCATTTTCACCAGAAAGGTCAGGAAGAGTTCCTTGTAAGCAACTTATAGATAGATGTTTTAGTGGAAAGTATACACACAAAGAGATGCTTAAGCTTATAAGAGGCAAGGGTGGAATAGTCTCTTATTTAAATACTGTTGATGTTAGAGAAGTTGAGGCTATGATAGATGGCGGCAATAAAGAAGCTAAACTTGTTCATGAGGCTATGATATATCAAATAGCTAAAGGTATTGGAGAATTAGCAACTGTTGTTGACGGAAAAGTAGATGCGATAATCATAACAGGGGGGATTGCTTATTCTAATAAAATTACTTCTATGATTAAAAAGAAGGTAGAATTTATTGCACCAGTAGAGATATATGCAGGTGAAAATGAGTTAGAATCATTAGCTTTAGGAACATTAAGAGTTCTTAGAGGAGAAGAGAAAGCAAAGCTTTATTGTGAAAATGAATTAGCAGAAGCATAATTGTAAATTCTGGTTATATAAAATATGGGAGAAGATTATATCTTCTCCCATATTATGTATCAATGGTTACTAGCAACGAAAAGTTTCGCAACTAGCATTTTGAGCATTTATTTGAACAGCTGGAGCTTTACAACATTCATTTTCGTTGTGAGTACAGTCACAAGCACCACATTTAATATCTTCTGTTCCTACACAGTCACAATCATTACTGCAATTAGTAAAACCAGCAACGCTTTTATCTTGGAATGATGCACAAGTTGTATTAGATGTAGTTTTAGCATGAGCACCATGTACATTTATTCCGCCTGCGTAACAAGATCCGCTATTGTTAAATGCACAATTAGATGCAGAACAAGTTAAATTATTAGCCATATTATTTACCTCCTAATTTTTAATTCTAGATTATTATGTGGAAGTAAAAAAAATTTATTCATTATCTAGGCATGCAATCAGAACATATTATCATCACATCATTTAATGTTTCTCTCCCTAGATTTTTTTTCAAATGAATTACATCTACATTCTCAAGGCAACCACAAATACTACATTTATGGTTATATTCAGAAAGGGCATATTCCTTAAATAGTAGCCAATGAGCAGATTTTAAATAGTCTTCGTAATCAACCCTTAGGCATGTTTCTAAGAAATTTATGTATAAATTATCGATGTCTAAAGTTGTTAATTTAGTATGCTCTGGTGAAAAATAGTCGCAATAACCAGAAGCTTCAGGTATTGTATCTAACATTATGCATTTAATATCATATCTATAATCTTCATCTGGTCCATTAAAAGATAAATGTGTACAAAAGGAACAGCAATTCTTTGGTAAACTTTCTTCCAACTCTTTAAGTTTATTATTCATATTATACCCCCACCTAAATAATTATAAATTCATCTCAATGTTTGAAAATATTAAATACTAAAGCCATTTGTAAAACAGCTTGGCTTACAATTAAAAAATATTTAGCTTATAAATGTATATTGTTTAATCAAGAATAATATTCTAAAAAAATAAAACTATAGAAAAGAAAATGAAGAAGGATTTAATATAGATATAAAGTATTGTTATATATATTACTAATTTAAAAATTTAAGGTGAAAATAACAATGAAGAATAATGAAAGTAAAAAATATAAAATTAATATAGAAATAGAAAATCGATTGAAATATAATTTAGAAAAATATAATATACTTTTGAGTAAATATGAAAAAGAAAATAATCTTGGAGGTATAAAAGAAAATAATGTAAATAACGAATTGGATTATTATATTGAAATGAATGATTATATAATCTTTAAAAATATTAATAATAAGTCTATTATATCTAAAACCGAAAATATAATTACAGGGGCTATTATAAACTATGATAAATTTTGTGACTGTAAGCTAAAAAATTTAGTATTTGTAAATTGTTCTTTTTATGGAACTGTATTTAGTAATTGTTCTTTTAAAAATGTAGTTTTTGATAAATGTGATTTTTCTGATCCATCAGGATTTATTGCATTGTTTAAAGAAGATTGTAGCTTTAGTGAGTGTAGTTTTAAAAATTGTAATTTGGAAAAGAGTATATTTATAAATACATCATTTGATAAAACAAAGTTTATACTAAGTAATCTAAAAAGCTCAATTTTAAAAGAAAATAATATTAAAGATATAATAATATCAGATTGTGATATGAGAAGTATTAAAATTATTGAATCTAGAATGGAATGCCTATTATTTGAAGATGAATTTTTAACAAAACTAGATGAAGAAAGTTTTATTGATGAAATATTTATTGGCAAAGGTGATAAAGATTTAGAAAAAATTTATAAAATATATAAAGATATATCTACAAAGTTTGAAGCAAATAGATTACCAAATAAAGCTGGAGAATATTATTATTTATATAAAATGCTTGAAAATAAGACTTTAAGGGGATTAGATAAGATAAAATCTTATATTTACTGGATGTTATGTGGATATGGTGAAAAGCCAACTTATGCTTTGATTACATCTATTGAAATAGTATTAGTATTTACTTTATTATATATGTTTACAGGTTTAAGTATTGGAGCTGAAATTATAGACTATGATATTTTAATACTTAAAGACTTACCTTCTTCTGAATTGGTACTTGATTTTCTAAGGTCTTTATATTTTAGTGTTGTAACATTTACAACAGTTGGATATGGAGATATCACGCCTATTGGTTATAGTGTTTTTTTATCAGGAATTGAAATGTTTCTAGGGGTTACAATGGTTGGGATTTGGACGGCCACTTTAGCTAGAAAAATAACAAGATAATAGTAAAATAAAGAGGAGTTACCTTTAACAAGTAACTCCTTTTATATTATATAGCTTTATTTAATAAAAATTTCTCTATAGTTTTAGCTACCCCATGATTATTATTAGTATCAGTAACATAGTCAGCTATTTCTTTTATACTATCACGAGCATTTCCCATTGCAACACCAAGTCCTGCTAGTTTTATCATGTGTTGGTCATTTTCTTCATCACCAACAGCTATAGTTTTTTCTATAGGAAGATCTATGTTGTTGCATAGTGCTTTAAGGGCAGTCCCTTTATTAGCTTTTTTGTTTAGAAATTCTAAGAAAAATGGAGCAGATCTTACTATTGTATAATCTTCATACATTTTTTTAGGAATATTAGAAATTATTTCCTCTAATCTTTCAGGCTCATCTACAATCATTATTTTACAGAATTTTATGTTTTCATCAATATCTTCTTTACTTCTATATTCTATAGAAATGTTGTTAAGATTTGATTCATGTATAGTATATTTATGTGGTGTTTCTTGTGGTGTTATTAAGTTTGTAGGTGTACTTATGTGTATATTTGTATTAAAAGGTTTAAAAATTTGGTCATATATTATGTTAAAATCTTCAACAGTCATATCTATATCAGCTATAACTTTTTTACTTTTAACTTCTTGGACTACTGCACCATTAAAACATATAACATAATCTCCATCATCAGTTAAATTTAATTTTTCTAATAAAGGAGTAACTCCTGGAAGAGGTCTTCCTGTAGAAAGTACCACTTTAAATCCTTGTTTCTTTGCTTCCTGTATTGATTCATAAACATTCGACGTTATTTCTTTTTCACTATTTAATAAAGTACCATCTATATCTAAGGCAATAAGTTTATACATAGTCATCCTCCCAAGTATTTTATAAAAGTTTTTAATAGAAAACTTTAATTATAACGAACAATGAAATTATATCACATTTATAAAAATGAACAAAATAAATCTTATATAAAAAATATGTTAGTCGACTAAATATTTTTCTGAATGTATTGAAATAATATAAGTAATAGTATAAGATAATAGTTAGCTGACTAACTAAAGGAGGAAATAATGGTTTGTAATTTTGGGAATTCAATAAATGACATCTTATTTAAGCTAGTACATACACATTTTTTAAGAGTGCATTCATATCTTGATAAGATAGGTTTACATCCAGGTCAAACAAAATTATTATTAATTTTGAGAAATTTAAATGGATTAAGTCAAAGAGAGATTTGTGAAAAATTAAATGTGAAGCCATCAACTATTACAGTTATGATAAAGAGGATGGAAAAAACTGAGTTTATAGAGAGAAAAAGTGATGAAAACGATCAAAGAATCTCACGAATATTTATTACAGAAAAAGGTTTGGAAGTATGCAAGTTATTAGAAGATATAAATAAGGAAATAGAAAAAGAATGCTTTATCAATTTTACGGAAGAAGAAATTGATAAAGCAAAAAAGCTAATATCTAAGATGACAGATAATTTGATGGCAGCAAATGATAGAAGCAACCATTTAAATGATAAAGAGTTTTAATCTTAGCTTTAGAAAGTCTTATTAATTAATATAAGGAAGACTTTTTTACGATATGAATCGCTTTTTACTTTGGCATAAGAATAAAAATGGTTTAACAAACCTAGTTGCTTAAGGGAAGTGAATTTTTTATAAATCTAGCATAAGTACGGGAGGAAATTGAGTAAATGTTTAAGCTATTTAAGTATTTAAAGAAATCCGTAGTACCTGTTATAGCAATAGTTTTATTGTTAGTAGTTCAGGCAGTATGTGATTTATCCTTACCAGACTATACATCTAAGATAGTCAATGTAGGGATTCAGCAAGGAGGAGTAGAAAATGCTGTTCCTAGTGTAATTAGAAAAAGTGAATTAGATAAACTAATGATTTTTATGAGTGAGGATGATAAAAAAGGTGTTTTAGATAATTATGATCTATTAGATAAATCGTCACTTAGCGAAGAAGACTATAAAAAGTATGAAAAAGATTATCCAATAATAAAGGAGGAATCTTTATATAAGTTAAATACTAAAAATGAAGAAACATTAGATAAACTAAATAATATATTTGGTAAACCTATGATAATGGTATCAGGCTTAGAAAGTGATAGTGACCAGTCTAAAATGATAAAGCAACAACTATTACAAAACTTACCTCCACAAATGGCTTCAAGTGAAGATGTAGATGTATTTAATATTCTTTCTATGATGCCTAGTGAACAAATAGATGCTATGAAGGAAAAACTAGATGATCAATTTAAAGATTTTCCAGATAGTATGATAACTCAAAGTGCTGTTTCATTTGTGAAAGCCGAGTATGAAAAAGTAGGTATAGATACAGAGAAAAATCAAAATGTATATATATTAATAGCTGGTGCTAAAATGCTTGGAATAGCATTAATAAGTATGATGACCACTGTAGCTGTTGGTTTCTTAGGTGCAAGAGTTGCCGCCAATCTTGGTAAAGATCTTAGAAGTGGTGTATTTAGAAAAGTTATGTCTTTCTCTAATGAGGAATTAACTAAGTTTTCTACTGCTTCACTAATAACTAGAAGTACTAATGATATCCAACAAATACAAATGCTTATGGTTATGTTGCTTAGAATAGTAATTTATGCTCCAATATTAGGTATTGGCGGTGTAATGAAAGTAATGAATACTAATACATCAATGGCTTGGATCATAGGTGTAGCTGTAGCTGCTATTTCATGTGTTGTATTATTCTTATTTGCAGTAGTAATGCCTAAGTTTAAATTAGTACAAAAACTAGTTGATAGATTAAATTTAGTTACTAGAGAAATACTTACAGGAATTCCGGTTATACGTGCTTTTAGTACAGTAGACCATGAGGAAAAAAGATTTGATAAAGCAAATATAGATTTAACTAAAACAAATTTATTTGTTAACAGAACAATGGCTTGTATGATGCCAATGATGATGTTAATAATGAACCTTATTACGTTATTAATAGTATATAAAGGTGCATATAGTATTGATTCAGGTGCAATGCAGGTTGGAGATATGATGGCGTTTATGCAATACACAATGCAAATAATAATGTCATTCTTAATGATATCTATGGTTTCAATAATGTTACCAAGGGCTTCTGTATCAGCAACTCGTATAGATGAAGTATTAACTGCTAATTTATCTATACAAGATCCAAAAGAAGAACAAAAATTTGATGACAATAAAAAAGGTGTTGTTGAATTTAAAAATGTTTCATTTAAATATCCGGATGCTGAAGAAAATACAATATCTAATGTTACATTTACAGCTAAGCCAGGTCAAACTACTGCATTTATAGGTAGTACAGGTAGTGGTAAATCTACATTAGTTAATCTAATACCGAGATTATTTGATGT
Organism: Romboutsia sp. LXY-2; assembly: GCF_056171995.1. NCBI lineage: Bacteria > Bacillati > Bacillota > Clostridia > Peptostreptococcales > Peptostreptococcaceae > Romboutsia > Romboutsia sp. LXY-2. Next base: position 348,832 of record NZ_JBKFGI010000006.1, on the reverse strand, counting down.
AAGCGATGGTGAAATATTATTAGATGGTGTAGATATTAGAAGTGTATCTCAGCATGAATTAAGAAATAAAATAGGATATGTACCACAAAAAGGTGTATTATTCAGTGGTACTATAGAATCTAATATAAAATATGGTAAAGAAAATGCAAGTGAAGAAGAGATGATAAAAGCGGCAAGAATTGCTCAAGCTACTGAGTTTATAAATGCTAAGCCAGAAGGGTATTCTACAGAAATATCTCAAGGTGGAACTAACGTATCTGGAGGACAAAAGCAAAGATTATCGATTGCAAGAGCAATAGCTAAAGATCCAGAAGTTTATATATTTGATGATAGTTTCTCGGCACTTGACTATAAGACAGATACTACCCTTCGTAAAGCATTAAAAACTGAAATATCAGATAGTACAGTATTAATAGTAGCTCAAAGAATAAGTACTATTTTACATGCAGAACAAATTATTGTTTTAGACGAAGGTAAAGTAGTAGGAATAGGAACTCACCAAGAGCTTCTAAAAAATTGTGAGGTTTATAACCAAATAGCTTTATCACAACTTTCTAAGGAGGAGCTAGCACATGAGTAATGAAAAACCAAGAAGAGGTATGGGGGGCCCAATGGGGAGACCTGGTATACCTGGAGAAAAAGCAAAAGATTTTAAAGGTACAATGAAAAAATTAGGCTCATATTTAGCAAAATATAAGCTTTCAATAATTATAGTAATAATATTCGCCATCGGAAGTGCAGCCTTTTCAATAGTTGGGCCTAAAATATTAGGTAAAGCAACAACTAAAATATTTGAAGGCTTAGTAGGGAAAATTTCTGGTGGTTCAGGGATAGACTTTGATGCAATAGGAAAAATAATTGCAACATTAGTAGTTCTTTATTTAATTAGTGCGGCATTTTCATTTGTTCAAGGATATATAATGAGTGGTATTTCACAAAAAATATCTTACAATTTAAGAAAAGACTTATCTACTAAAATAAATAGATTGCCAATGAAATACTTTGATACAAAAACTCATGGAGAAGTATTATCTAGGGTTACTAATGATATTGATACCTTAAGCCAAAGTTTAAATCAAAGTATGACACAATTAATATCTTCTGTTATCACATTAATTGGGGTATTAATAATGATGTTATCAATAAGCGTTAGTATGACATTAGTTTCAATGATAATATTACCAATATCAATGATATTAATGTCTGTAATAGTTAAGAAATCACAAAAGCACTTCAAAGCTCAACAAGAATATTTAGGTCATGTTAATGGTCATGTTGAAGAACTTTACGGTGGACACAATATTGTAAAAGTATTCAATGGAGAAGAAAAAGCTACTGAAGAATTTGATAAGCTAAATGAAACTTTATATAATTCAGCATGGAAATCTCAATTTTTATCTGGTATGATGCAACCTATAATGATGTTCATAGGAAATCTAGGATATGTTGTAGTTTCTATAATGGGTGGATATTTAACTATAAGAAACAGTATTGAAGTTGGAGATATTCAATCATTTATTCAATACGTAAGAAACTTCTCTCAACCTTTAGCGCAAATAGCTCAAGTTGCTAACTTATTACAATCTACAGCTGCAGCTTCTGAAAGGGTATTTGAATTCTTAGAAGAAGAGGAAGAAGATCAAACTGTAGAAAATCCAGTTTCAATAACTAATTTAAATGGTGAAATAGACTTTAAAAATGTTAACTTTGGATATAAATCAGACAAAACAATAATAAATGATTTTACAGCTCACGTTATGCCAGGCCAAAAAGTTGCAATAGTAGGCCCAACAGGTGCAGGAAAAACTACTATAGTTAAACTTTTAATGAGATTCTACGATGTAAATAGTGGATCAATAATGATAGATGGAAATAACCTTAAAGATTTTAACCGTAATGAACTAAGAGAAATGTTTGGTATGGTACTACAAGATACATGGTTATTTAATGGGTGTGTAAAAGAAAATATTAGATATGGTAAGCTTGATGCTACTGATGAAGAAGTTATAAAGGCAGCTAAAGCAGCTCATGTTCACCACTTTATTAAAACATTACCAGGTGGATACAACATGGAGCTAAATGAAGAATCAAGTAACGTATCTCAAGGTCAAAAGCAGTTATTAACGATAGCACGTGCTATACTAGCTGATCCTAAGATATTAATACTAGATGAAGCTACAAGTTCTGTTGATACGAGAACAGAAGTATTAATACAAAAAGCTATGGAAAACTTAATGGAAGGAAGAACAAGTTTTGTTATAGCTCATAGATTATCAACAATAAGAGATGCAGATTTAATACTTGTTATGAATAATGGAGATATAGTAGAGCAAGGAAGCCATGAGGAACTTTTAGAAGCCGGTGGATTCTATGCTAACTTATATAATTCTCAATTTGAAAGAGACGATGTAGAAGCTGTATAAAAAGTTTGATAAAAAGCAGAAGATTAGAGACACCTTAAATACATTAGTATTTGAGGTGTTTTTTACATAAAAAAATTTAGAAGAAAGTTATTAAAAAACATAAATATGAGAATTTGATTATAAATAAAAACTAATATATAATTAGAATTTAAGATAGGAGTGATAAAATGAAATTTAAAGATTTTAAATATAAAAGACCCTGTTATGAAATAGTTAAAGAGGAATTTTTAAAAATAATTAGGGAAATTAATGAAAGTGATACATATGAGATTCAAAGTAAAAATATAAATAAGCTTAATGAACTTAGAAATGATATAAAAAGTATATCAACTATAGCATCCATAAATTATAGTATTAATACACAAGATACTTTCTTCAAAGAAGAAAGAGAATATTGGGATGAATATTTACCATACTACGATGAATTAAATTCGTACTTTTATAAATCCATTGTAAATTCAAAATTTAAAGAAGATATTATTAATGAGTATGGAATGCAATTTTATAAAATTGCAAGTTATTCATTAAAATCTTTCTCTTCTGAAATAATAAATGAACTTCAAGAAGAAAACAAGCTATGCTCAGAATATACTAGATTACTTGCAAGTGCTAAAATACATTTTGATGGAGAAGATAAAAATCTTTCAGGGATTCAAACATATATGATATCGAAGGATAGAGATGTTAGAATTAAATCATCAGAAGCTTTTTATAGATATTTTGAGGAAAATGAAGAAAAATTTGATGATATATTCGATAAGCTAGTTAAAATAAGAGATTCAATTGCAAGAAAGCTTAAATTTAATAACTTTGTAGAGCTTGGTTATATAAGAATGATGAGAACAGAATATGATTCTAATATGGTAAAAGTATTTAGGCAACAAGTTCTTGATTATATAGTTCCGGTAGCATCAAAACTTTACAAAAAGCAAGGAAAAAGATTAGGAATAGATAAACTTACTTATGTAGATGAAAATATAGAGTTTTTAAGTGGTAATGCTAAACCAAAAGGAAATGATGAATATATAATTAATTGTGGGCATAAGATGTATGCAGAGTTATCTAAAGAAACTAAAGATTTCTTTGAATTTATGTTAGAAAATGAGCTTATGGATTTAGTTACTAAGCCGAATAAAGGTGCAGGAGGATATTGTACTTATATTCCAAAATATAAATCACCATTTATTTTCTCTAACTTTAATCAAACAGCAGATGATATTGATGTACTTACACATGAAGCAGGGCATGCTTTTCAATTATATATGTCAAGAGATATAGAAATGCCAGAAATAAACTTTCCAACACTAGATAGCTGTGAGATACATTCTATGAGTATGGAGTTTATAACTTACCCATGGATGGAATTATTCTTCAAGGAAGATAGCGATAAATATAAATTTGCTCATATGTCAAATGCTATAAAATTTATTCCTTATGGGATTGTAGTAGATGAATTCCAACATGTTATTTATGAAAATCCAAAACTTAGTAAAGATGAAAGAAAGAAAGTTTGGAGACAAATAGAAAGTAAATATCTGCCTCATAAAGATTATGAAAATAACGAATTTTTAGAAAAAGGAGGCTGGTGGTTTAAGCAAGGGCATATTTTCAAAAATCCTTTTTACTATATAGATTATACATTGGCACAAATTTGTGCACTTCAATTCTTTGAAAAAACTATGAATGATAATACTAATGCTTGGAATGACTATTTAAATATATGTAAGGTTGGAGGAACTAAATCATTTTTAGAAATAATCGACATAGGAAATTTAAAATCACCTTTTGAGAAAAACTCAGTTGAAAATGTAATTAATTATATTAGTGATTGGTTCGACAAAATTGATGACAAAAAAAAATAATTATTTATTAAAATATATAAAAAAACATACAAAAATATAAAAGAATATATAAATCTTCATAGAAAATATCAATAAATTTAAAAAAATATATAGATAAAAATGATGGTTAAAAATATTGAAATTTGAACATTTCATGAGAAAATTTTAACAAAAACATCAAAACAATGGTAAAAAAATGGAAAAATTATTATTGAAACATATTAGAAAAGGTTATATACTACAAGTATAAAGACAAATAAGTCTTAAATACACATCACTTAAGAAAGTCAAAATATAAAAATTTACCGGTTGAAGAACATGGAAGACAACTTCTGAAAAGGAGTGACCGAAGGGACAAATTTGAATCTATCCAAGAAATTCAAATGAAATTCTCAGGTAAAAGGACTGTGTTTGGACGGATCTCTGAACAATGATTATTTACAGAGGGTACAATTGGAATTGTGCCCTCTGTTTTTTGTTAATAAAAACTTAAGAAAGAGAGTGGGATATATGTTAATAGTTACAAATAACCCAATGGTAAAAGAAAATACATTAAATAGAGAACTTTTATTTAAAGAGTTGACTTACGTACAAATACTAGAGGAATGTAGAAACTTAATACATTCTGGTTATGAACTTTTAACACATCCATTATACGGGAGTGTTAAGCCAAATGAGACACCATATCGAAGCATAATTTTAAAAAAAGCAAATAACCTAGATATAAATTCAGTGACATTAATAGAAGACGCAATAGCAACAGCAATGAAATTCCAAGGCAATAAAGTCACTCCTAACTGGCCAGAAAGAGTTATGGATGATTTTAAAGTAATAGATTTTGACATTTTCAGTAATACATTACAACGAATAGAGTATGTATAACAAATTACAAGGGGGATGTAGAGAAATGGAAAACGTTTATGACATAGTTATAATTGGTTGTGGACCAGCAGGATTATCTGCAGGATTATATGGGGCTAGAGCTAAACTAAAAACTTTAATATTAGAAAAAAGTAAAACGGGTGGACAAATAGTTACTACTCATGAAATAGCAAACTATCCAGGTTCAGTACCAAATGCTTCAGGACCAAGCTTAATAGCAAGAATGGTTGAGCAATGTAAGGACTTTGGAGCTGAAATGGTTAAAGATAATATAGTAGAAGTTGATTTTAGCCAAGATATAAAGGTATTAAAGGGTGAAAAAGAAGAATATAGAGCTAAAGCAGTAATAATAGCTACTGGAGCTACTCCTAAAAAAATAGGATGTCCAGGTGAAATAGAACTTACTGGTAAAGGAGTATCTTACTGTGCAACTTGCGATGCAGATTTCTTTGAAGATTTCGAAGTATTCGTAGTTGGAGGCGGAGATAGTGCTTTAGAAGAAGGTATGTACTTAACTAAGTTTGCTAGAAAGGTAACAATAGTACATAGAAGAGATGCATTTAGATGTGCTAAATCTGTTGAAGAAAAAGCTAGAGCTAACTCTAAGATAGAGTTTATGTTAGATACAGTAATAGAAGAAATAAAAGGTGATGGAATAGTAGAATCAGTAGTATTTAAAAATACTAAGACTGGTGAGACTAATGAGTACTTTGCAGATGAAGAAGATGGAACAATGGGAATATTTGGTTTCGTTGGTCTAGATGCTCAAACTAAATTATTTGATGGGCATATAGAAATGGATGAAAAAGGATATATCTTAACAGATGCAGATATGAGAACTAATGTCGAAGGCGTTTTCGCAGCTGGGGACTGTAGACAAAAAACTTTAAGACAGGTAGTAACTGCAACTAATGATGGGGCTATCGCTACTATAGTAGCTGAAAAATATATTGAACATAAATTTAGCCATGAAGAAGCTACAGTATAAAACTTTGATTATACTAAACTAAAAATTCTATAAAAACTAAGGGGGTTTTAAAATGTTAGCATTAGATAAAAGCACTTTTGAAGAAGAAGTATTAAAAGGTGAAGGAATAATATTTGTTGATTTCTGGAGTGAAGGGTGTGAACCTTGTAAAGCTTTAATGCCAGATGTTCACAAATTAGCTGAAACATATGGGGATAAAATAAAATTCTGTGCTATGGATACTACAAAAGCTAGAAGAGTAGCAATAAAAGAGAAAGTATTAGGACTTCCAACATTAGCTATATATAAAGATGGCGTTAAAGTAGATGAAGTTACTAAGGATGATGCAACTATACCAAATATAGAAGCAATGATAAAGAAACATTATTAAGATTTAGAAGTATTAAAGTAGCTATAACTTTGAGATAATCTAAATCTTTGGGTTATCTCAATTGTATATAAATTAAGAACAAATATCAGGGGGGTGCACTTATGCGTCTTGAATTAGGAAAAATCTTTATTAAAGATGTACAGTTTGGTGAAGTAACTGAAGTTAAAGAGGGAGTTTTATTCATCAATAAAGAAGAGATGATAAGAGAAATAGGTGGAGATGAGCACATAAAATCAATAGATTTAGAATTAGCTCGTCCAGGTGAAAGTATAAGAATAACACCTGTAAAAGATGTTATAGAGCCAAGAGTTAAAGTTGAAGGAAAAGGTGGAATATTCCCAGGAATACTTTCTAAAGTAGATACTGTAGGAGAAGGTAGAACTCATGTATTAAAAGGTGCTGCTGTTGTTACTACAGGTAAAATAGTTGGATTCCAAGAAGGTATAATAGATATGACAGGGGTAGGAGCTGATTACACTCCATTCTCTAAATTAAATAACGTGGTTGTTATAGCTGAACCAATAGATGGATTAAAGCAATATGATCATGAAAAAGCAGTAAGAATGATAGGATTTAAAGCTGCTGCATACTTAGGAGAAGCTGCTAGAAACCTTACTCCAGATGAAGTATCATCATATGAAACTAAACCATTATTAGAGTCAATTGTTGAATATCCTGAATTACCTAAGGTAGGATATGTGTACATGCTTCAAACTCAAGGATTATTACATGATACATATGTTTACGGAGTTGATGCTAAGCAAATAGTACCAACATTATTATATCCAACTGAAATAATGGATGGAGCTATAGTAAGTGGTAACTGTGTTTCTGCTTGTGATAAAAATCCAACTTACGTTCACGTAAATAACGGAGTTGTAGAAGAGTTATACGCTCAACATGGAAAAGAAATAAACTTTGTTGGTGTAATAATAACTAACGAAAACGTATACCTTGCAGATAAAGAAAGATCTTCTAACTGGACTGCAAAATTATGTAAATACTTAGGATTAGATGCTGTTATAGTATCTCAAGAAGGATTTGGTAACCCAGATACTGACTTAATAATGAACTGTAAGAAAATAGAAATGCAAGATGTAAAAACTGTTATAGTAACAGATGAATATGCTGGTAGAGATGGAGCTTCTCAATCACTTGCAGATGCTGACGTTAGAGCAAATGCTGTTGTTACTGGTGGGAATGCAAACCAAGTAGTTGTATTACCTAAGTTAGACAAAGTAATAGGTCACGTAGATGTAGTAGACGTAATAGCTGGTGGAGCTGCTGGAAGTTTAAGAGAAGATGGAAGTATAGAAGTTGAAATCCAAGCTATAACTGGTGCTACTAATGAAACAGGATTTGGATATTTAACTGCAACAACTTACTAAGAAGAATATAGATTTATATAAGAATATTATAGAGAGATTTTTTATAAGCAATAGGGGGATCATTATGAGCGCATTAGCAAATAAAAAGGTTCTTATAATAGGTGACCGTGACGGTATACCAGGACCTGCAATAGAAGAGTGTGTAAAGACAGTTGATGGTGTAGAAGTAGTATTCTCTTCAACTGAGTGTTTTGTCTGAACGGCTGCTGGGGCTATGGACTTAGAAAATCAAAACAGAGTAAAAGATGCTGCTGATAAATACGGAGCTGAAAATGTTGTGATTTTACTAGGTGCTGCTGAAGCCGAAGCTGCAGGTCTTGCAGCTGAAACAGTAACTGCGGGTGACCCAACGTTTGCTGGACCACTTGCTGGAGTTGAATTAGGACTTAGCGTATATCACGTTGTTGAACCAGATGTTAAGGAATTATTCGATGAATCAGTTTATGAAGATCAAGTTGGAATGATGGAAATGGTTCTAGAAGTTGATGAAATAGTAGAAGAGATGAACAGTATAAGAGGTCAATTCTGCAAATATAATGGATAAGATAAAGTTTTAAAGGGGGATAAGAATATGAGCGCATTAGCGAATAAAAAGGTTCTTATAATAGGTGACCGTGATGGTATACCAGGACCTGCGATAGAAGAATGTGTAAAAACAGTTGATGGTGTAGAAGTAGTATTCTCTTCAACTGAGTGTTTTGTCTGAACGGCTGCTGGGGCTATGGACTTAGAAAATCAAAACAGAGTAAAAGATGCTGCTGATAAATACGGAGCTGAAAATGTTGTGATTTTACTAGGTGCTGCTGAAGCCGAAGCTGCAGGTCTTGCAGCTGAAACAGTAACTGCGGGTGACCCAACGTTTGCTGGACCACTTGCTGGAGTTGAATTAGGACTTAGCGTATATCACGTTGTTGAACCAGATGTTAAGGAATTATTCGATGAATCAGTTTATGAAGAACAAGTTGGAATGATGGAAATGGTTTTAGAGGTTGATGAAATAGTAGAAGAGATGAATAGCATAAGAGGTCAATTCTGCAAATACAATGGCTAAGATAAACTCAAGAAGGGGTGAATAAATATGGGAAAACTAAGAGTAGTTCATTACGTTAATCAGTTCTTCGCTGGTATCGGGGGAGAAGAGAAGGCTGACACTAAGCCACATGTGGCTGAAAAATTACCACCAATAAGTGCTAACTTAGACAAATTATTAGGTGAAGATATAGAAATAGTTGCAACAGTAGTATGTGGAGATAGTTACTTCAATGAAAATATAGATTCTGCAAGTAATGAAGTATTAGAAATGATAAAAGGATTTGAACCACAACTATTCATAGCAGGACCTGCATTTAATGCTGGAAGATATGGAGTTGCTGCTGGAACAATAACTAAAGTTGTTCAAGAAGCATTAAATATACCATGTTTAACTGCAATGTATGTTGAAAATCCAGGTGCAGATATGTTCAAGAAAGAAGTTTATATAATAGAAACTTCTGACTCTGCAGCAGGAATGAGAAAGGCTCTTCCTAAGGTAGCTGAATTTGCTAAGAAATTAGCAACAGGAGCTAAAATAGGAACTCCAGCAGAAGAAGGATATATGGAAAGAGGAATAAGAGTTAACTACTTCCATGAAGAAAGAGGATCTAAGAGAGCTGTAGATATGTTACTTAAGAAGATAAAAGGTGAAGATTTCGTAACAGAATATCCAATGCCTAACTTCGATAGAGTAGACCCAAATCCAGCTATAAAAGATTTAGCTACTGCTAAAATAGCTTTAGTAACTTCTGGTGGTATAGTACCAAAAGGTAACCCAGATAGAATAGAATCTTCTTCAGCTTCTAAGTATGGTGAATATTCAATAGCAGAGTTTGATGATTTAACAGAAGAAACTCATGAAACTGCTCATGGTGGATATGATCCAGTATACGCTAACTTAGACTCAGATAGAGTTTTACCAGTTGACGTATTAAGAGACTTAGAAAAAGAAGGAAAAATAGGAAAGTTATATGACTACTTCTATACAACAACAGGAAATGGAACAGCTGTTGCTAGTTCTAAAGCATTTGCTGCTGAATTCAGTGCAAAATTAAAAGCTGATGGTGTAGATGCTGTAATCTTAACTTCTACGTGAGGTACTTGTACTCGTTGCGGTGCAACGATGGTAAAAGAAATAGAAAGAGCTGGAATACCTGTAGTACACATGTGTACTGTAGTTCCAATATCTTTAACAGTTGGTGCTAACAGAATAGTTCCAACAATAGCAATACCACATCCACTTGGAAACCCAAAGCTTGATGCTAAAGAAGAAAAAGCATTAAGAAGAAGATTAGTTGAAAGAGCTTTAGTTGCTTTAACTGTTGAAGTTGAAGGCCAAACAGTATTTGAAAAAGATATAACTTTAAATGATGTATTAGCTAAAGCTTAATATATAAATAACTATATTTAAAATTAAATAGATGGGCTTTAAGCCCATCTATTTGTAAGAAACTTAACAAAAATTATAGAAACTAAGCGGGGGTGCAACAATATGTCTTATCCAGTATTAAAAGGGGCAAGTTATGTACTTATTCATACTCCAGATATGATAGTGCAAAATGGTAGTACTTGTGCAGTAGAAAGAGCTACACATCCAGATTCAGAATTCTTAAAAGAAATAACAAATCACATAAGAAGCTACGAAGACGTAGTTAATTACATGCCAAACCAAGTTTACATAGGAAACAATAGACCAGAAGAATTAAAAGATTTAGCAATGCCATGGTGCCAACAAGAAACAACAGGAACTAGAAATGGAAAGCTTGGGGAAATAATGCCTCAAGATGAATTCTTTGCATTAATGCAAATATGTGATGCTTTTGATTTAGTAAAATTATCTCAAGCATTTATTGATGTAGTAAAACCTAAAATTGAGAATAACTACCCAGAGCTTGCTCCATTTATAGGAAAGTTAAAGGGTGATGATATAGAAGAAGGAAAAGAGCTAGTAGCTTCTCATATAGCTGAAGGATTATACCATGAAGGTGAGTTTATAGGATATATAAAGAGAGCTCATGATGTAGATGTTAACTTAAATGCTCATACTATGCTTGAAAACTTAGTTGTTAAAGCATCAGGAGTATTATCAGCTCTACATTTAGTAAGAAGTAGTAAAATAGATCCATTAAGTATAGATTATGTAATAGAATGTTCTGAAGAAGCTTGTGGTGATATAAACCAAAGAGGTGGAGGAAACTTCGCAAAATCTATAGCTGAAATGGCTGGACTTAATAATGCAACAGGTTCTGATACAAGGGGATTCTGTGCTGCTCCAACTCATGCATTAATACAAGCTTCTGCTTTAGTTAAGGCTGGAGTTCACAAGAATGTTATGGTTGTTGCAGGTGGAGCAAGTGCAAAACTTGGAATGAATGCTAAAGACCACATAAAGAAAGGTCTTCCAGTATTAGAAGACGTTGTTGGAGGATTTGCAGTACTTGTATCTGAAAATGATGGAGTTAGTCCAATAGTTAGAACTGACTTAACAGGAAAGCATACTGTTGGAACAGGATCTTCTCCTCAAGCTGTTATGACAGCTTTAATAACATCTGGATTAGATAGAGCTAACTTAAAAATAACAGATGTAGATGTATTCTCTGTTGAAATGCAAAACCCAGATATAACTAAGCCAGCAGGAGCAGGAGATGTTCCAGAAGCAAACTATAAAATGATAGGTGCACTTGCTGTTAAGCGTGGTGACTTAGAAAAGAAAGATTTAAAAGATTTTGTTGCTAATAAAGGATTACCAGGATGGGCTCCTACTCAAGGACATATACCATCAGGGGCTCCTTATATAGGATTCTTAATAGATGATTTAACTACTGGAGATAAAAACAGAGCTATGATAGTTGGTAAGGGAAGTTTATTCTTAGGAAGAATGACTAACTTATTCGATGGAGTATCTTTCATAGCAGAAAGAAATACAGGAGTTACTGAAGAAACTTCAGGTATATCTAAAGATGAAATCAAGAAAATAATTGCTGAGGCAATGAGAAATCTAGCATTAGGAATGATGGAAGAATAGGGGTGAGGATATGTCAAAAAAAATTATAGCAGATGTATTCTTAGAAGTCGCTAATGCAATAGAAAGCGGAGAATTTGGTAAGAAGATAAGAATAGGTTTAACTACATTAGGAAGTGAACATGGTGTAGAAAATCTTGTTAATGGAGCACATCTAGCTAAGTCAAATTTATTTGATATAGTACTTATAGGACCTAAGGTTGATACAGACCTTGAAGTAGTAGAAGTTAATTCTGAAAGTGATATGCATGCAAAAATGGAAGAGTTATTAGATTCAGGTTACATAGATGCATGTGTTACAATGCACTACAATTTCCCTATAGGAGTATCTACTGTAGGTAGAGTCGTAACTCCTGCTAAGGGTAGAGAAATGATACTTGCTACTACTACAGGAACAAGTGCTACTAATAGAATAGAGGCAATGGTTAGAAATGCTATATATGGAATTTCAACTGCGAAATCTATAGGAATCAAGAATCCTAAAGTAGGAATACTTAATGTTGATGGAGCAAGACAAGTTGAAAAATGCTTAAAAGAATTACAAGCAAATGGATATGATATTACTTTTGCTGAATCAATAAGAGCAGATGGTGGATCTGTAATGAGAGGAAATGACCTTCTTGTAGGAGCACCAGATGTTATGGTAACTGATACTTTATCAGGAAACATATTCATGAAGGTATTCTCTTCATTCACTACAGGTGGAGATTATGAAGCTCATGGATTTGGATATGGTCCTGGTGTAGGTGAAGATTACGATAGAAGAGTATTAATATTATCAAGAGCTTCAGGTTCGCCTGTTGTTGCAAATGCGTTAAAATATGCTTATGATGTAGTAAAAGGTGATATAACAAGTTTATCTAAAGCTGAATTTGTAAATGTTAAAAAAGCTAAGTTTGATGATATAATAGCTTCTGTAACTAAAAAAGAAGTTAAGGTAGAAAAAGAAGAAGTTAAAATGCCAGATAAAGAAGTTGTAACTTGTCAAATATCAGGTATAGATATAATGGATTTAGAAGATGCAGTAAGTGAATTATGGAAAAATGGAATCTATGCTGAGAGTGGAATGGGATGCACTGGTCCAATAGTATTAGTAAATGATTCTAAAGGAGAAATAGCAGTACAAACATTATTAAAAGCTGGATATACTGCAAAGTAATATAAATTAAAAACGCTTAGTTTACACCAGAAAGAGCTTCGATTAATCGAAGCTCTTTTTTTCGCTTAAGGATATTATAATACTTCTAATTATGTGGATAACTTCTGAACCTAAGTAGTATAAATAAACTGGTTTTGAGCGTTAAAACGATTTTGAGCAACGACGAAGTCGTTGGCTACATGAAGTGATTCGCAGACGTAGTCGCTCAAGTAAAGCGAATTTTTTATCGATAATGTAAGAAAATTTTTAGCGATTATTGTGGAATAATAATGTAATTAAAATATAAATACTTTGTATAAGTTTGTAGTAAAATTTTATATATAATATTTTGTATACAGTTGCGATTTGGTTGATTAGGTACTATCATTAATGTAAATAAGAGGAGGTGATAATATTTTAGATAAGCTAAAAGACTCTCTTAAAAATTCATTTAACATATATGATAATTATGCCGTAGAAAATTATGATTTTGATTTTATGGGAGAGTTTAATTTAACAAACACAAAGTATTTTTTGAGTAAAGATAAAGTCATATACTCATATGAAAATAATGAGTATCTATTTGCGAAAGAAATAAACAACCTATCTAAAGAATATCTAAATGATAAAATATTTCCATTCGTAGAGTATTCACTAAAAAATTTAGTAAAAACTAATGAAAATCATATGTCTTCAATAGTAACACTATTTATTAACACGAATTCTATTGACCAAGATACAAAGAAGATAATACGTAAATTTAAAAAAAGAAAAAGTTATAAATTTGGACTTCAAGGTTATGCCTCAGCTAGGGTTATTGTAATGGATAAATGCAATAATGAATTAATATATAATTCGGAAGCAAAAGAAATCATAAATTATTATAAGGAGGTACTTAAATGAATTCCTTTACACTTTTAATAGGTAGTTCAGTGATATTATTAATAGCTTATATATGTTATGGAGGATATCTTGCTAAAAAATGGGGAATAGATGATAGTAAAAAAACACCAGCTCATACTAAAAGGGATGGAGTAGATTATGTTCCAGCTAAGGCGCCAGTATTAATAGGACATCACTTTGCATCTATCGCAGGTGCTGGTCCTATAGTTGGACCAATACAAGCCGCTATATTTGGATGGATACCTGTAACGCTTTGGGTTATAATAGGTAGTATTTTCTTTGGCGGAGTTCAGGACTTTGGTTCTTTATTTGCATCTATTAGACATGATGGTAAATCAATAGGAGAGATAATAGAAGCAAACATGGGTAAAAAAGGTAAAAAATTATTCGCACTTTTCGCTTGGTTAACATTAATACTTGTTGTAGCAGCATTTGCAAATATAGTTGCTGATAACTTTGTATCTACACCTCAAGCTGCAAGTGCATCAGTATTTTTTATGATACTAGCTGTATTATTTGGATTAGCGGTATATAGATTTAAAATGCCTCTATTACCTGCAACAATAGTTGGTGTAATACTTTTATTTGGATGCATATACCTAGGATTCTTATTCCCATTAGCTCTTTCTAAAAAAACTTGGATTATTCTTTTACTTATATATATATTTGTAGCTTCAGTAACTCCAGTATGGATATTGCTTCAACCAAGAGATTATTTGAATTCATTTTTATTATATGCAATGATTATAGGGGCCTTATTAGGAATAGTTATATTAAGACCAGAAATACAAATGGATGGATTTGTTGGATTTAATGTAAATGGTCAGTATTTATTCCCTGTGTTATTTGTTACAGTAGCTTGTGGTGCTATATCAGGATTCCACTCTTTGGTAGGGTCAGGTACATCAGCAAAACAATTATACAAAGAATCAGATGCTAAAAAAGTTGGATATGGATCAATGCTTATAGAAGGTTTATTAGCTATAGTTGCTTTAATAACAGTAGCATATATCTCAAATGCTCAATTTGGAGACCTATTAGCTAATGGTGGACCAGTTAACGTATTCTCTGAAGGTATAGCAAACTTTATGGTATCATTTGGAATACCATTTACTATAGGTAAAACATTTACAGCTCTTGCAATATCAGCATTTGCATTAACATCTTTAGATACAGCAACTAGATTAGGACGATTTATATTCCAAGAGTTCTTTGATACTAATGGAATGGCTGATAAAGAAGCTAGTGAGAAGAATATATTATCTAATAAATATGTATCAACAATTATTACTGTAGCATGTTCAGGACTACTAGCGGTTATGGGATATGAAAAAATATGGCCAATATTCGGTTCTGCAAATCAACTTCTAGCAGCTATAGCTTTGATGGCAATAGCTATATGGCTTTATAATACAAAGAGAGGATGCAAGGAGTTTATAATACCAATAGTATTTATGTTTATAGTTACAATTGTTTCACTGATATTTAACATAAAAGCTAATATAGGTGTAAATTATCCATTAGTATTTATTGCGGTTGCATTATTAATACTTGCATTAATATTAATAAAAGAAGCAATAAGCTTCCTAAAAAATAAAAAAGAAGACGCTACTAGTTAGTTAATTTTTGGCATATAGTCTTATCAGGCTATATGCCAATTATATTTATAAATTCAAAATAAATACTAGAGATAATCTAGGAGAGTATATATGAATTTATTTTACAAATAATAATAATTAATCACACTAAAGAAAGGATAATTGACATGAAAAGCAAACAGAATAAAAAAAATGATAATGATGAGTTTGTATTTTTAGATGAATATGATGACCAATATCAAGAAATTAAAGATAGTTTAGATATTACAGATAGTACAGATAGTGAAACAACTGATGTACTTGGTTTTAGAGTAGTTAATACAAATAATGCATATCCAGAAAAAAATAGTAATAAGCAAACTAGACATTAACATTTAATGTAGTAAGATTTAGAAGTAAATAATATATAAATCTATGGTATGGAATAAATATTTCATGCCATAGAATAATGTTAATTACTATGCTAAAAAACTACATATATCAATTATTAAATATGAATGTTTTATTTGATGACTTACAATTTATTTAAAAAAATTACAATAGAGTAAAATATTTCCTGGAAAATAATCTATATTTATTAAAATAGCCAAAAAGTAAGACATATATATACATTTAAAAAACTTGAAGAAAATAGAATTATATGGTAAGAATAAATAGGAGGTGGGGTAATGAACGAGTTATTCGATTTATTTAAAACATTTTGTAGAATAGGTGGACTAACATTTGGTGGGGGATATGCAATGCTTCCTATGTTACAAAAAGAAGTAGTTGAAGAAAAAGAATGGGCAACTAGCGAAGAGTTATTGGACTATTATGCTGTTGGTCAAGCTACTCCTGGAATAATAGCTGTAAATACAGCTACATTTGTTGGATATAAAGTAAGAGGAGTAATAGGAGCACTATTTGCGACTACAGGTGTAGTTTTCCCATCATTTATAATAATAATGACAATTGCTACATTCCTACAAAATTTCTCTAAGTATTTAATTGTGCAGCATGCTTTTGCTGGGATTAGGGTGGCAGTAGGAGTATTAATTTTAGAAGCAATAATAACTTTATTTAAGAAGTCTGTTGTAGACAAAACAGGAATTATA
The DNA here is from genome assembly GCF_056171995.1 of Romboutsia sp. LXY-2. NCBI lineage: Bacteria > Bacillati > Bacillota > Clostridia > Peptostreptococcales > Peptostreptococcaceae > Romboutsia > Romboutsia sp. LXY-2. The sequence continues at coordinate 332,153 of NZ_JBKFGI010000006.1, read as the reverse complement.
ATTTTTATAGTGACTGTAATAGTAGGAGTTTTATTTAATATTTCACCAATCTATATTGTTATATCATCATGTCTATTGGGGCTGCTACTTTCATATAGGAGAGAAAAATAATGATTACATATATACAATTATTCTTTGAGTTTTTTAAAACAGGATTATTTGCAGTAGGTGGAGGACTTGCGACTCTTCCTTTTTTATCTGATATTGCAGAAAGATATCCTTGGTTTAATCAAGCTATGCTTGCTGATATGATAGCCGTGTCTCAGTCAACACCAGGCCCTATAGGTATAAATATGGCAACATATGCAGGATTTGAAGCTAAAGGGATTTTAGGATCTCTAGTTGCTACTACTGCCTTAGTTTTACCATCATTTATTATAATATTAATAGTAGCGCATTTTTTAAAGAGATTTAGGGAGAGTAAAGTAGTTAATAGTGTATTTGTTGGACTAAGACCAACGGTAACTGGATTAATTGCAATTGCATGGTTTGAGATAATGAGACTTTCGGTTTTAACTATTGATAAATTTATTGAAAGTAAAAAAATTTTACACATATTTGATTATAAAGCTTTAATATTGTTTGTTGCGCTATTTATAGTGTCAAGAAAGTATAAAAAACATCCGGCCTTATATTTAGCTATAGGAGCAGTTGCAGGAATATTATTTGGATTATAGAAATATGTATTTTTATAAGCATTGAAATAAAGATATAGAAATAAAAAATAAATTAAAACGTATGAAGTTGTAGATGTATTCTATGACTTTTTTGTGTACTAATATTTGTTTTGATAGATTATATAACTTTAATTTATATTTTAAATAAATATATCTATGATATTATATGTAATATAATCCTGGATTAGAGTGGTATAATTTGTATGTTACTACACAAAATAGTAAATAAAGAAAGGATGATAAATATGAACAAATTTAAATTTATTTTTACTTTATTACTATCATTGTGCTTTATATTAAGTAATACATACATTTCGAGTGCACTAGATTATTATGACTTGAAGTTTGAAAAAAAATCAGAAAATATAGTTAAAGGTGAATTTGAAAAAATAGGTGATGACATATTATTAACTGATGACACTGAAATGACCATAATACTTAATAAGAAATATAAGCCTATAATAAATATAACCTTAAATAAGGATGAAGAAGATGCCATAAGTTATTCTTTGGGAACTAAGTGGAATGAAGAAATAAAAATAAACAAAGAAGAAGATATTAATTTAAATGGAAGTAACGATACATATATAATGGTAAGGCCTGTTTACAAAGAAATTACTGGTATATTAGTAAAAGACTATATATCATGGGAAAGTAAAAAAGAAATAAGTATAAAAATACCTGTAGATATGGAATATACATTTAAAAATATAGAGTAAGATAAATTGACAATGGAAATGACTTTACAAAAGCATTAAATAAGTTTACTATATTACTAAGAAAACGTTTTGCAAAATTATGGAAAACGTTAAACTTATTAAAAGGGAAAATGGGGATATGATGTTGAGTAAAGTTGAAGAAAATATATTTGATTTATTAAAAATAAATTCATTACCAAATGAATTAGAACAATACATAGCTGGAAGTAATATATCTAATAAGAGTTTTAGTGAAAAAAATAAAGTTTTATTTATAGAAGATAAAGGGATATATTTAAAAATATCAGAAAAGGAATCACTAAGAGGGGAGTATGAAAATACGTTTTTCTTTAACAATCTAGGTGTTGCCGGAGAAATAGTTGATTATTTAAATGATGATAACTACGATTACTTGCTTATAAAAGAATTAAATGGTGAAAGTGGTATAAGTGATTATCATGTAAATAATCCTAAAAAACTGGTAGCTAAATTTGCAGAGCACCTTAGAATGATACATGAGTTAAAGTATGAAAGTTCACCTCAAATAAACAGAACTGAGCAGATGATGAAGCAGTGTAATATTAATATTAGAGAAGATAAAATAGATATGGAAGATTTCTTTAATAAATATGGATTTACGCCGAATCAAGGTTTATTAATGTTAGACAGCTTAAAGCCTTCTTGTATTAATGATGTATATATTCATGGTGAATATTGCTTACCTAATATTATAATGAAAGATTATGAGTTTAGTGGAATAATAAATATGAATTTAAGTGGCATAGGCGATAGACACTTTGACATTATCAGTGCAATAAAGAGTTTAGGAACTAGTTTGAAAACTAGAGAATATGATGAATTATTTTTTGACGCATATGGAAGAGAGTTGATAGATAAGGACAGATTAGCCTTTGCTAAATTGTTATTAATATTAAGTAATAATGTAGTACTTTCTTAAATATTGTAGAAAAAGAAGAAACTATTGTTGAATTAAATATAAGTATAATATATAATTAAAAGAAATAATTTAATATATTACCTGTATATTTTTGAAAATATGGTTCAATTGTTTCTACTGGGCTACCGTAAATTGCCTGACTACAGGAGTACTATAAGTAAATAACTACTATTGCTTTGAATTTTCATGCTCCTGTCAATATTTTGATAGGAGCTTTTTTACGTATCAGGAAACTATAATAGATCATAATCTTTGAATAACCCATACGACCAAGTGATACTGATGCACCTATAGTAAGTAAAAAAGCTTTTGAGCAACGGGATGTGAGCTTGCTGAGCAGACGTTGGCGACATGAGCGAAGCGAATTTTTTATATATACAGATAAGAATTTTAGGAGGAGTAATATGGAGTCATTAAAAAATAAGATAATCAAAGAAGGTAGTGTACGAGGGAATGATATTTTAAAAGTAGATTGCTTTTTAAATCACCAAATAGATGTAGCTTTCTTAAATGAGATAGGGAAAGAATTTAAGAATAGATTTAAAGATGATAAAATAGACAAAATACTTACTATAGAAGCATCAGGCATAGCTATTGCTTCAATTGCATCTCAACACTTTGGAAATGTTCCAGTTGTATTTGCTAAAAAGGTAGAATCTAAGAATCTTGACACTGAGGTATATGAAACAAAAGTATATTCATTTACTAAAGGTAAAGAATATAGTGTAAAAGTATCTAAAAGATATTTAAACGAAGGCGAGAATATACTAGTACTTGATGATTTCTTGGCTAATGGTAGAGCAGCATTAGGCCTAAAAGATTTAGTTGATCAAGCAAATGCAAACTTAGTTGGTATTGGTATAGTTATCGAAAAAGGATTCCAAGATGGAAGAGCAGAAATTGAAAAAACAGGATCAAGAGTAGAGTCTTTAGCAATAATAGATTCTATAGAAAATGGAAGCGTAACTTTTAAATAATTTTTAATTAATGAATATAAAAAGCCATCTGTAAAATATTTTAAAGATGGCTTTTATTTATATTGATTATTATAGAAAGGCTAATGACATTAAAACTAATAAAAATGGAAGAATAAAGAATAATTTACCCTTAGTAGTTCCAACATTTATAGTCCATCCAACACCAAATCTTTTTTGTACGAATAATGAAGGATCATTAGGATTGTTATATAAGGATCCGAATATCCACAAATCATCATTATCATCAACAGAATAGACTGCATTCTTACTTTTTGTAGGAGATTTATAATATAAATAAGTAAGATATATTGATGATAATACTATTGCTATTGTGCATACCCACATAATATAAGTGTTTATATTTCCACCGTTAAATGTAGCCATAAGTATAACTATAAACATTACTTGAGTAAATAGATTTAATATAAAGAAAGTAATAGCATATTTATTTAAAATATATAAGTTTTGCTTTTTACTTTCATCTACATTGTCAACAGTTAGCTTTATTCTACTTTTTAAAGAACCTATAGCAGAAATATATACTACAAATCCGATACCGATCATCATTAAAGTTTGCGAAAGAACTTTAACTAGCGATTTTTCACTAAATGCATCTGCAGTACCACTAAAGCCCCAGTGTGTAGGTATTATATCTGGTATAGAGTCGTATTGCAATATCATATTTAATCCAACTAAGCATAGTGCAATTAATGGAACTAAAAATAAAATAGAATACTTATTTATAATTCTATTTTTTTCATTAATAAACTCAGTGTCTAATAAAACATTAGTTTTTATTATATCCACATCGGATGAACTTAGAGAAAGTTCTGCTTTAATTACCTTTACCTTATTATGAATATATACATACACTATGAATTGATATATACAAAATCCTAGAATAGGAACTAGTGAAGAAAAAACATATGCTTTAAAAGTATATATTGATATTATTGTTATTATTGCAAATACAACAAAGCCAATAGTCACTAGAATCTTAAATTTTTTGTCTAAGGTTTTAAATTCAGTTTTATTGAAATAATCGCTATTTAAGCTTACTCCGTAAAATTGTCTTTTTCCACTTAAAGCTTGGGTAAAGTATATTAAAATATAAATTAAAAATAATGTTGGAATGTTAACAAGTAAAGCCATTGCACTATTCATAATCTTTCACCCCATATTTATTAAATAATTCATTACTATACTCTAAAAATTCTTCACGAGACATACCTGTAAGATAAGATTGTGCAACCAATAAGTCCAGCATTGATTTAATTTTAGTATTATTATTTTCACTTTTTGGAAGAGGTAAATTATTAACTATTGCACCTTTTCTTCTATCAATATTTATATAACCTTCATCTTTAAGTAGATTATAAGATTTGTTTACAGTATGAAGGTTTACACCTATTTCTTCAGCCATATTTCTAACAGATGGCAATGATTCATTAATTTTTAAATCACCATTAGCTATTGATTTTATAATTTCTTCTCTGATTTGGGTATATATTGGAATATCACTATTAAAATCTAAATTCAATATCATATTTAGCACCTCCTATTATTAATATATTTATATTATAAATATATTTGTTATATATATTATATAACAAAAAAATAAAATTTTACAACTAAATATTTACAATAAAAAAAGCCTTCACTAATTGAAGGCTTAATAAATATTATTAAAACAATCTTGTATTTTTATCGTTGAATTCAGAATCTCTCTTTCTAATTATTTTTCTAATATCATCTTCATTTAAGTTAGTTTTAGCTACTATTTCAGACATTCCTACATTATTTTGAAGTAAGTCCTTAGCATATTCTACGGCTTTTTCATATTCACCTTTTTTAAATTTATTATTTTTCATAAGTTACAGCTCCTTATTGATTTATGTATTACATAGTTAGTATTACAAATAATAAAAAAAATATTATTATGTAGAGATATAAATATTTGCATTTAAGTAATAATTAAGATTTAGAATAGAATTAGATGTTATTACAAAATAAATTTTTTATGATTTTGGACTTTTATGAAATGTATATGAATTTATGGAATAAGGTATCTTACTTATTGTATAATTAAGTATTACTAGAAATACAAATATTGGAGGGAAATATGAGAGATATAAAAGGTGTAATATTTGATATGGATGGAGTAATCTTTGATACAGAAAGAATTTATTTAGATACATGGACTAAGGTTTTTAAAAATCATGGATATGACATGACTAAAGATATGTATATATCTGTAATGGGGATTGGTCGCCAAAATGTTATCAATAAATTTAGGAATCATTATGGAAATGATATACCAATAATGCAAATGTATAAAGAAAAGGATGAAGAGTTATATAAGTTTTTGGATGAAAATGAATTACCTGTAAAATCAGGAGTATATGAATTATTAGAGTATTTAAAAGAGAATAAATATAAAATAGCTTTAGCAACATCAGCTAAAAGAGACAGAGCAACAAGCCATTTAAAAGAGGCAAACATAGAAGAAAAATTTGATGCTATAGTATGTGGAGATGATATTAGCAATTATAAGCCGAATCCTGAGATATTTTTAAAGGCATCAGAAAAATTAGGATTAGATCCAAGTGAATGTATAGTAGTAGAAGATTCTCCAGCAGGCTTAAAGGCTGCATACAATGCTAGAATAAGAGCAATTCACATACCAGACCTAAAAATTGCCGATGGAGAAATGAAAAAGCATACCCACAAATCATTTGATAACTTATTAAATGTTATAAAGTATCTAAATGATAATAATAAAAGGATTTAAATGAAAATACATGACACCAAGGAAGGTAAAAATATGAAAAATAAGAAATTTTTTATCTTAGCATTATTGTGGATGGCTATGATTTTTTATATGTCAAATCAGCCAGCTCATATATCATCAGCCCAGTCTAGTGGAGTAATAGAAATGCTAAGTGGTATACCGATAGTAGGTAATGTAATAAAAAAAATGATAGAGCTGGATATTGCTCAATTTATTATACGAAAGGCAGCTCATTTATCAGCTTTTTGTATTTTAGCAATATTAATTTTTATGTCACTGTATAATGATATTAAAATGATCAATATAGTAGCTTTTAAGTCCATGTTATTTACTTTTTTATATGCTTGTACTGATGAGTTTCATCAGTTTTTTATACCTGGAAGAAGCAGCGAGTTTAGAGATGTAATGATAGATAGCACAGGTGGATTTATAGGTATAATTATTGTATATATAATTATTAAATTAGCTAATAAGAAATGTAGAACCAAATACTAATACTTAAAATAATTAACTTGCATAGTTAAGCGGGTTATAAATGTGGAGAAATTTTAATGAAAAGATGTGACTGGTGTAAATCTGAAGAAATATATGTAAAATACCATGATGAAGAATGGGGTGTGCCTGTTCATGAGGATAGGATTCACTTTGAATATTTAGTATTAGAATCAGCTCAATCAGGTTTAAGTTGGCTAACGATACTTAAAAAAAGAGAGAACTACAGGAAAGCATATGATTACTTTGATTACGAAAAAGTAGCTTTATATGATGAATGTAAGATTTGTGAGCTGATTACCAATGAAGGGATAATTAGAAATAGAAAAAAGATAGAAGCATCAATTAATAATGCAAAGAAGTTTATAGAAATTAGAAATGAGTTTGGAAGTTTTGATGAATATATTTGGAAATTTGTTGATAATAAGATTATTGTTAATAGCTATAGTGATGTATCTAAGCTTCCTGCAAGTTCAGAACTATCGGATATAATTAGTAAAGATCTTAAAAAGAGAGGATTTAGGTTTTTAGGATCAATTACAATATATTCATATTTGCAGGCTGTTGGTTTAATAAATGACCATATTGATTCATGCTTTAGAAAGAAAAAATTTTAAATTATAATAGACTGACTATCAAAGTTATGTTAGTCTTTAAAAGAAATTATTATTTACATATATCAAGGGAGAAAGACATGATAAACAAGATTGCTAAGTTTACAGTATATGTAAACGATCAACAAGAAGCCAAGAAATTCTGGACAGAAAAGTTAAACTTTGTGGTAAAGATAGATGCTACAGAAGGAGAATTAACATGGATAGAAGTTGCTCCAAAAGAAAGTGAATGGGTAACTCTAGTATTATATGATAAGAACCTAATGAAAAAGCAAAATCCATCAGCTAATGTGGACTACAGAACAGTAATATTAAGCACTGAAGATTTAGATAATGCTCATAAGCAAATGAAAGCTAATGGAGTAGAAGTAACTGATATAATAACTACAGACTACGCAAAATTATTTACTTTTAAAGATCAAGATAATAACGAATATATATTAAGAGAAGATAAATTCTAATAAATGATAGAAGCTGCATTAAGAGGATGTTAAATTAAATAACCTTTTTATGCAGCTTTTTGTGTTAAATTATTCTTTATAAAAAGAGAGTATTCATAATTATTTTTAAATTTGACTATATGAGTTATAATAATATTGCTAGTTAAATAGTATTATGTAAGAAAGGAGGAATATATTGAAAAGAGAAGAAAATATAGAAAAAGTTTATGATTTAGATATAGTAACATTTTTATTAAATAGCCAACTATATAAATTGGCCTTAGAACTTTCCATAGGAAGAAAACTTAAGAGTAATGTAATTAGATGGTTTAATGAAATGAATACATTAACGGTAGCAGAAAGAGTAAATTATATTTTTAATAATAAGTATGAAGAAGAATTTTTTAGATTATGGTTTTCAATTAGCAATATATTCGTATTTCTTAGAAGTAGATTTTATGAAAAATCAAAGTATTTAACCAAAAGAGAAGAAAAAAATAAAATGCTTAAAGAGAAAGTAATGCTAGCTATAGCTTTTGAGGAGCAGGCTAACCCTCAGACTTTCTATTTCTCTCAAATTTTTTTAAAGAATGTTTTAACTAGAGCAGGATTTTTTATATCACGGATTTTATTATATGCTTATGTTATTTTTGCAATTATATTTAATATTTGGACTAAAATTATATGTATTTTAATGGGTTTATTGTTATTATGTAAAGCATTATATAAAATTGATATAGAATTAGACTTTAGAAAAACAATGATAATAACTTTCATAGTTTTATCGATATTTAATATTATAGTACTATAGAAGGGTTTGTAATTAAAAATTAACGAGCCCTTTTTTTCGTGTACGGAAAAAATTTATCTAAATGATTTTTTATCATATGAAATAAATAAACTTTATATTGAATATTACATGAAATTAAATTTATAATCATATGAATTTAAATATTTTAAAATTTAATAATTAATAAAAAAAATATTTTGTTAACATTTTTATTTTTTATGAAATCGTTATATTTAGCCGTTTTCAAAGAAAAATTCTAAGTTTTAAATGTATAAAATATTCAGTTAATTTGTTTAAGATCTAAATAAGGGCATTGAAATATTGTCAGAAATATTATATAATTCCAAACAAGAGAAAAAAATGTAGAAAGATATCGAAAAAGGATGAAAAAAATCTACACATTTAAAAGAAAGGAAGAATAATTATGATAAAACTAATAGGTGTTTTAATAGTAGTTATAGGTTTTATATTTAGAATTGAAACACTTTTTACAGTGTTAGTTGCAGGTTTAGCAACAGGAATAGTAGCTGGTTTAGATATAAACCAAATATTAACTATACTAGGGGAATCATTTGTAGCAAATAGAGCAGTATCATTATTTATACTGACTTTACCAGTAATAGGTATATTAGAGAGATACGGATTAAAGCAAAGAGCAGTACACTTAATAGAAAAGCTAGGAAAACTAACTACAGGTGGAGTATTAAGCATATATATGCTAGCTAGACAAATAGCAGGAGCATTATCTATAAGAATGAGTGGGCATCCACAATTTGTTAGACCACTAGTTAACCCTATGGCCCAAGCAGCTGGAACTGCTAAGCATGGTGAATTAGATGAACAAGATGAAGAAACAATAAAAGCGTTATCAGCAGCTTCAGAAAACTATGGTAACTTCTTTGGACAAAACTTATTTGCAGGAAGTAGTGGAGTTTTATTAATAGCTTCAACACTTACTCAATTTGGATACGATGTTACAGAACTAGAAATAGCTAAAGCAAGTATAATAATGGTTGTAGTAGCATTTTTAATATCTGCACTTCAAAACTACTTATTAGATAAGAAGTTAGATAAAAAATATAGAAAAAATAGCTAAATAAGGAGGATATCACAGTGCAAAACTTTATAAATATATCATTAGAACTTTTTTACGCAGCTATGGGTCTTTTAATGATAGTTATAGCATTTAAATCATTTAAGACAATAAATAGCAGTAAGAGATATGGAACAGCATTATTCTGGATATTAATAGCTATGCCATTTATATTCGGAAAAGTATTACCAGCAAATATTGTTGGTTTAATATTAATATTATCAAGTTTATTAACAGTTACAAAGCAAGTTGTATTTGCAAAATACGATATGCCAACTGAAGAATTTGGAGAAAAACAAGCAAGCAAACTTAAGAATAAAATATTCTGGCCATCATTAGTATTAGCATTTGCAGCAGTTGTAGTTGCAATGAGCTTAAAGAACTTCTCAAGTTCTTCTCAATTTGCTATAGGTGTTGGAGCAGTAATAGCATTAATATCTGCGTTTATGATAACTAGAGCAAAAGTTACAACTTCAGTAGAAGATGGAGCTAGATTACTTCAACAAATGGGGCCAACAAGTATGTTACCTCAATTACTAGTTGCACTTGGTGCATTATTTACTCAAGCTGGAGTAGGAGAAGTTATATCAGAAATGATATCAGGAGTAGTGCCTGCTGACAGTAGATTCTTTGGAGTAGTTGCTTACTGTATAGGTATGGCAGTATTTACTATGATAATGGGTAACGCATTTGCAGCATTCTCAGTAATAACTGCAGGTATAGGTATACCATTTGTATTAGCTCAAGGAGCAAATCCTGCAATAGTAGGAGCACTTGCATTAACAGCAGGATACTGTGGAACATTATTAACTCCAATGGCTGCAAACTTCAATATAGTGCCAGCAGCATTACTTGAAGCTAAGAGTCAATATAGTGTTATTAAATATCAAGCTCCAGTAGCTATAATATTATTAGTAATTCACATATTTGCAATGTACTTCTTAGCATTCTAAGATATAATAAAGATAAAAAGTAATAAAATAGGCAATACAGGAGGACGTTAAAATGAAAATATTATTAACAGGATTTGATCCATTTGGTGGAGAACCAGTAAATCCAGCAGAAGAAGCTGTAAAAATGGTAAGTGATAAAATAAATGGAGCTGAAGTAATAAAAATAACTATTCCAACAGTTCAAACTAAGTCTGTAAAAGCTATAGAGGAAGCTATTGAAGCACATAACCCTGACATAGTAATATCAGTAGGCCAAGCTGGAGGAAGATTTGACATAACTCCTGAGAGAGTAGCAATAAATATGGATGATTTTAGAATTAAAGATAATGAAGGAAATCAACCAACTGATGAAATAATAGAAGCTGATGGACAAGCAGCATATTTCTCAAACTTACCAATAAAAGCAATGGTTAAACATATGAATGAAAATCATATACCTGCTTCAGTTTCTAATACAGCTGGGACATTTGTTTGTAACCATGTTATGTATGGAATAATGTATATGATAGATAAAAAATATCCTAACATAAAAGGTGGATTCATCCATATACCATATATGACATCTCAAGTTATAGATAAGAAAAATATGCCATACATGTCTTTAAATGATATTGTTAGAGGGTTAGAATTAGCTTTAGAAGCTTGTACTTTATACAATGAAGATATAAAGGCAGTAGGTGGAGAAATATGCTAGTAGAAAAAATATTTGTCTATGGAAGTTTAAGAAGTGATATGTTTAACTACGATAAACTTCTTAAGGGAAAAGTATCTAAAGTCTACAAAGGTACAATAACTGGTGAATTATTTCATTTAGAAAATAAGGGATATCCAGCTGTTATACCAGGAAGTAATATAATTCAAGGTGAGCTAATGGAATTAAATAACTTTGAGAAGAGTTTAGTGGAATTAGATGAACTAGAAAATTATACTGAAGAAAATAATACTAATTGTGAGTATTTAAGAAAAGTAGTAGATGTTAAGTTAGAAGACGGAACTTCTGAAAAAGCATATTACTATGAATACAATCCAAAGGCCGATATAAACAGTAAAGATGTATTAATTACAGTTGGACATGGTGACTGGAAAAATCACATGAATAGATAGTTTTAAATGGATATAAAAAAGCTAGAGCAAAATATTGCTCTAGCTTTTTTACTTTTAATATGAAAATATGCTTAAATTGGATAAAGTTCGTGTTTTGGTTGAGTGAAGTCGTCCTATTATTTTACATCGTTAATTATATACCATTATATGACCCTTTTATAATAATTAATTATATAAGGGTATTTTTTATATAAACTTTAATTATTATAAATAAAAATGCAATATTTAAATTCACAAAAATAAATAAAAATGAATAATGAAACTGTAATGACGGCTTAACGTTTGTTATAATACGAAATAATAATAAATATATTGACAAAAAATGAGTAAAAAAGTAGAATATACTTAAAAGTTAAAAAATTAAAAAAATAATCAGCATAAGGAGAGGGAGACATAATATATGAAGAAAAAAGGTTATTATATGTTATTTATACCATGTTTAGTATTAATAACATACTTTATGATAGTACCTTTGATGGGGTCGATAATACCGACATTTACGAATTTGACAAATGGAATGTTCGGAGAATATGCAAGGTTTTTTAAAGATGAATATATGATAGAGATATTTTTTAGAACTGTAAAAATATCTGTAATATCATCTATAATATGTATGATTATTGGTGTACCAGTATCATATTACATATCAAGAACATCTAAAAAGTTAAGAGGATTGTTTATAGCACTTACAATATTTCCAATATTAACAAATTCGGTAGTTCGTTCATTTGCATGGATGAGTATCTTAGGTAAAAATGGGGTTATCAACACTTTACTTATGAAGCTTAACTTAATAGGTGAGCCACTATCACTTTTATATACAGAGGGAGCCATTATAGTTGGTACTATATATATATTCCTACCTTTAATGATAATCTCTTTAGTTGGAGTTATGGAAAATGTAGACAATGACTTACTGGAAGCGGCCGAAAGTCTAGGGGCTAGTAAAATAAAGGCATTTTTCAAAGTTATATTCCCACTTAGTTTACCTGGGCTTATAGTTGGGACGGTATTAGTATTTACAGGTTCATTAACAGCATATACAACACCTCAATTATTAGGAGGAAACAAAAATACTGTTCTAGCAACACTTATATATCAAAAGACTATGACATTAGGTGATTGGCAAGGAGCTGCAGTAGTTGCAACTATAATGATAGTAGTTACTTTAATTGTTGTTAAGACTATTAACTCACTTGCATCAAGACTAGATAAGAGAGGTGTATCTTAAAATGAAGAAAAATAAGTTATTAACAGTGTTCGTAATATTAGTATATATATTCTTATTTGCACCATTAGTAATTATAGCTATGACTAGTATAGGGACTGAAAATTATATAGCATTTCCACCAAAAGGATTTAGTTTACAATGGTTTATAAATGTTTTTAAGTCAGAGTCATTTATGAATAGTATGATTACTAGCTTAGTAATATCTACTATAGCAACATTAGCAGCATTAGTTATAGGAATGCCAGCAGCTTATGGACTTAGTAGATATGACTTTAAAGGTAAAGGTGCTTTAAAAAGTTTCTTTTTCTCACCATTAATGATTCCTGCTATAGTAGTTGGTTTTTCATTATTCCAATTTTTATTGGTGAAGCTAAATCTTTCAGTTTATATGAGTTTATTTATAGGACATACATTAGTAATTATTCCTTATATTATAAGGGTTATAGGTTCTAGCTTAGAGGTATTTGATTATTCAATAGAAGAAGCGGCTATGAGCTTAGGTTGTAAAAAGAGCCAAACATTTTTTAAGGTAGTATTACCGAATATAACATCAGGTGTAATGGCAGCATTTATGCTAGCTTTTATAAACTCATTTAATAATGTTCCAGTTTCTATGTTTTTAACAGGACCTGGGGTAAGTACATTACCAATAACTATGATGAACTATGTTGAGTATAATTATGACCCAACTGTATCAGCATTATCAGTTATCTTAATGTTGCTTACTGTTGTAGTAATGTACATATTAGAAAAGACTTTAGGTCTTAGCAATTTTTCAGGGTAGTCATAATTAATATCAACTTGGAGGATACATAAAATGGATTTAATAAATTTACAAAATATAAATGTTTCATATGATAAAAAAAATAACATACTAGAAAACTTAAACTTAAAAGTAAAAAAGGGTGAATTAGTATCACTTCTTGGTCCTAGTGGATGTGGTAAAACTACAACATTAAGAGTAGTTGCTGGTTTTATAGAGCCAACAGCAGGTAAGTTTTTATTAGGAGATAAGGATTATACTAATATACCAGTACATAATAGAAATTTTGGTCTGGTTTTCCAAAGCTATGCATTATTCCCACACTTAACAGTTGAGGAAAATGTAGCCTTTGGTCTTAAGATGAAAAAGATGACCAAAGATGAGATAAAATCAAAGGTTGATGAAATATTAAAAACTGTAGATATGGATCACCTAGCTAAAAGATATCCCAAAGAGCTATCAGGTGGACAAAGACAAAGGGTTGCTATAGCAAGAGCATTAGTCATAGAACCAAGTTTACTTCTTTTAGATGAGCCACTTAGTAACTTAGATGCTAAGTTAAGATTAAAAATGAGAGTTGAAATAAGAAAACTTCAACAAAAGCTTGGAATAACAACACTATTTGTTACACATGATCAAGAAGAGTGTTTCTCAATTTCTGATAAAGTAGCGGTTCTTAATAAAGGGGTTATAGAACAATTTGATACTCCTGAAAATATTTATTCAAATCCAGCTACAGAGTTTGTTGCAAGGTTTGTTGGTTTTGAAAACTTTATTGATTTAAAAAAATCTTCAAAAAATACTTATGTTAGCAAGTCTAATGTTGAGTTTAGTGTTGATAGGAGTAAAGATAAAGAAGAAGTTAAAGCTACTATTAGACCAGATGATATAAAGATAGTTGAGGAGAATTTAGAAAATACTGTTGAAGGTATAGTTGAGGTAAGAACTTTCTTAGGTAAGGCTTATCAATATGATGTTAAAACAGAAATAGGAAATTTAACTGTAAACAGTGAAAATACAGATATATATGAAAAGGGTAACAAAATAAAGCTTCACTTGCCATCAAGTAAGATAGTTTTATTATAAAAATTAAATTTAAACAACAGAGGAGAAGGTCATGAATAAGAAAATAGTATCATTATTATTAACGGGAATACTTAGTGCAACAGCTTTAGTAGGATGTTCAAAATCATCTGATTCAGGAAGTAATGACAAGCTTGTTATATCAACTTGGGGATTAAATGAGGATGTTTTAAAAGAAACAGTATTTGAACCTTTTGCAAAAGAAAAGGGAATAGAAATAGTTTTAGAAGTAGGAAACAATTCTGAAAGATTAACTAAAATGAGAAACAATCCAAACTCAAATATAGACATTACATACTTAGCAGAATCATTTGCAGAACAAGGTATAGAAGCAGGAATATTTGAGGAGCTAGATTATTCTAAAATACCTAATGCTAATAATATAAATGAAAAGGCTAAGGCAACAGTAGAAAGCGGATATGGGCCTGCTTATACATTAAACAGTATAGGGATAGTAGTAGATAAAGAAGCTGGAATAGAAATAAATTCATGGGAAGATTTGTGGAAGCCTGAATTAAAAGGTAAAATAGCAATACCAGATATAACAACTACTAATGGACCAGCTATGGTATCTATAGGAGCAGATAAAGCAGGAGTTGATATAACTAAAGATAATGGAGAAGCTGCATTTAAAGAATTAGAAAAATTAAAGCCAAATGTTGTAAAAACTTACAGTAAATCATCTGACTTAGCTAATATGTTCTCAAGTGGAGAAATAGTAGCAGCTGTAGCATCGGACTTTGCATTTGAAACAATAGCAAAAGCTAAGCCATCAGTTATAAATGTAATACCAGAATCAGGAACATACTTAAACTTTAATACAATAAACATAAATAAAAACTCAAAAAATAAAGATTTAGCATATGAATTTATAAATTATGCATTAAGCAAAGAAGTTCAAGAAAGAACTGCAAAAGCATTAAGTGAATCACCTATAAACACGAAAGTTGAATTATCTGAAGAAGATGCTAAAGGTTTAACTTATGGAAATGTTTTAGATAGTGCTAAGACTATAGATTTTAAAGCTGTAAATCCATTAATGACTGAGTGGGTTGACAAGTGGAATAGAATAATGAATTAATATTAATTAGGCATGACTATGAATGTAGACTTAATTATAAAAAATTTAAACGTATATAACTCTTATTTAAAAAGATTTATAAAATCAGATGTATTAATACATGAAGGTAAATTTATTCATATAGGCTATGAATATAATGATAGGCTAACATGTGAAAATATTATAGATGGTGATAGTAAATATATTATACCCGGTTTAGTAGATATACATATGCACATAGAAAGTTCTATGACTATTCCGAGTGAATTTTCAAAATATGCTATAAAACATGGGGTTACTACAGTAGTAGCTGACCCACATGAAATAGCAAATGTATTTGGTATAGATGGAATAAAAGAATTTATGAAAGAAGATGAAAAACTAGATATATTTTATGGAATACCAAGTTCTGTTCCTTCTACAAATAAAGAGTTAGAAACTACGGGAGATACAATAACATTAAAAGAAATTAAAGAGCTAATTAAAGAAGATAAAATTATTTGTCTTGGGGAAGTAATGAATTTTAAGGATTTAATAGAAGATAAAAACTCTGATATAAACCAAATTATAAACTACGTTAATCAAAACAAAAAAATGCCTCTAGAAGGTCATTGCCCTAAGATTGAGGGAGTTGATTTATCTTTATACATTTATAGAGGAGTAAATGGAGATCATACTCAACAAACGGTAAAATCATTAGAAGAAAAAATCAAAAATGGTATGTTTATAGAAATGCAACATAAGTCTATGACTAAAGAAAATATAGATTATTTAATAGAAAATAATTTATACGAACATTTTTGTTTGGCAACAGACGATGTAATGGCAGATAAACTATTAGAAGGTCATCTAAATAAATTAGTTATAGAAGCTATAAACTTAGGTATGTCAATTGAAAATGCAATATATGTAGCTACATACACTCCAGCAAGAAGAATGAATCTTTTTGATAGAGGGGTTATAGCTCCAGGTAAAATAGCTGATTTTATAATAATTGATGATCTGGATAAATTTGAAATTAATGAAGTTTATAAAGATGGAGATCTAGTTTATAGTAAGTCAAAAGGATTAGAAGAAAAGTATTTTAATAGTAAAAGTAAAATAAATAAAGAATTTTATAATAGTATAAAACTAAAAAATATAAGTAAAGATGATTTATTAGTTAAAGTACCTAAAAAATATAAAGATAAAGTAACTTGTAGGACTATGAAAGTATCTAAAAATACTACATTTACACAAGAATGCGAGAAAGTTTTGGATATAAAAGATGATATTTTAAACTGGGAAAATTCTGACTGTGCTTTAATAGCCGTGTTTGAAAGATACGGCAAAAATAATAATGTGGCATTTGGACTAGTTGAGGGATGTATTATAAAAGAAGGTGCAATAGCAACAACTTGGGCACATGACCATCATAATCTTATGGTTATGGGACATAACTTAGATGATATGGTAGCAGCAACTAATGAAGTAATAAGTTCAAAAGGTGGATATGCTGTAGCTAATGATAATAAAATACTAGCAAAATTAGAGTTGCCTATAGGTGGTATTGTAAGTGATGAAAGTATTTCTATTTTAGGTAATAAGCTAAATTTAGTAAGAGACGCTATGAAAGATTTAGGATACGATCATATGAATGAAATAATGTCATTTAGTACATTATCGTTACCAGTTAGCCCAGAACTTAAAATAACTGATAAAGGACTCGTAAATGTTAGAAATAGTAAGATAGTTTCTTTATTTAAAGATTAAAATAAAAAAATATATATATATTATTAGATTAGACTATGTTTCAAGCATAGTCTAATTTATTAATTATATATAAATTATTTGAGTAAAAGCAATATAGTAGTGGAGGATTTTATGAACTTAAAAAGTGGCATTATAGTAATTGAAAATGTAACAATACTTACAATGAATGAAAATAAAGATATTATAGAAAATGGATTAGTAATAATAAAAGATAACAAAATAGATTATGTTGGAAACAAAAAAATAAGTGAAATAATAGAAAAAGAAACAGAAGTAACAACAATAGATGGTAAAAATTCTATATTAATGCCAGGTATGATAAATTGCCATACTCATGTTTCTATGGTTCCCTTTAGAAGCTTGGCAGATGATTGTAAAGATAGGTTAAAAAGATATTTATTTCCACTAGAACAAAAACTAGTAGACAAGAATCTTACTTATATTGGTGCAAAATATGGTATAGCAGAAATGCTTTTAGGTGGAGTAACTACGTTTTGTGATATGTATTATTTCGAAGATGAAGTAGCGAAAGCATCTAAAGAAATGAATATGAGAGCTGTAGTTTGTGAAACTGTAGTTGATTTTGTAGGCCCAAATTCTAATAAACCTTATGATGGATTAGATTATTCAAGATGGTTTATTGAAAAATGGAAAAATGATGATTTAATAATACCAGGAATAGCACCTCATGCAATATATACAAATAG
Organism: Romboutsia sp. LXY-2; assembly: GCF_056171995.1. Classification (NCBI taxonomy): domain Bacteria; kingdom Bacillati; phylum Bacillota; class Clostridia; order Peptostreptococcales; family Peptostreptococcaceae; genus Romboutsia; species Romboutsia sp. LXY-2. The sequence continues at coordinate 313,970 of NZ_JBKFGI010000006.1, read as the reverse complement.
CGATGAAAGTTTAAAAGAAGCTTATGAAATAAGCAAAAAATACAATGTACCAATGATGATGCATGTAGCAGAAATGGATTATGAAGTAAAAGAATATAAGGAAAAATATAATTTAACACCAGTCAAGTATTTAGATAAGTTAGGTATTTTAGATTCAAACTTTATATCAGCTCATACTGTATTAGTGGATGATGAAGATATAAAGATACTAAAAGAAAGAAATGTAAAAGTTTCTCATAATGTAGGTGCAAACTCAAAAGGTGCTAAGGGAGTTGCTCCTATTATTAAAATGATGAAAGAAAATATAGATATAGGTCTTGGTACTGATGGTCCTATGAGTGGAAATACTTTGGACATAATAACTCAAATGACTCAAGTAGGAAAAGTACATAAGTTATTTAATAATGATAGAACATTATTACCTTCAATAGAAATAGTAGAGATGGCTACAATTGGTGGAGCTAAGGTCCTTGGTATTGATAAAGAAGTAGGAAGTATAGAAGTTGGGAAAAAGGCTGATATAACAATTATAGAAACAGAATCTGTAAACATGCAACCTATATATGATTATTATTCTACTATAGTTTATAGTGCTAATCCAAGTAATGTGGATACTGTTATTGTGGATGGAAAGATTGTTGTTAAAGATAAAAGACTTATAAGCTCTGATTTTAAAAAAATAAGAAATGATTTGATGTCGTTAAAAGAAAAAATAGATAATGTGGCTAAAACTCTTTAGGTAATATACCTACCTCGATTTCCACGAGGTAGGTGTATTTTTAGATTTTTATCTAGCATATTTTTTATCTTTTTCAAGCTCTTAGATATTTACAATTAATTTTATATCTTCTGTTTATATTAATATCCTCCCAGAAGTTATTCGAAGGCTTAGCAGTTCAAGCAAATCGAATTTTATTTTATAAACTTATATATAAAAGGTCTTCTTACTTTAATTGCTTTTTTAGGACATAACTCATGACAACAAAAACATCGTATACACACATCTAAATCAATATTAGGTAATTTATTTTCCATATTTATAACTTGAGGAGGACATACTCTAGAGCACTCTCCACATCCTATACATTTATTATTTACTACAATAGGCTTTCCTGCAAGTTTTTTATTTACAAAAACTTCTATACTCTTTGGTACCATACCTCTTAAAAAACTAATACTTTTAGTAGTTGGGATTTTGTAGTCAGTTATTATTTTATCTTCTATTTTTTCTCCTAATACATTTATATCAGTAAAATCTTTAGATATTAATTTTCTTTCAACGCTTCTTTGAACTGTCGGTACTTCAAGAGGATCTAGGTTTATTATTTTACATGCGACTACATCTAAAGCATAAGGGTTGGTAGAGCCTAGTATTAATCCTACTTTACGAGGAGTACCAGCTGAAGGTCCTTCTCCTTCCATACCTATAACACCATCCATAATAGTAAGGGAAGGTGATACATATTCACAAATGTCTACTAGTGCTTCTGTGAAGTCTTTAACTTCAGGCATTTTAAAGTGATATTCAGCTTTAGATACACCAGGAATTACTCCAAATAAGTTCTTTACTCCTCCTGTGAAAGTTGCCATCATATGGGTTTTAAGTTTACAAACATTAATAACATGATCAACTTCTGTTATTGGTTTTATTACATTCATGTATTTTAGTATTTTACCATTTTTATTTTCAACTTTTATTTCTGATGTATCATAGTTTAGGTTAATACCTAAATCATTACAAACATCCTCTATGCCACAAGTTTTATAAACTCCTTTTAGAGCGTTTATTGTATATGGCCCACCTGGGCTATCTCCAACAATAATATTACAATCTAATTTTAGTAGTTCCTCTGCTAAAATTTTTAGTATCATAGGATGAGTAGTAGTTACTTCATTAGGATTTTTTTTCATCAATAAATTTAACTTTATAAACACAGTACTATTTCTTTTTATGTATTTTTCTAATCCACCTAAATCTTCTAATAATTTTATCATAGAACTTTGAACTTCTTCGTACCTATAATCATTACAACTCCTTAAGACAACATTTTTCATAATTTCTCCTTCATAATTACTATATTTTAATTAAATCTTAATTAGTAACAATATATATAAATTATAAGGTTTATGGATTTTATTGTAAATTATCAACTTCTTTTATTACTATAAAAAGGTTGGATATAGCTATCCAACCTTTATTATAATGTATTATTTAATTTTTATAGTTATATTGTTACTTTGGAATTATACAATACTAGGATAATAGTAATTAGCTTCTAAAGACTCTAAATAAGAACAGAATGATTTAAATTCTTCAATACTTTTAATTTCTTTTAAACTTCTAATATCTATCATATTATTACTAGGCTTATGAAGTAGAAAGCCCATGTCATAAATTTCACATTCTAAGAATCCTTTTTCAAAGTCATACTTATAAGGCGTATACTTATCAATGTTGTTTTCGAAATACTTAATTTTAGCATAGCATAACCTATTAATATAAAAAAGTAGGGCTAATGCAGAATGTTTTTTAGCAAATTTATGAGAAAAATAATTAACAGTATGGTATTTATCGTGTCTTAGTTGCCATATTAAATCTTCACTGCAAGTTAATGAGTATTTGTCTATAAGTTTAATTTTATCTATACTTAGCTCTCTTTTTAATGATTCGTCTCTCATATTTTCACCCCTAGTAAAATTATATGTTTATAATAATATGGTAATATATTATTAAGAATTAATAAAATAGGTATTATAAATACTTGAGAGTAGGTATATTAATAAAATCAATACATTCTATTGTAAATCAATTTTAAGGAATCTAGTTAAAAAAATAAAAGAGAGAATAACTATAGTTATTCTCTCTTAACATATTATAATACTCTTTTAGACCAAAGATAAGTTTTGTTCCAATAAGATGTGTTTATATTTGCTTTTTGAACGTTTTCACCTGGTTGAGGTGCATGAATCATTTCATTGTTTCCAATGTATATACCAACATGTGATACATTACCACTTCCATCTGTACTAGAGAAGATTAAGTCACCAGGTTGAAGTTGAGATTTGTTAACAGTTGTTCCAACTGTAGATTGCTCTCTAGATGTTCTTGGTAAATTAACTCCTGCGGCATTTTTATATACATAATATACTAATCCTGAACAGTCAAATGAATTAGGTCCTTCAGCACCCCAAACATAAGGTTTACCTATTTGGCTAAGTGCTAAATTTACAACAGCATTTTGCTTACTTGTAGAGGGGTTTGAAGTTGATCCTTGATCATTTGATGAATCTTGATTACCTGAAGATGATTTAGTGATATAGTCAGCACTAGACCATCCTATGTTTCCATTTGATAATTTTACTTTATACCATCTATTAGAACTTCCAAGTAATTCTACTTTATTATTCTTATATAATTTACCTATTACAGAATAACTAGTGCTAGCGCCATTTCTTACATTTAAAACATCCGTAGTTACAATACCATAACCTAAAGATGAATTGCCAGTTGAACCTTGGTTATTTGATGAATCTTGATCATTTGATGATGTTTTATTGATATAATCTCCGCTAGACCATCCAGTAGATCCATTAGATAGCTTTATTTTATACCATCCATTTGAAGATGATAATAGTTCTACCTTATCATTTTTATGTATTTTTCCTATTATAGAGTAGTTAGTACCAGCGCCACTTCTTACATTTAAAGTCGCAGTATTAACAACACCATAACCTAAAGAACCTTGATTATTAGAAGATCCCTTTGATATATAGTCACCACTAGACCATCCAGTAGATCCGTTAGATAATCTTACTTGATGCCATCCATTTGAAGATTGAAGTATTTCTACTGTATTACCTCTATATAATTTACCTATTACTGAATGATTTGTGCTTGGACCGCTTCTTACATTCAATACATCAGTAGTAACTGTTCCTTTTTCAGCTGCATAAACATCTGTAGCTCCCATTGCAAGTGCTACAGAACTTAAACCTATAGACATTACTACGCTTTTTTTTATCATTCATTTCCTCCTTTGTAGTTTAAAGTTAAATTTTGTTTGTAATATATGTTTATTCGACAAAATATTACTATAACCATACTACTATAAGGGACATTATTTGTAAACATTAAGCAAAAAAATAAGGATAGATTAAATTAATAATCTATCCTTAGGATTTTACTGCATTTTTTCAGGCTCTGCGTATTTTTCACCTTTTGTATCTACTTTTATTGATTTTATTACTACTTTATTTACAGGAGCATCATTAGCTCCAGTTTCTACTTTTTCTATCTTTTTAACTACATCCATACCGTTAATTACTTTACCAAAAGCAGCATACTCACCATCTAAGCTAGGAGTATCTTCAGCCATTATAAAGAATTGACTTCCTGCACTATCTTTTTGTTGGGTTCTAGCCATAGATAATACACCCTCAGTATGTTGTAAATCATTATAGAAGCCATTGCTTCCGAATTCACCTTTTATGCTATATCCAGGTCCACCCATACCTGTACCTTCTGGATCTCCACCTTGAATCATGAAACCTTCAATAATTCTATGGAAAGTAAGGTTGTCATAAAACCCACTATTAGCAAGAAAAATAAAATTGTTAACAGTATTTGGAGCTATATGAGGATATAATTCAGCCTCAATAGTACCAAAACCTTCAACTTCTATTGTTGCTATTGGGAGTTGTTCTGGAGGTGTTCTAACTTCGTCATTTGAAGGTTCTTCAGCTTTCTTAGAACAACCTGCTACAGCTAAAGCACCAATAAGTAAAGCACTTAATAATCCTAACTTAAACTTTTTCTTCATATGTAATACCACCTTTATGTTAATTCTCGGTTTATTATATCATAATAATATTATAAAAAAATAGACCAGTCGTTAACTTAATTAATAATTTTAATTATTAGATAGATAGTGGTATTAACTTATTTAAAAGATATATTTTTTGATTGATTATTTCTCCACTAAAGCAATAGCTCTTATAGGTGAGCCAGATCCTGCTCTAATTTTTAGTGGTAGACCAAAATATAAAAATCTTTTATTAACAACTTTATCTAAGTTACATAAGTTTTCTGTGTTTGTTATATCATACTCACCGCATACTAAATGGCCAGAAAAATCTAAATCATCAGGATGATCTATGGCTGGTGCATCAACACCAATATTAACAACGCCACATTTTGCTAGATATTTAGCAGCTTCATAGCTAAGACCAGAGTATTCTGTTTGCCATTTATCAGTTCCGAAATTTCTATCATAATGTCCTGTATACATTAATAAAATATCTCCCTTTATTATTTCTTCCTTTGATTTATTTAAAGCACCTTTTATATCTTCAACTTCTATGTATCTACTATAAGGTATATGCGATAAATCTAAGCATATTGCACTTCCAAAAAAATATTCTAATGGCATATTTTCAATAGTATTGCCACTAGGCTTGTATTCCCAAACAGCATCACAATGTGTGCCGCCATGTTCACTAATTAGTAGGTTCCTAGCAGAAAAGCCTAGCTTAGTACTGCCTGTTTTTTCCATGTTTTCTTCATGAGTCATGTTAGTCATTATAAAGGTTGGTTGATGCATGGGAAATACAGACATACCTTGAAAAATCTCTTGAGATAAATCTATAACTTCTAAACTCATATAAATCCTCCTAAAAACTTTATTTAATAAGTTATATTCATTAACATGTGAAAATATAATTTATTAAACAAGTATATAAAAAACAATTATAGAACTTTTAAAAGAGTTTATGAGGAAAAGATAAATGAAGATTTGCTTGTTTTAATAATTTATCTACTTATAAAAGTAAATTTAAAGATAAGGAGATAATTAAGATGGAAAAGAAAAAATATGTATTAGCAGTACCTAATTTTAGCGAAGGGGCTAGAAGTGAGGTTATTGAAAGTGTAGTAGATGAAGTAAGAAAAGTAGAAGGAGTAAAACTTGTTAGCTACGAACCAGAGCAAGACTTTAACAGAACAGTGGTTACATTTATAGGAGAGCCAGAGCCAGTCAAAACTGCATTAGTTAATATGGCTGCAAAGTCTATAGAACTAATTGATATGAGAAATCATAAAGGGACACATCCAAGAATAGGAGCACAAGATACACTTCCTATATTCCCATTTAAAGATATTACAATTGAAGAGTGTGTAGAATTAGCAAAAGAAATAGGTAAAGAGTTACATGAAAAAACTAAGATACCTGTATTCTTTGCTGGAGAAGCTGCAAGAAATAATGATAGAAAAGCATTTGCTTACATAAGAGCAGGTCAATATGAAGGTTTAAGAGATTTATTAAAAGAGTATAAAAATAATGAAGATAAAAAAGAAGAATATGAAAATAGAAAGCCAGACTTAAGTGTAGATGGCTTGTTAAGTGAGAGTGCAGGCGGAACAATTTGTAGTGCAGAAACTGACGGACTTACTGCTTATAATATATTTTTAGGAACAGAAAACATTCAGATTGCCAAGGAAATAGCAAAAGGTTTAAGAGGTCCAAGTGGAGGATTTACTACTATAAGAGCTGTGGGAATAAAATTCCCTGAAAGAGAAGGTGTAGTAGTATCTATGAATCTTCTTGATTGTTCTAAAACACCTATGCATAGAGCTTATGAGTTTGTAAAGCGTGAAGCTGAAAGATATGGAGTAATGGTAACAGGTACAGAGTTAGTAGGTCCTATAAAATTAGATTATATACTAGATAGTTTCCAGTATTTCTTTAGACTGGAAGGATTTAGAAAAGAACAGATACTAGAAACTCATTTAATGGATATGTAGGGGGATTGTTTATGTTTGATGTAATTATAAAAAATGCTAGAATACCTCAAGGTGATAATACTGTACTTACTAATATATTAGTAAAAGATGAGAAAATAGCAGGGTTTATTGATGATATAACTATGGTTGATGGTAAAGAAATAATAGATGCAAATGGGAATTTAACACTTCCTGGATGTATTGACTCACATACACATTTTATGTATCAAGGTTTCCCTCATAGAGAAAACTTCTTAACTGGTACAGCTGCTGCGGCAACAGGAGGTGTAACAACAATAATTGATATGCCTTGTTGCTCAGTGCCTTCAGCAAGAAGCGTAGAACAACTTAAAACAAAGATAGGAATTTGTGGACCTCAAGCTGTAGTGGACTATGCAATGTGGGGAGGCGTAACAGGTGAAGATGTAAGAGAAGGATGGCTGCATAATGTACAGGAACAAGCAGATTATGGGGTAGTAGCATTTAAAGTATATATGACTCCATCAGTGCCAACATATCCAAGAGTTACAGATCCGGAAATGTTTGAATGTTTTAAGGCAGTATCTAAAACAGGTCTTCCGATTGGTATTCATGCAGAAAATTATGCAATGTGTGACTTTTATGTAAATAGATTTAAGGAAGAAGGAAGATTAGATGGACCAGCTTGGGCAGAAGCAAGAATGGAACTTGCTGAAAAGGTTGCTATAGAGCTTGGAATAAGTTTTGCTGAAGCGAGTGGTGCTAGACTTCATATAGTTCATATGAGTACTGGAGTAGGTGCAAAACTAGTAAGAGAAGCTAAGATTAAAGGATTAGATGTTACAAGTGAATCTTGTCCACATTATTTAACATTAAACTATCAAGAAGCAATGACTAAGTATGGACCGCTTGCCAAAATAGCACCACCTTTGAGAACTAAAAAAGATAATGAAGAGCAATGGGAAGGTATAAATAATGGAAGTATAGATTTTATAGCTACTGACCATGCGCCATATGAGATTGAAAGTGAAAAATTAAAAGAAGGTATGAATATTTGGACTTCATTCCCTGGAATACCTGGTGTTGAAACTATGGTACCAGTAATTGTTAGTGAAGGATATAATAAAGGAAAAATATCATTAAGTAAATTAGTAGATATATTAAGTACAAATGCAGCTAAGCACTATGGTCTATATCCAAAGAAGGGTGCTTTAAATATAGGGTCTGATGCAGATTTTACTATTATAGACTTAGATAAAGAATGGATAGTAGATCCAAAAACAATGGTATCTATGTGTGGATATACCCCGCTTGAAGGAATGAACCTTAAAGGAAAAGTATTTAAAACAGTAGTTAGAGGTCATTTAACATATGAAGATGGAGAAGATGGCATTCTATCGAAATTAGATAACTATGACGTAGTATTTAATAACCCTGATGAATTAACTAGTAAAGAATATGATGTAAGTTATAGAAAAGAGCATCCAGAAGTGATAGTTGATCATGTTAAAAATATTAAGGGAATAATGGTCAAACCTGGATTTGGAAAATTTGTTAAGAGACAACAAATAATGAAGTTAGATAAGAAAATTACTTATTAATAGGAGGAAATTTAAGTATGCCAAGACATGGAATAGTTGTTATAGATATGTTGAATGATTTTGTAGGAGAAAGTGCACCACTAAGATGTCCAGGAGGAGAGAAAATAATTCCTGACTTACAAAAATTATTTAAATGGGTAAGAGAAAGAAATGCAAGAGGACTTGATGATATTCAATTAATTCATATACAAGAGGCTCACAGAAAAAATGATGCAGATTTTAGAGTAAGACCTCGTCACGCAGTTAAAGGAACTTGGGGATCTGATTTTATAAAGGAACTATATCCTGAAGGCGAAGAATATATAGTTCAAAAAAGAAGACATAGTGGGTTTGCTCATACGGATTTAGATTTATATTTAAGAGAAGAAAATTTAGATACAGTTGTAGTAACTGGTGTATGGACTAATGTTTGTGTTAGAAGTACAGCAAGTGATGCACTGTACAATGCATATAAGGTCATAACTTTAAGCGATGGTGTTCATTCTAAAAATGATGAAATGCATGAAAATGGATTAAAGGATTTAAGCATATTTACTAAAATAATGACAATTGATGAGTATATTAATGCTTGGGAAAATGGATTAGACCCATGGATAGGTGGAGGAGACACAGAAAATAAAGTAGAGTAAATGTTAATAGGTAGGACTACTTAAAGTAGGCCTACCTAAATTTAAACAATAAAACTTTATAAGGAGAAGTTTTATGAAAATAATAGTTGGAATTTCTGGAGGAAGTGGTGCGATTTATGCACTTGGAATTTTACAAGGATTAAAAGAACTTAATATAGAAACTCATTTAGTTGTATCTAATATGGGAGAGTATGTTGTAAACCATGAGTGTGGTGTAAGTTTAGACGAGCTTAAAAAAATGGCAAGTTTTTATTATGAAAATTATGATTTAGCAGCTCCAATAGCAAGTGGATCCTTCAAAACTGATGGAATGATAATAGTTCCTTGTTCAATGAAAACACTGGCATCTATAACTATGGGTTATAGTGATTCTCTATTAACTAGAGCAGCGGATGTTTGTATAAAGGATAGAAGGAGATTGGTTATATTGCCAAGGGAAACTCCTCTTAGCTCTATACATTTAGAGAATATGTTAAAGCTATCAAACTTAGGAGTAAGTATAATGCCACCAACACCAGGTTTTTATAATCATCCACAAAATATAAGCGATATAGTTACTTCAATAGTCGGTAGAGCCCTAGATCAACTAGATATAGAACATAGTTTGTTACAAAGATGGGGTGAGTAATATATGGAAACACAAATGTTAAGATATACTATGGATAAATTAGAAAGTTTAGGTTATTTAAAAAACTGTAATAAAGAAGTTGATCCTAAATTTGAGCTAGGCGCAGTATTAAGATATTTTGATAATGAAGTTCCTATAAAATTTAATAATATTAAAAATCATAATATTAGCTTAGTCGGTGGACTATATGGAAATCGAAAAATATTTTATGATCTAATGGATACTAATAGAGAAGGAAGAATATTTAAAATAATAAATTCAATTACGAACCCATGCGAAGTGTTAAGAGTTAATACAGGACCAATAAAAGAAAATATTATAACTAATAATATAGATATAACTAAAATGTTTCCAATACCAACATCTCATGAAAAAGATTCGTCTAGCTTTATAACAGCAGGAATGCTAATAGTAAAAGATCCAGAAAGTAATGATACACATATGGCTGTTAGAAGATTTCAAGTAAACTCAAAAACTAATATTAGTACATTAATATCAAAAGCATCACCACATTTAAGAAAAATAATAGATGATAGCAATGAGAAGAATATTAAAATACCTTGTGCAGTGGTTTTAGGATATGATGCAGAGTTTTTAATAGCTTCACAAATAAGTTCTTCAAAATATGGTTTGGACAAATATAAGGTTTATAGTTCTTTAAAAGGAGAACCTTTAAAAGTTATCAAATGCCATAGTGTAGATATTGAAGTACCTACATTTTGCGAAATAGTACTTGAGGGATACATAGTACCAGGTAAAAAAGTTACGGAAGGTCCTTTTGGTGAGTTGATGGGATATTATGGAGAAATAGCTCCTAATCCAGTTATGGAAATAACCACAGTAATGCATAGAAATAACCCTATATACCAACATGCTTTTCCTTGCAGAGAAGAGCATTTATCCAACGGATTAATAAGAGAAGTTGAAATATACAGTGCATTAAAAGATATTGTAGATGTAGACGACGTAAATGTTACTGTTGGTGGTGGATGTAGACTTCATTCCATAATTAGTATTAATAAAAAAAATGAAGGTGATGGAAAGAGTGCAATACTTGCTTCTCTTGGAAGTAGTAAAGATTTAAAGCATGTAGTTATAGTAGATGATGATATAGATATATACAATCACAAAAGTGTGGAGTTAGCTTTATCATCAAGAGTTCAAGCTAGTGAAGATGTAGTGATAATAAAAAATGCTTTAGGTAGTGGTCTAGAAGCATCTCATGTTAATAAAGGACTTACAGACAAAATGGGAATAGATGCTACTAAACCATTAAATAATAGTCTATTTGATATGTCTATTATACCTGAATATGAATGTATAGATATAAATAATTATTTTTAATAAAAATACAGCCGATAGCTTTTAAAAGAGGTGAGAGATTTGAAGTCTACTAAAGCAATAGGAATGATAGAAGTGAGAAGTTTGATAGGAGCAATTCAAGCTGCTGATACAATGGTTAAATCTGCAGATGTTGAACTTGTGGATATAGATATTGTAGGATCTGGAATTGTAGCGGCAATAGTCGTTGGGGATGTAGCAGCAGTTACTTCTGCGGTCGAAAATGGAAAAGAAAGTGCTAGTAAAATAGCTGAAATAGTCTCGACGAATGTAATAGCTAGACCTCATGAAGAAGTAAACAAAATATTATAGGTGGTGAGATAAATGATAAATCATCTAACAAAAAGTATTATGAGTAATATTTCAAATAAAGCTATTAATATCCAAGAAGATAAAGTTAATAAAAAAGTAGAAAACGTAAATAAAGACGAAGAAAAGCTACTAAAAGAAATACTTTATAAAAATCAGAATAAAACTAATCTAAAATCTTTAAAAGAAAAACAAAACAATTTAAACTATCTTAAAAATGAAAATCCTATAAATAAAGTATCAGAAGCTGAAAAAAAATTAAATAATATAGAAATGAAAACTATTGGAAGTTTAAGTAAAAAAAGTGACTTTACAGAAGAAAATAATAAAAGTAATAAAAATATAAAAATGGTTAGTATAAAAGATCTAGCTAAATAAGGGGGATTAGGATGAGAAAAGCCCTAGGAATGATTGAAGCAATAGGACTAACTACAGCAATTGCAGCATTAGATAGCGCAGCCAAAGCAGCAGATGTAACTTTAATAGGTTTTGATAAAGTTATAGGTGTTGATAAAGCCGTAAGCGTAACCATCCATATAGTAGGTGAAGTAGCAGCAGTAAATGCAGCTATAGACGCAGGTGTTAATGCTGGCAATAGAGTAGGTAAAGTTGTTTCAAGTAGGACTATTGCAAGACCACATGAAGAAATAGATTTTTTAATAGAAGAATTTAAAAATAATCTTAAAAAAAAAGAATAAATAATTTGGGGAGGAAAAATTTATGAGTCAAGCTCTAGGAATGATAGAAACAAAAGGTTTAGTTGGTGCAGTAGAAGCAGCAGATGCTATGGTGAAGTCTGCAAATGTCACACTAATGGGATACGAAAAAGTAGGTTTTGGTTTGGTAACAGTAATGGTAAGTGGTGATGTAGGAGCAGTAAAAGCGGCAACAGAGGCAGGCGCTGAAGCAGCAAGACATGTTGGAGAACTACATTCTGTTCATGTAATACCTAGACCACATTCAGAAGTTGAAAGAGTAATATTAAAAAGTAAAGAATAAATAAATGGAAAATAAAAAAAATTTAACTCAAAACATTTTAAAAAGTATTAGTAATACTATAAATGAAATGAAAGAGTTTTATCCATTTATTACAGTTCCTATAAATCACCCTAAAATTAATGAAATAATAAAGCTACTTAATAGTGAAGAAAAAACATCTACAAATACTAGTCATAATTTAAAAGAACTAGATAAGCAAAGTGATTGTGATGATCATAAATCAGTAATAACTTTAAGTGATATAACTCAAATAAATGAAAAAAAACTAATTATACCCAAAAACGCTATAATAACACCTATGGCACTTGACTACATAAAGCAAAAAAACATAGATATTATATTTTATGAAAATGAATAATGGTGGTATGAATATGCAAATAGGAAAAGTGATTGGAACGGTAGTAGCAACAAGAAAAGATGAAACCTTAGTAGGAAGTAAATTATTAATAACTCAACCATTAAATATAAAAGAAGAAAGTGATGGCAAGCCTTTAGTTGCTGTAGATACAGTTGGTGCTGGTATAGGGGAATTAGTTATTTATACAGAAGGTACGGCAGCTAGAAATGCAGCAGGAAAATATGATTCTTCAATAAATGCAGCAATAATTGGGATAATCGATAATATTGACGTATGGGAGGATGAACTTTGAAATATATAAAAAAGGCTATGGAGTATAAGGAGCTAGTAGATACTCTTATGAGCGATAAGTATCATGCAGATATTGTTTTGTATGGTGGCAAAGTTATAAATGTATTAACTAAAGAGATATATGAAGCAGACGTAGCAATAAAGGGAAAATATATATTACTAGTTGGAAATTGTGAAGATTTAATAAGCAAAGATACTATAGTTGTAGATGTTAGAGGTAAGTATGTATCACCTGGTTTTATTGATTCACATATGCATTTTGAAAGTAGTATGCTTACAGTTACAGAGTTTTCTAGACTATCAATACCTTCAGGTACTACTACCTTAATAGCAGATCCTCATGAAATAGGAAATGCACTAGGTCCTATTGGAATGAAAGCCATGGCAGATGAAGCAAGTTATGTTCCTAATCACGTTAGATTTGTTGTACCTTGCTTAACTCCAGATTGTCCCAGTTTAGAAACGGCAGGGGTAGATGTAACTTCTAAGGATATGGAGGATCTACTAAATTATAAAAATATTATAGGTATTGGAGAGCTTCAAGGCTTTAGCAATGCTAAACATGTATATAATAATAGTCCTGAGATAATTACGGATCTAATCACATCAACTATGTATGCTAAAAGTATAAATAAAGTAGTAGATGGAAATGCACCAGAATTATTTGGAAAAGACTTAGCAGCTCATATTATATGTGCAGGTGGAAAGTGCTCTTGCCATGAAACTACAACTAAAGAAGAATGTGTTGAAAAGCTAAGACAAGGTGTGTATGTATTCATGAGAGAAGGATCTACTCAAAAAAATATGTCAGAGTGTATAAGAGCAATTACTGAGGATAAGTTAGATTCTAGAAGATGTATATTAGCTACTGATGATATGGTAGCAGAGGATTTAGAAAAATTAGGCCATATGAATGAAATAGTAAAAAGAACTATAAAACAAGGTATTAACCCTGTTGAAGCAATACAAATGGTTACAATAAATCCAGCTACATATTTTGGTCTAGAAGATAGAGGGATATTATCACCTGCAAAAATTGCTGATATTGCAATAATAAATGATTTAGAAGAAATGGATGTGGAGGGTGTATTTATAGAAGGTAAATTAGTAGCAGCAGAAGGTGAAATATTAATACCAATGCCTAAATATACATATCCACTAGATGTAAAAAATTCTGTGAAAAGAGACAAAGTAACAAAGTCTCAATTAGAAATAAAATCTGATAAAAGAGAAGTTTTAGTTAGATGTATAGAAGCGATTCCTGATCAAAATCTTACTGGTGCTAGTGAGGAAGTAGTAAAAGTAAGTTCAGGAGTTGTAGAAGCTGATATACATAATGATATATTATATATAGCTTGCTTAGAAAGATACGGAAGAAATAATAATATTGGAAAGGCATTTGTTAAAGGTTTTGGACTTGTAAAGGGTGCTTTTGCAGAAAGTGTAGCTCATGATACACATAATATTATTGCAGTTGGAACAAATCTAAATGACTTGGAAGTTTCTATTAATGCAGTTATAGATATGGGTGGTGGAATAGCAGTTGCAAATAATGGAAGAGTATTAGAAGAACTTAGATTACCAGTTGGAGGTTTAATAACTGATGAACTTAGTGGAAGTGAAGTAAGTGAAAAAATATCTATTCTTGAAAAAGCTGTAAATAATCTTGGAGGTAAAATACATGCTCCATTTATGCATTTATCCTTCTTAGCATTATCAACAAGCCCAAAATGGAAAATAACAGATAAAGGCTTAGTAGATGTAAATAACTTTGAGATATTAAATCCTATTGTAGACTAAACTATATATTTTTTAGATAAATCAATTAAATATAATTTTATTAAATAAAAGGCTGTATGAAATTAATTTATCATACAGCCTATTTATTTAATTTTATATTAATCGGCCACAAACATATCTATGAATAATATTTCTATCATCTCCTAGGTATATAAATCTTTCTAATCTTTCCATCAAATTATAGCTATCTATATTAAGATTAGAATCATCTATAACTAGAGCATCGAAATCATAGCCATTTTCAAAGCTTCCTACCTTACCAAAGAAGGAACCGCCACCCTTTGTAGCCAAATAAAAGGCTTCACTTAGCTTTAAAAATTCATGGTCTTTATTATTTACCCAAAGTAATTTAGAAAACTCAATAGCATATACTATAGTTTTAAAGATAGAAAAGCTGTGTCCACCACTTACATCGCTTCCAAGTCCAAGTTTAACATTATTATTTAGAAGCTTCCTAATAGGCATTATTCCACTTGCTAAGTTTGCATTTGAAGTAGGGCAATGAACAGCATAAACATTTTTATTTTTCATTAAATCAATTTCTTCATCTGTCAAATGGATACAGTGTGCCATAAGTGTAGGATTATCGCCAAATAAGTAATTTTTATCGTATACGTCAGCATAGTGCTTAGAATCAGGATGAAGCTCCTTAACCCAGTGAATTTCACCAATATTTTCACATAAATGAGATTGAATAGGTATGTTATTTTCTTTAGATAAATTTCCTAATGAATTTAGCAAGCTTTCGCTACAAGTAGGAACAAATCTAGGAGTAATTATCGGTTTAACTAAATCAGAAATGTTATTATATTTATTTATAATTTCAATTGTGCCAGAGATAGAGTCTTCTGTATTTTCACAAAGACTATCTATGCAGTTTCTATCCATGTTTACTTTTCCAATATATCCACCTAACCCTTTTTCCATAAATAGATCCATAAGCTTCATTGTAGAATCTTTATGAATAGTTGCGAATACACAGGCTCTAGTAGTTCCATTTTTATATAGTTCATCAACAAACATAGAATACATTTTTTCACTGTAATTTACATCCTTATATTTGGACTCCTCAGGAAATGTATATTCATCTAACCATGGTAGTAGCTCTTTATCCATAGCAATACCAACGTT
Organism: Romboutsia sp. LXY-2; assembly: GCF_056171995.1. Classification (NCBI taxonomy): domain Bacteria; kingdom Bacillati; phylum Bacillota; class Clostridia; order Peptostreptococcales; family Peptostreptococcaceae; genus Romboutsia; species Romboutsia sp. LXY-2. The sequence continues at coordinate 298,126 of NZ_JBKFGI010000006.1, read as the reverse complement.
CCTAAACTGAGGAGCGTGACAATGTAGGTCATTCATACCAGGTATAATTAACTTATCTCCATAGTCAATTACTTCATAGGACTTATAATCTCCAGGCAAGCTATTATAAACATTAATAACCTTGTTATTGTCTATTAGTATATAACCATTTTTAATTATTTTAAATTTTTCATATGTAGGGGCAAAAATTATATTTCCTTTAATAAGTTTCATATAGCACCTCCCAAGAAAAAATAAATATATGAAATATATTTATTAGTAATGTATATGAAAGAAATAATTTATTTATGTTTTTTCATATGAATTCAGTGATAGATAGGTATTAAAAGTCATATGTTTAAATAAATAGATTTTTGTTTGTTAAATTTGATTTAATAAATTGGAGGTTATTATGATAAAAGAGGTACATAAGCCTTATACCTTAAATGAAGCTTTGGATTTATTAGAGAATAATAAGGCTAAAATATTAGCAGGAGGAACAGATTTAATATTAGAGGCTAAGAATGATAGATTTGATAAAGAAATCTTAGTAGATATTTCTGATATTGAAGAATTAAAGTATGTTGAAGCTAGGGACAATAAAGTAAGGATAGGGGCATGTACTACCTGTAGTGAATTGATAAAATATGAATTTATGGATAGAAATTTATCTGGGTTAAAGAAAGCCTGTAAATCATTAGGTTCACCACAGATTAGAAATAAAGCAACTATAGGAGGAAACATTTGTAATGCTTCTCCTAGTGCAGACATAATACCACCACTAGTAGCATTAGATTCTAGTGTTTATATTAAAAGTAAATATGGGGAAAGAAAAATAAAATTAATAGACTTAGTTAGTAATAGGGATTTAGCTATAAAAGATAACGAAATATTAACATATATAGAGTTTGAAAAATTAAATAAAAATCAGTACTTATCTTTCTATAAATTAGGTCTAAGAAAGTCATTAGCAATATCTAGAATTTCCGCTAGTGTATGTGTAGACATAGAAGAAGGTAAATTCTCAAATATAAAAGTTTCTTTAGGTTCTATAAGTAATATGGCTATAAGAGCTTATGAAGTTGAAGAACACCTTAAAGGAAAATTTATAGAAAAAAATATTATAAATGAAGCTTTAGATATATTAGAAAAAAATGTAGAAAAGTCATTAAAAAATAGAAGTACTATGGAGTTTAAATCCTATGCAGTTAAAGGTGTTTTAAAAGAAGCTATAGATGAAGCTATAAATTCATACAATGCTATTTAAAATAGGGAGGTATTATGAAAAAAGTAAGTTTAAATATTAATAATAAGGTTTTTGATGTTGATATAAATGAAGATGAGAGACTAGTAGATGTACTTAGAAATAGACTTAATTTAACAGGTACAAAGGAAGGCTGCTCAGAAGGGGAATGTGGAGCTTGTTCTGTAATTATTGATGGTGAAGTAGTTAACTCTTGTTTAATACTAGCAGCCACAGTTGAGAACAAAGATATTATTACTATTGAAGGTGTTAATGATGATTATATAAAACAAGCTTTTATTGATGAAGGTGCAGTTCAGTGTGGATTTTGTACACCAGGAATGATATTAAGTGCAAAATCAATATTAGATAAAAATAATTCACCAACTAAGGAGGAAATAAGAGAGGCTGTATCAGGGAATTTGTGCAGATGTACAGGTTACAATAAGATAGTTGATGCTATATATCGTGCATCAATATTAAGGGGAGATAAATAGTGAAAGTAGTTGGTAATAATATAAAAAGAATTGAGGCTATGGACAAAGTAAATGGTAAAGCCATATACCCTCAAGATATATATTTTGAAAATATGCTTTATGGAAAAACTCTACGTTCGTCAAAACCTCATGCTTATATAGAAGTAGATATTAGTGATGCTAGCGAAATGGATGGTGTAATAAAAATTTTTACAGCAAAAGACTTACCATATAATCATCATGGAGTAGTATTTAAAGATCATGAAGTTTTTTGTAGTAAAAAGGTTAGGAGAATAGGTGACCCAATTGCATTTGTAGTAGCAACATCTAATGAAATAGCAGAAAGAGCTATAAAATATATAAAAGTAGATTATAAAGAAATCGAACCAGTTTTTGATCCAGTAGAAGCTATGAGTAAAGAAAGCCCAAAAGTTCATGATAATGAAAGTAATATTGTTTATCATTTTAAATTGAGAAAGGGAGATGTAGAAGAAGCTTTTAAAAATTGTGATGTAATAGTAGAAAATGAATATAAAGTACCTCAAGTTGATCATGCTTTTTTACAGCCAGAAAGTGGTGTTGCTCTTATTGATGAAAATGATAATTTAATACTATATACATCAACTCAATATCCTCATTTTGATGTGATTGAAATATCTGAAGCTATAAATATAGATAAGAATAAAATAAAAATAATTAACTGTGCTGTAGGTGGTGCTTTTGGAGGAAGAGAAGACATTACCATGCAGATACATTTGTCATTAGCAGCTCAACATTTAAAAATGCCAATCAAAACAGTCTATACAAGGGAAGAATCCTTTGCAGCCCATTCTAAAAGACATTCAATGATTATGAAATATAAAACAGGTGCAACCAAAGATGGAAAAATAAAAGTCGTAAAAGCATGTATCATTGGAGACACAGGAGCATATGCTTCCTGGGCAATAAACGTGATGCGTAAAGCGGGAGTACACGCAACAGGTCCTTATGAAGTAGATAATGTTTATGTAGATAGCTATGCAGTATATACTAATAATCCTATAAGTGGGGCTATGAGAGGGTTTGGAGTAACTCAAATACCAGTAGCTTATGAGCAACAAATGGATATTATTGCTGAAAAATTAAATATAAGTCCTGTAGAAATAAGGAAAAGAAATATTTTTAGAAAAGGTAGTAAAACAGCAACAAATCAATTGTTGGAAGAAAATGTAGTTCTTGAAAAGTGTATCGATGAAGTTTGCAAAGAAATTGATTTAGACAATGAGGGGACAGGAATTGGAATAATGTATTATGGAACAGGCTATGGAAATGGATTCCCTGATGTATCTAATTGTAAAGCTAAAATAAATAGTGAAGGTAAAATGGAACTATATGTAGGTGTAACAGAAGTCGGCCAAGGCGCTAAGACTATTATGAGTCAAATAGGAGCAGAAACAATAGGAATAAGTATTGATGATGTAATATTAATTCATGAAGATACATCGTTAGCACTAGATGCAGGCACAGCTGCAGCAAGCCGACAAACTTATAACACTGGAAATGCTATAAAAATAGCTTGTGAAAAATTAAGAGAAGAATTAAATAAACACTGTAAGGGTAGATTTGATTTGAGAGATATATATGAAAAAGTTGGAGAAGAGAAGCTTACAGTAGAGGGGTCCTTTGTAGCTAATACTACGCAGATGAATGAAGAAACTGGAGAGGGGAATCCTTATTGGCCTTATACTTATGGAGCTTGTGGAGTAGAACTTGATATAAATGAAAATACAGGTGAAGTTAATATATTAAAAGCGGTCATAGCTCAAGATGTAGGAAAAGCAATAAATCCAAATTTGGTCGAAGGTCAGATGGATGGTGGATTTGCAATGGGGATAGGATATACATTAATGGAAGACTTAAATGTTGTAAGAGGGGAAGTTAAAAATAATAAATTATCAAAATATCTAATACCTACATCTCTAGATACTATAGATTTTAAAAAAGTCATTGTGGAAGATGAGGATTTAACAGGACCATTTGGAGCAAAGGGCATAGGAGAGCCTGTTATGATACCTGTAGCACCTGCAATACTCAATGCAATCGCAAGTAAGAGTAACATTAGAATAAAAGAATTACCTGCAAACTGCGATAAAATAGCTGTAGCTATTAAGAATAGAAAAAGAGGTGAATAAATGGATACTAAAAACCTTATTGACCTAGCTATTAAAAACAAAAAAGCTGAGTTAGTTTTAAAAAATGGAAAAGTTGTTAATGTTTTTTCCCATGAAATAGTTAATGGTGATGTAGCAATTAATGAAGGAATAATTGTTGGTATAGGAAACTATAGCGGAGTTAATGAAATTGACTTAGAAGGTAAATTTATAGCTCCAGGTCTTATAGATTCACATGTTCATATTGAATCATCTATGGTAACACCAAAGGAGTTTGCAAAAGCTATTGTACCAAGAGGAACTACTACAATAATCGCAGACCCTCATGAAATTGCAAATGTATGTGGACTAGAGGGAATAGGGTATATGCTAGAAGATGGTGAGGATATTCCACTAGATATATATTATATGTTGCCATCATGTGTACCAGCTACTAACTTTGAAAGCTCTGGAGCCATTCTTAATGCCGATGACCTAGAAAAGTTTATAGATAATCCAAGGATTTTAGGTTTAGGAGAGATGATGAATTACCCTGGAGTAATATACAAAGATGAAGAGGTAATGAAAAAACTAAATTTAGCAACTATTAATAATAAATATATAGATGGTCATGGACCAAATATAAAAAATGGAGAATTAAATGCTTATGTCATTAGTGGAGTAAGAACAGAGCATGAATGTTCAACAGTTGATGAAATGATAGATAGATTAAGATTAGGAATGTATGTGATGATAAGAGAAGGCTCTGCTGCTAGAAACTTAGAAACATTAGTAAGAGGAATAAACAACTATAATATTCAAAGATGCTTATTTTGTACTGATGATAAGCATCCAGAGGATATACTAGGCAAGGGCCATATTGACAATAATATAAGACTAGCAATACAGAATGGAATAGACCCAATATCTGCTATACAGATGGCAACAATAAATGCTGCTACTTGCTATAATCTAAAAAATACTGGTGCTATAGCTCCAGGCTATTTTGCAGACTTGATAATAGTAAATGATTTAAAGGAATTTAATATCCAGAAGGTATATAAAAAGGGAATTTTAGTTGGAGAAAATAAAAGGCCACTTTTCAGTACAAAAAGTAATTATAATCCTAACGTTAATAATACAGTGAAGATAAGTGAAATAAATAAGAAAAACTTAAGTATAAAATTAAATAAGGATATAGTAAATGTAATAAGATTACTTCCTCATAACTTGGTAACAGAAAAAGTAGTTAGGAAGGTAGATGTAGAAAATAATGAATTTAAGTATAATGATAAATTAGATATTTTAAAATTAGTAGTAATTGAAAGACATAATAACACTAATAATATAGGGCTTGGTCTTGTAGAGAATTTTAGTCTTAATAATGGTGCCATTGCAACTACTATAGCTCATGACTCACACAATATTATTGTAGTTGGTGACAATGATGATGATATACTAAATGCGATTAAGGAAGTTGAAAAAATAAAAGGTGGTATTGCTATTTCTTCAAATAGAAAAATACTTGATAAATTACCTCTACCAATAGGAGGAATAATGAGTGATAAAGATATTGAATATGTTGATGATAAGTTAAGAAATATGATGGATATAGCTCATAATAAATTAAATGTAAATAGAGATATTGATCCATTTATGACTTTATCATTTTTAGCATTACCTGTTATACCTCAGATTAAATTAACGGACAAAGGCTTATTTGATGTTATGAATTTTAACTTTATGGATATATAATTCTAGTAATTTTTAGTTTTAATAAATTTATATATAGATATTATAATTATGTAATCTCGGAATAAACTGTTTGTAATTAATATATAAATATATTATAATGTAACTAATGTAAATATTATTTTTCAGCTTTGCTGAGGGAGTAGTTTGCACTGGACGGTGTGGCTAGATCAACATAATGACTTTTTAGTCTGGTCTAGTCTTAAAAAACGAGACTCATGCATGCTTATTTAAGCATGCGTAAGTCTCGTTTTTTTGTGCGGTAAAAGCTATATAATTAAATATGGAGGAGAAGTTATGAGTATAACAGTAATTTTATTAACAGCAGTTGCACTTTCTATGGATGCTTTAGCAGTATCTATAACCAAAGGTATGACAATTAAAAAATTAACTAAAAGTTTGGGGATTAAAATAGCTTTAGCCTTTGGACTATTCCAAGGTCTTATGCCACTTTTAGGTTGGATGATGGGAATTGGGTTTGAAAAATATATTAAATCTGTTGACCACTGGATTGCACTAATATTATTAAGTATTTTAGGATTAAAGATGATTATTGAATTTATAAAATCTAAAAAAGAAGAAGAAACTCAAGCTGAGTTAGAGTATAGCGCGACTAGTGTGGAAGAAATAAGCAATAAAGAATTATTAATGCTTGCTATAGCAACAAGTATAGATGCATTAGCCATTGGAATTAGCTTTGCATTTTTAAATGTAAGTATATTGCCAGCTTCTATAATTATAGCTCTAATAACATTCTTAATATGTATAGCTGGAGTTTTCGTTGGCCATAAGGTTGGAGATATATTTAATGGCTATGCGGAGTTTGTAGGAGGAATAATATTAATTCTTATAGGTGTAAATATATTTAATGAACATACTCAAATAATAAGTAATTTAATAAATAACATATTTTAATTTAAAATAGTAACCATTATTTTTGGATAATATATTCTAGAATAGTGGTTATTATTTTATAGCGTTATTTGTGTTGAAAAATCCATAATTATATGTAATAATTTATTAATGCTTAATAACTAAAAAAGGAGATATTTTATGAAAAAAAATAGATATAATGAGTCGGGAGTTAAGCTTCTTGGTAAATAAGGAGTTTATCTGAATTTATAAATCCTTATTTATCAAGTCGCTATTAAAAACTAAATAGTCTTATAAATAAAGGAGAAAGAAATGAATAATACTACATTTGAAAAATTACAACTAGAACAATTAAAGGAATTAGTTAAAATATATTGCGTAAGCTCACTTGGGAAAAATCTAATAGACAAATTAGAACCAAGTGGAAATTATAATATTGTAAAAAGAAGATTAAAAGAAAATATAGAAGCTAGAAAAATACTAGAAAATAGTAATCATGTACCTTTAGAAGGGTTATTTAATATTATTCCTATTATAGATAAAGTAGATAAAGGTATGATATTAGAACCTCTAGAGTTAATACGTATAGAAGATTTTTTAAGAGGTTGTAGAAAAATAAAATCTTTTATGGTGGATAAAGAGTTTTATTCCCCAACACTTAGCTCTTATGCTTTAAACATAACTGAGTGTAAAAATATTGAAGAAGAAATAAAGTATTGTATAAAAAACAACAAAGTAGATTCTGAGGCAAGCAAAGAATTAAAAAAGATAAGAAGAAATATTGAAATTGCTGAAGGGAAAGTAAAGGAAAGACTGAATAAATTCTTAACTTCTAGTGTTAACAAAAAATATATACAAGAGTTTATTATTAGTAAAAGAGATGACAGATATGTTATACCTATTAAAGCTTCCTTTAAAAATGAAGTTGATGGAGTAATACTAGATACTTCATCAAAAGGAAATACTGTATTTATAGAGCCAAGAAGTGTTTCAAAGTATAGCTTAGAATTAATTACCTTAAAATCAGAAGAATCAATAGAAGAGTATAAGATTTTATCTTATTTAACAGAGTTAGTTTTTGAAAAGATACAAAATATTAAACTTAATATAGAAATAATTTCAGAATATGATATGGTATTTGCAAAAGCTAAATACAGTCAAAATGTTAAAGGAACAACTCCAAAAATAAATAATAAGGGTTATATTAACATAGTAAATGGTAAACATCCTTTACTAAATGGTAATGTAGTACCTCTTAATTTTAGAATAGGAAAAGACTACAGGAGTTTAGTAATAACAGGGCCTAATGCAGGTGGAAAAACAATAGCATTAAAAACTGTAGGATTATTAACTCTTATGACGCAATGTGGTTTTGATATTTCGGCAGATGAAGATACTGATATATGTGTATTTGAAAAAGTATTTGTGGATATTGGAGATAACCAAAGTATTGAAAATTCACTTAGTACATTTTCTTCACATATACAAAATATATCTAATATTATGTCTAGTGCAAATAGCTCTACACTTTTATTATTTGATGAAATAGGTTCTGGAACAGATCCAAATGAAGGTGCAGGTCTAGCAATAGCAATACTAGAAGAATTTTATAAAATGGGATGTATAACTGTTGCATCTACACATTATGGTGAAATAAAGAAATTTTCAACAGACCATCCTGAATTTGAAAATGCAGGAATGATGTTTGATAAAGAAACTTTAGAGCCTATGTATAAGTTAACTATTGGTAAGTCAGAAGACAGTAATGCCTTATTTATTTCAAAAAAAATGGGAATAAAAGATAGAGTATTAAAAAAAGCTAAAGATTATATAAACAATAAAAATTACAGCCTAGATTTAGTAGATAGAAATAAAATAAATAAATCAGAGATAATAACTGATGATGTAAAGATAATAGATATACCATTGTATGAAATAGGAGACAAAGTTACTTTATTAGATAAAGAAGGAACTGGAATTATTTATAAGCCAGTAGATAAATTTAATAATGTAGAAGTTTTATATAACGAAGAGTTTATAACTGTTAATGCAAAAAGAATAAGTTTACAATTAAAGGCTAAAGATTTATATCCCCAAGGATATAACTTAAATACTTTATTTGTTAGCTACAAAGATTTAAAGTTAGAGCGCGATATACAAAGAGGATCTAAAAAAGCATTAAAAAATATACAAAAAGAAATAAGAAAAAATAAACAGAATAATTAATAATAAACAAAGCTATCTCGTATAAGAGGTAGCTTTTTATAATGCTAATAAATTAAAGTTATTTATCGTAATAGCTAAATTTTATTAATTATTTAAAACAAACATTGACATATTATTAGGTGGAATATATAATTATTAAAAATTAAGATAATTTTTAAAATAAAAATTATAAAAACATTAAAAAATAAACAGACTATTATGAATTAATTCTAGGGGGACATTTAATACTAAAAAATTAATTATAATAGTTATTTTTATACAATATAACAAATATGAGGAGAGCTAATATGTTAAATTTACAAAAATCATGCAATGTTGCAGCAGGTAGAGAAAAAGCAAGTATCGTATTTAAAAATGCAAATGTAGTTAATGTGTTTACAGAAGAAATAATAAAAGGTGACGTGGCAATATATAATGATACAATTGTAGGGATTGGTAAATATGATGGAGATAGGGAAATAGACTGTAGCGATAAGTATATATGCCCTGGATTTATTGATGCTCATATGCATATAGAATCAACTATGGTTATGCCACATGAACTATCAAAAATTCTCCTTAGAGCAGGAACAACATCAGTAATAGCGGATCCTCATGAAATAGTAAATGTTAAAGGTAGTAAGGCAATAGAATTTTTAATAAATGCTACAGAAAATGTTCCTATGAACATATATATAATGCTTCCTTCATCAGTTCCAGCTACAAAATTTGAAACCAATGGAAGTGAATTTACTTCAGAAGATGTAAAAAAGTATATTAATCATCCTAGAGTATTAGGTTTAGGCGAAGTAATGTGCTTTAATGATGTAATAGCTGGAGAAAGTGAAATATTAAATAAAATAAAACATAGCAATAATAAAATATGTGATGGTCATGCCCCAAATGTATATGGAAAAAGATTACAAGCATATGCTTGTGCTGGAGTAGAAACAGACCATGAATGTACGACTTTTGAAGAAGCTTATGAAAAAGTACAGGCAGGATTAAAAATACTAGTTAGAGAAGGTAGTGCCGCTAAAAACTTAGAAAATATAATTACAGGATTAAATAATAGTAAATTACCAATAGACAAATTCATGTTCTGTACAGATGACAAGCATTTAGATGATGTAAAGAAAAATGGGCATATAAGTTATAATGTAAAACGTGCAATAGAGTGTGGAATGGAGCCTATAAAAGCAATAAAACTAGCAACATATAACAGTGCAAAAACTTATGGACTAAAGAAAACAGGAGCAATTGCACCGGGATATAAAGCAGACATGTTAATATTAAATGATTTAAATAATATTGATATATTTAGTATATATAAAGATGGAAATATAGTAGATGATAGTACCTTTAATAATTACGATTATAAAATAGAAGATATAGACATGTTAAATACAGTTAATTTTAAAGAAGTCTCAATAGAAGATTTAGGATTAGAGGCTAAGGAAAAAAATTATATTATTGGTAATGTACCATACCAACTTTTAACAGAAAGATTATATGAAAAATTACCACAAGAAAATGGATATTTTAAACCTAATAAAGAATACTCAAAGCTATGTGTAGTTGAAAGACATAAAGGGACAGGGAATGTTTCGGTAGCACCATTTAAAGGTTTTGGAATAGAAAATGGAGCTATAGCAACTACTGTTGCACATGACTCTCATAATATTATTGTAGCTGGAGACAATGATGAAGATATATTATTAGCAGTAAATAGATTAAAAGAAATACAAGGTGGATATGTAATTACTTCAGATGGAAAGGTAGTTGGAGAATTACAATTAGATGTAGCAGGATTAATGAGTAGATTAAGTTGTGAAGAAGTAGAACATATTACAAATGAAATGATAATTACATCGAGAAATATGGGCATTCCAGAGCATATTGACCCATTTATTACACTTTCTTTTATGGCATTACCAGTTATACCACAAGTTAGACTTACAGATTTAGGACTATTTGATGTAGACTCATTTACAATGTTAAATGATTAATAAAACATATAAAGATATTTATAAATAATTATTATTGAAGGGTATTGTTTTTAGCAATACCCTTTAATGATATCTTATGAAATATAATTGATACTAACAATAAGATTAATAATATGAAATTTATATTGAGTAGCTATGATATAATAAAATCATTATTTAAATACAGTAAAAGGAGGGAATCCTCTTATTATGAAAAATCAAGTAAAAATATCAATAAGAAGCTTAGTAGAATTTATAATGAGGCATGGTAGTATTGATAATAGATATGTTGGTTCCGTTAAAGCAATTGAAGGAATAAGAGGACATCAAAAGATTCAAAAATCTTATGGTGATAATTATAGTGCGGAAGTTCCTCTTAAACATAACTTTACCTATGAGGGGCTAGATATATTAGTAGAAGGTAGAGCAGACGGAATACTATTAGAAAATGAAAAGATAATAATTGATGAAATAAAAACAACAACAAAAGATTTATTATTAATTGATGAAGATTTTAATCATCTTCACTGGGCACAAGCAAAGTGTTATGGATACATATACTGTCTACAAAATGATTTAAAAGAAATAGATATTCAAATAACCTATTATAATATAGATAGTAAATCAACTCGTATACTTAGAAAAAGTTATACATTTGAAAAATTGAAGAGTTTTTTCTATTGGCTTATAGATGAATATAAATACTGGGCAAAATTAGAAAGTGATTGGATAGAAAAAAGAAATAAATCTATAAAAAATCTAACATTTCCTTTTGAAGAATATAGACCAGGGCAAAGAGATTTGGCAGTAAGAGTGTATAAAAGTATTACTGATAGTAAAAAATGTTTTGCACAAGCACCTACAGGAACAGGAAAAACAATATCAACATTATTCCCAGCTATTAAAGCTATGGGAGAAGAGCATACTTCAAAAATATTTTATTTAACAGCAAAAACTATTACAAGAGAAGTTGCACAAAGTAGTGTTGATTTGATGAGAATAAAAAACTTATATATTAAAGCAGTAACAATTACGGCAAAAGAAAAAGTATGTAAAATGGAAGTAGTTAATTGTAATCCTGACTATTGTATTTATGCAAAGGGTTACTATGATAAAATTAATGATTGTTTAAAAGAAATTTTTAATAAATATGATGATTATGGAAGAGATAATATTGATAAAATAAGTGAAGAATATAAACTTTGTCCCTTTGAATTATGCTTAGATTTAACATTATTAAGCGATATTATAATTTGTGATTATAACTATGTTTTTGATCCTAAAGTATATTTAAAAAGGTTTTTTGATGTAAAATCTACGGATTATACTTTTTTAATTGATGAAGCACATAACTTAGTAGATAGAGCTCGAGAAATGTATTCTTCAATCTTATATAATGAGAAGATAACTAAAGTTAAAAAAACGCTTAGAAAAAAAGATAAAAAGTTATACAAAATCCTTAAAGAGGTGGAAGAACAATTAAATGAAAAAATAGATTTATTAGAAATATTAGAAGAAGATAATTTAGTTGAAAAAGAATATCCTATAGAATTATGTAATTTGCTTAGTATGTTTTTGAAAGTTGCAGATGAATATTTAGCAATATCAAAAGAAGACGATGAAGACCTAATGGATTTGTATTTTGATATACACGGATTTATATCAATAAGTGAAATATATGATGAAAATTACGTAACTATATTCAAAAAGGACTATAATGGTATAACTACTAAATTGTATTGTGTTAATCCATCAAAATCTATAGTAGAAAAAATGAAAAAAAGTAAAAGTTCTATAATTTTTTCAGCAACATTAATTCCTATGGATTATTTTAAAGAAATGTATGGTAGCAGCGAAGAAGATTTTATTATTAATCTCAAGAGTCCATTTGATATTAACAATAGATTACTTATGATTGGAGATAATATTTCAACTACTTATAATAAAAGAAATGAAACAAGTGTAGATATAATAAAATATATTGCTAACACTGTTAGCTGCAAAAAGGGAAATTATATGGTGTTTTTCCCATCATATAAATACATGGAATTAGTATATGAAAAAATGAAAGATAAATATCCTAATATTAATGTAATTATTCAAGAAAGCAATATGAGTGAAGAAGCTAAGGAAGATTTTTTATCTATGTTTGATGAAAATAATGAAGATACCCATGTTGGATTTTGTGTATTGGGAGGTCATTTTTCAGAAGGAATAGACTTAACTAATGACAAATTAATAGGTGTTATTGTTGTAGGAGTAGGAATGCCTCAAATTGGGATTGATAGAGATATAATCAAAAATCACTGGAATGAAAATAATAAAGGATTTGATTATGCTTATATATATCCTGGTATGATAAAAGTACTTCAAGCAGCAGGAAGATGTATTAGGACGGATGAAGACAAGGGAATAATACTGTTATTAGATAGTAGATATTCGCAAGCTAGATATAAAAAATTATTTCCATATGAGTGGTATCCAAATATCAGCGTTAAAAAAAGTGATGATGTTTTAGATTTGTGTAATAATTTTTGGAATTAAAAACCTCTTAAATATATCAACAATAATAAATTTTATTTTTGATATATGGGAAACCTAGTTTTAAGAAAACTTTAAAAGAGGTGACATAATAATGAGAGAAAATTCAAAATCTGGTGGTATGAAAGATTTAGTTAAACAGTTCTTATATACTGAAAGTGAAAATACTAATACTGATAGAGAAAAGGTTGTAGAAATTGATCCATGTGGTCATAAAACTATAACTAATAAGGCTGGTGCAGGTCCAGAGGTAAAAAATAAAATAAATAACCACTATCAATCTGAAGGTGTTGGTAGAGAATTTAAATAAAAAAAATAATATTATCATTATATACTCCCTTTATAGTAAACAGTTAAAAAATAAAAACTGTAGCTATAAAGGGAGTATATTTTTATGTCAATAGAATTATAAAAAATAAAAAAGTTTTCTAAATTTCATTTAGAGAAAAAAAAGTGTATAATAATATATAATAATCATTATCGAAAAAAGATTTATTTAGCTGAAAAAGTCATACGTTATATAATAATGTGTGAACTTTTTTACGTATAAATAAATTATGATAGGTCATAATCTGTCTATAATTCATGCACAAGAGTGACAACAATAAACCAATAGTAAGTAAATTGAAATCGCCGACGTAGTCGCTTAAAAAAGCTTTTGAGCAACGGACAGAGTCGTTGGCGACATGAGTGAAGCGAATTTTTTACGTTGACATATAAGTAAAGGAGACATACATGATAAAAGAATTAAAGATAATTAAAAGAAATGGAAGTATAGTTGATTTTGATAAAAGAAAAATAGAAAGTGCAATTTTAAAAGCAATGAGATATGGTAGTGGAATTTATGAAGATAGCATTGCAAAGAAGATAGCAGATGAAATTGAATCTATGTGTTATCAAAGTGCACTTTCACCTACTGTATATCAAATAGAAGAAAAAGTATATGGTATGTTAATAAATAATAAACAAGATCTTACGGCCAAGGCATATGAAGGATATAGAGCGGTTCAATCTTTTAAAAGAGAAACAAATACAACAGATAATAGCATACTTGGGCTCTTAGACAGAAGTAATGAAGATGTACTAAATGAAAATTCAAATAAAAACGGACTATTAGCAACAACACAAAGGGACTTAATAGCAGGAGAAGTTTCTAAAGATATAGCTAGAAGAAAATTAATACCAGCTCACATAGTACAAGCTCACGATGAGGGAGTATTACACTATCATGATATGGACTATGCAATGCAATCAATTCACAACTGCATGTTAATTAATTTAGAAGATATGTTAAATAATGGTACAGTTATTAACAATAAGATGATAGAAAAACCTAAGTCATTTATTACGGCCTGTACTATAGTAACGCAGATTATAGGACAAATAGCAAGTGGTCAATATGGAGGAAGCTCTATAACCATAAGACATATAGCTCCATTCTTAAGATTCTCTTATGAAAAATATTTAAATAAGTATAAAGAAAAATATCCAGAAGAATTAGCTACAGAGCTAGCACAAGATAGGATGATGGATGAATTAAAGTCAGGAATTCAAACTATAAGATACCAACTATCTACGCTACACACAAGTAATGGCCAATCTCCTTTTACAACTATTTATTTAGAAATAGCTGAAGGTGAAGAGTATGAACATGAGATGGCATTAATATGTGAAGAAATGATAGTTCAAAGACTTGAAGGAATGAAAAACTATAAAGGTCAAGAAATAGGAGAAGAGTTCCCAAAACTAGTATATTTATTAGATGACCATAATTGCTTAGAAGGTGGCAAATACGATTATATTACAAAGCTCGCTGCAAAATGTAATACAAAAAGATTAGTTCCAGATTATCAAAGTGCAAAAATAATGAGACAAAATTATGAAGGAAACACATTCCCACCAATGGGTTGTCGTTCTCATTTAAGTCCATATAAAGACGAAAATGGTAATTACAAATGGTATGGTAGATTTAACCAAGGGGTAATATCTCTTAATTTAGTACAAGTAGCACTTACTGCAGGCATGAATATGGAAAAGTTCTGGCAAGTATTAGATGAAAGATTAGAACTTTGTAGAGATGCATTAATGGTTAGACATAATCTTTTACTAGGTACAATTTCAGACGTTTCTCCTATACATTGGCAACATGGTGGGCTTGCAAGGTTAGAAAAGGGCGAGAAAATAGATAATTTATTAAGAAATGGATATTCTACATTGTCACTTGGATATGTAGGAATTTATGAAATGACTCAAGCAATGCTAGGTGTTTCTCATACTACTAAAGAAGGTGAAGAATTTGCACTAAAGGTAATGAATCATCTTAATGAGGCATGTACAAAATGGAAAAAAGAAACTGGACTTGGTTTTGGATTATATGGAACTCCAGGAGAAAGTTTAACTTCAAGATTCTGTAGAATTGATAAGCAAAAATTTGGAGAAATTAAAAATGTAACGGATAGAATGTACTATACAAACTCTTACCACGTACATGTTGCAGAAGAAATAGATGCATTTACAAAGCTTAAGTTTGAAAGTCAATTCCATGATATTAGTTCTGGTGGATGTATAAGCTATATTGAGGTTCCTGATATGAGTAAAAACATAGGTGCGGTTAAGCAAATTATAAATTATATTTATCATAATATACAATATGCTGAAATAAATACTAAACCAGATATTTGTTTCAAATGCAATTACTCAGGGGAAATAAAATTAGATGATAATTTAGAGTGGTATTGTCCAAACTGTGGGAATAAAAACAAAGAAGAAATGCAAGTAATGAGAAGAACATGTGGATATATTGGATCTAATATGTGGGGAAAAGGTCGTACTCAAGAAATCGGAGAAAGAGTACTTCATTTATAGATTACAGGAGTGATAAATTTGAGGTTTTCAAAAATTAAAGATAATGACATAGCAAATGGTTCGGGAATAAATATGTCTCTTTGGACACAAGGATGTCCTCATCATTGTAGAGGATGTTTTAATATTGAAACTTGGGACTATAATGGTGGAAGAGAATTTAATCATGAAGATTTAAGATATATAATTAATAACATTAATAAAAATAATATAAACAGAAACTTATCTATATTAGGAGGAGAGCCCCTATGCCCTCCTAATATAGAAGGTGTTTTAGAAGTTTGTATAGAATTTAAAAAAGTATATCCAAATAAGAAAATATATTTATGGACAGGATATGAATTTGAAAACTTTAATGAAGCTCAAAAAGAAATCTTAAAGTATATTGATGTATTAATTGATGGTAAATTTGAAGAAAGCAAAAAGAATATTACATTATTCTTAAGAGGGTCAAGTAATCAGAGAATAATAAATGTAAAAGACTCAGTAATTAATAATAGTGTAGTATTATATAATGAAAAATCATTATAAAAATATTTACAAAGAAATACTTTTCAAGGAGAAATAATATGACAGTAATAATAGATGCAATAAAAATGTGTGAAGAAAGTATAAAATATCAACAAGAACAAGTAGAAAAAATATCTAAGCTGATAAATAGAAAGCCTGAATTTGTAATTATAAATGCTTCTGATGATGAAGGAAATGCAAGATACATAAAAGGAAAAATAGCAGAAGGCGAAAAAGTTGGACTAAAAGTAAGTTCAATAAAATTAGAATCAAACTGTAATGATGAAGATGTTTTAGAAATAATAAACAGATGTAATGAAAATAAAATACCAGTAATCCTTCAATTACCAACTTTTAATCATTTAGACACAAATAAACTTCTTAGTGCAATAGAAGATGAAGTAGATGCAGATTGCTTTAATGCAAAATGGATTGGTGAAATAAATTTAGGAAATGATAAAAAGTTAGCACCAGCAACGCCTAAAGGTGTTATATCTATACTAGAATACCATAAAGTTGAGATGGAAGGAAAAGTAGCTTTAGTAATAGGTAAATCTAATCATGTTGGAAAGCCATTATGTGCTATGCTAATGAATAGAGGGGCCACATTAATAAATGCAAATAGTAAAACTAAAGATTTAGGGGCATTAGTAAGACAAGCAGATATAATAATATCTTGTGTTGGAAAAACTGATTTGATTGATGCAAATGATATAAAAGAAGGTGCAGTAGCTATTGGGGTAGGATTTACATACATAGGAAGAAAGCAAATATTAGACTTTGATGTAGATAAAGTTTTATCTTTAAATAAAGCGGATTTAGTTTCTAATAGAATTAATTGTACTGGAAAAGCTACAATAAACGCTTTAATAGATAATGTTATTGAACTTTATAAATTAAATTTTAAATAATAATTACCAATGTAAATAGTGGTAAGTTTATAAAAAGTAGTGAAAAAGTTACAGTTTTGTAATATTATATAGGAAATAAATCTAGGGCTAGGAGGGCTAATTTATGAGTATAAAGAAAAATATTTTAGCAATGGCAATAGCATCTATAATGGTTTTTCCTATATTTAATACAGCATATGCTACTAGTAATAATATAGATAATGAATCAAAAGTAGAATATGATGAAGTTATATTTAGCGATTGGTATAAAGATGGTCAAAATATAATTATTAGAGATGATTATGCAAGTGACATGAATAATTCATTTATAGTAGAAGATTATGAAACAGGTAAAAAATTTAATATGATAAGAACAGGAGGTTCTAATCATGCAGATGTAGAACCTGTAAGTATAGATGATTCTAAAATAATAAAAGAAATATGGGGTGGATTTAGTTGGAGTAGAAGACCAGTACTAATTCATATAGATGGGAAAGTATACGGTGCATCAATGACAGCTATGCCTCATGCAGGATTAGATAGTGAGCCGGCTAGAGCGTACACTGAAAAAAATAGAAGTGATGGTTATGGCAAAGGTATAAACTATGATTCTGTAAAGGGAAATGATGTTGATGGTCATATGGATATTCATTTACTAAACTCAATGACTCATAATTCTAAAAAATTGGATAGTGCACACCAAAATAATATTAAGTTGCTAATGGATAAATTTAATTAAGACTATGAGGCGTATAGACAGTTTTGTTTGTACGCTTTATTTATATATTAATTGTATTTTTATTTAAATATAATTAATATAACCCTAAATTGATTTAATAGTATACGGTGGTATTAGTTAAATTAATTTGGTAAAATATTATTAATGACAATTTAATAAGGTAATCGGAGGATTTTTTAGTGATAAAATTAATAGCATCAGATATGGACGGAACGTTATTAGACTCAAAAAAAAATATTAATAATGAGTTTTATGATGTTTTGGAAAGAATTAGTGAGAAAAATATACTATTTGCAGCTGTAAGTGGGAGAGAATTAAGATCACTTAAAAATGTATTTAAAGATGTAGATAGAGATATTATATTTGCTTCAAATAATGGAAATCTTATTATGTACAAGGATGAAGTACTATTTGAAAATTATATAGAAAAACATATGATAAATAAAATAGCACCTATTGTAAGAAAAGTATCTAAACACAACACAATATATTGTTCTAAAGATGTTATCTATAGTGAGAGTATACTTCCGGCAATAGTTGGGGCTAAATGGAAGTTAAAGGTTAAAGTAGTAAGAGACGTAACTAAAGTAGATGATAAAATACTTAAAGTAACTACATTTGGACCAGAAAAGGTAGTGAATAGAGGTCTTAAAGCTTTTGAAGTGCTAAATAAAGAACTTATGATAACACCTTCTGGGTCAACGTGTTTTGATATCTGTAAACTGGGTGGAAATAAAAAGCAAGCTATAAAAATATTACAAGATAGATTTAATGTTGATTATGAAGAAACTATGGTATTTGGGGATCATATGAATGATTTTGAAATGATGGATTCAGCATATTATAGTTATGCTATGGAAAATGCAAAAATAGACATTAAAAATAAAGCAAGATTTATTGCGAAGAGTAATGATGAAAATGGAGTAGTTGAAGTTATAAAAGACGTTGTGCTTGGTAAAGATGCTTTAAGCTTAAATATATAGAAATTATTACAAAAGGATGGGGTATTATGAATGAGAAATTAATTAGAATTTTAAACGAGGCAAGAATAAATCCTAAACTTAAGCAAGCTCTTATTGACACTAGAAGCGCAAAAGATCCAATGGATGCTTTTTGCAATACTATTACATCTTTCGGATTCCAAATGACTATAGGGGAGATATTTGAAATTGGTGAAGAATATACTTCAAATTTACTTAAAAGTTGTAATGGAGGGGCTGTGTACCCAATTGAAGGCTGGGATGATTGGTATGAAGATTTTTTTATTTCACTTAGTTATAAATAAAATTTATATTTTAAATTAATTATTATTAACTAAGAAAAATATAGCAAAAATTGTAACTTCTTCATATGTTATAGTGAATAGATATATCTATTCACTATAATATATGAAGGTGATGTATATATGTATAATTTTGATAATATCACACCAACAAATGGATTTGATTCACAAAATCTAATTAATGCAAGACAAAATAACTATGCATGGTCAATGAGTGAACTAGGAGAATATATATATGTTGGTACAGGACGAAATATTCTATTAACTGTTATAAGAACAATATTCCCATCTGCTAACTTACCAATATCAATAGACCCAATCGAAACTGACTATCAAGCTGAAATATGGAGATACAAAAAAGATGGAACTCAGCCATGGGAACAAGTATTCAAGACAGAAGACCCTGGTATTTATGGATTTAGATTTATGATAAATTTTGCGGCTTTTGGTGGATTCCCAGCATTATATGCTGCAGGTGCATCAGTAAATGGAGAAGTGATTATATATAAATCTGTAAACGGAGTAGATTGGAAGACTGTAACAAATGAAGTTAAACCTTCAGGAACGATACAAGGAACATCCTCAAGAGCAATGGTTGTACACGATGGGAAATTGTATTTAGCGACAGTTGATGAAACTGGAACAATACCGGATGCATTATTGTATAGTAGTAAAGATCCAGAATTTTATCTATGGGAACTAGAGACTAAATTAAGTTCTACACCAGGTTACGATCCAGACAAAAATCCACAAGGTAACATAACTAATATGGAAGTTTTTAATAAGCGTATTTATGTAGCAACAAGCACTGAAGATGGTGTTCAAGTTTGGAGAACGGATTCAGAAGAACCGAGATTTAATGATTGGACTTTAATAGTAGATAAAGGTTTTGGTGATGAATCTAACAAATACAGTTTGGCAATAGGTGTATTTAAAAACTACCTATACGTAAGTGGAACAAAAGAATTACCGTTATCTTGGGCTATTCCTAGAGGATGCGATATTATAAGAATTGATAAGCATGATAATTGGGAATTGGTAGTAGGAGGAATACCTTTTGAACCTGCTATTCCAACAAATGGTGAAAGAGGGAAGAGTATATCTGGTTTATGGTCAGGATTTAATAACCCATTTAACGTATATGCTTGGCAAATAAAAGAATATAAAGGTAAATTATATATTACTACTTTTGATGACTCAACAAATATGCAAGTAATACTTGAGTTGATTTTGGCAAATAGAGAAGCGGTTGAAATGATGATAGGTAAGTTTATAACTGCAATTCTTATAAATGTATATACTTTAGTGGTTGAAACTTTAGCTTTAGTTGACTATCCTTTTGGATTTGATATGTACGTATCAAGTGATGGTAAGAAATTTAAACCATTATTCCTAAATGGATTATATAACAGATATAATTATGGTGGTAGAATGCTTCATGTAGATTGTGAAAATGATTTATATTTAGGAACTGCTAATCCTTTCCAAGGTCTTGAAGTATATAAATATGACAATTGTAGCAACTATTGTGGGTGCGATTGTAGTAATTATAATATATATAAAGAAGAAAAACATTTTGATGAAAAATATTTAGAAATAAGCAAAGAAATAGAACAATATTTTGATTTATTGGCAGAGCATAAATCTGAAATTGAAGAGATGTTTAATAAGTTATTAAATGGAAGAAGATTTAGATAGTATAATTAACAATTGAGGAAATAACTTGGAGCATGTAATATTATTGCTCCAAGTTTATTTATTAAAAATAATGTCTAATTTTTTGCATAATAACCAAGGGTTAAGGGGGATAATGAATGGAAAATTATGTAGAATTAGAGCCGCATTTTGAAAAATTGAAATCAGATGAGAATTACATAGATTATTTTTATAATTTTAATAGAGACAACCTTAGAACATATCCGGATTTAGCAAAAGAAGCAATTGAAAAGGCTCATATAATATGTAAAGAGAAAAAATATGATAGTGGTTGTGCATGGTGTCTATTATCATTAGGATGGTATTACCATGATAGATGTATGTATGATGAAGCCATAGATTTTCATACAAAAGCGAATGATATTTTTGTACAAAAAAACAATGCAAAGGGGACTTCAAGATCATGTAATGCGCTATTAGCAGACTACACTGCTATAGGCATGCTAGATTTAGCTATAGAGCATGGATTAACGGGAATAGGGATATCAGAAAAATATAAAGATGATGAGATTTTAATTCCTCTAACTATTAATACAGCAATGGCATATTTAGATAGTAAGTTTTATAAAGAATGTGTGGATTTAATTAAAAGACTAGATAACGTATGGAATAAAATAGAGCCAGAGCATTTAGCTATTATTTATAATGCATTAGCTGAAGTTGAAGTAAAACTTGAAAACTTAAGAGCTGCAGATGGATATTGTCAAAAAGCATGTGAGTTAATAGAAGAACATAATTTAATAGTGATTAAAAATGAAAATTTATTTGTACGAGCAGAGATAGACTGGAAGATAGGTATGTATGAAAATGTGGAGACGTATTACCAAGAGGCGCTAGTTTTATCAATAAAATATAATAATATAAGTATGATATTAAAAATATTAAGTAGCTGGTCTAGCTATTATTCTTCAATAAATGACTATGAAAATGCAGAGAAAAAATTACTGAAAGCAATTGAAGAAGGTAAAAAAGTTAACTCTAAATTTTCAATAAAGGAAATTTATTATCAGTTAAGTATTTTATATGAAAATATGGAACGATACAAAGATGCATATGAAGCAATGAATATATATGCTCAGTATGAAAAAGAAGTCTTTAATCACAATAGTAGTTTGTGGTTTGCAAAACTTCATAACAAAAAGATAACTGATGAAGCGAAAGCGTATAAAGTTTTATACGATGAAATGAAAATAATATCTAATATAGGACAAAAAATAACGTCAAACTTAAAAATAGAAAATACACTAGAGTCAATTTATAAAGAAGTAAATCTATTAGTAGACGCAGATATTTTTGGAATAGCCTTATATAAAGAGGAAATTAACAGATTAGACTATGAGTATTTTATTGAAAGAGGCGAAAAAATAAACTATGGTTTGATTTCTGTTGAAGAAGAATATAGCTTTGGGTCATATTGCTATAATAATAAAACAGATATTATTATTAATGATATATATAGCGATTATAAAAAATATCTTAAGCGTGAACTAAATAAAAAAGACTGCAATAAAGAAGTTGCTCACTCGGCAATATTTTCTTCCTTAATTGTGGAAGACAAAGTTATAGGTATAATAAGTGTTCAAAATTACAATAAAAATGCTTATAGTAGTAATGATTTAAATAAGCTAAAAATATTAACTTCATATATAGCAATTGCACTTCAAAATGCTAAATTATTTGAAAAGGTAGAATATCTTGCTACTCATGATAGTTTAACAGGTGTTTTAAATAGAAGCGAGATACTTACTAAAGGAAAGAAAAACTGCGTGGATAAATTGAAAGATAAAGAGTCATCTGGCATAATTATGTTAGACGTTGATCTTTTTAAAAATGTAAATGATAGATATGGTCATTTAACCGGTGATTATATACTAAAGGAAGTAGCTCAAACAATTAAATCTCAGATTAGAGACACTGACTATATTGGTAGATACGGAGGAGAGGAATTTTTAATTTTACTTCCAAATACAAATATAGAAGAAGCTAAAAAAATTGGAGAGAGAATAAGAAAATCAGTTGAAGATAAGGAGTTTAAGGTTGATAAAAATCACATAAATGTTACCTGTAGCTTGGGGGTATGTGAGACAAATAAATATAATAAATTATCTTTTTATGAAGCAGTAAAGTTTGCAGATGAAGCTTTATATAAAGCAAAATACTCAGGACGAAATTGTGTGGTAGAATATAAATAAGTAGATATTACACGAATATAATTTGACGAAGTAAAGGGGACTAGATGAAAAATGTATAGCTTAAAAAATGACTATAGTGAAGGAGCTCATCCTAAAATAATTGAAGCGCTAGTAAAAACAAACTTAGAACAGACAGATGGATATGGTGAAGACATATATTGTGCAGAGGCAATAAGATTAATTAAAGAGAAAATTAATAATGAGAATGTGGATATCCATTTTATACCTGGCGGAACACAAACTAATTTAACAGCAATCGGTGCATTTTTAAGACCTCATGAAGCATGCATATCATGTAACACAGGGCATATTAATGCAAATGAGACAGGTTCTATTGAAGCTACGGGACATAAGGTAATTACAGTAGAATCAAATGATGGTAAATTGAGAAGAGCAGACGTAGAAGCTGTTTTAAGAAAACATAATAATGAACATATGACTAAGGCAAAATTAGTTTATATATCAAACTCTACTGAAATAGGAACAGTATATACAAAAAATGAGTTGAAAGAATTAAGTAATGTTTGTAAGGAAAATAAACTAATATTATTCATGGATGGTGCTAGACTAGGTTCAGCACTTTGCACTAAAAGTAATGATTTAAGTTTAGAAGATATATCAAAGTTTACTGATGCATTTTATATTGGAGGCACGAAAAATGGTGCATTAATTGGTGAAGCATTAGTAATTTGTAGTGATAATCTAAAAGAAGATTTTAGATATAACTTAAAGCAAAGGGGAGCAATGTTAGCTAAAGGGAGATTATTAGGAATTCAATTTGTAGAATTATTTAAAGATGATTTATTCTTCGACATTGGTAATTATGCAAATGATATGGCGGATATGCTTAGGGAAGGTATTGATAATTTAGGATATAAGTATTTAATTGATTCTGAGTCTAATCAAATATTCCCTATACTACCTAATAAAGTTATAGAAAAATTAAAAGAAAAATATTCTTTTGCTATATGGTCAAGTGAGGATGAATATAATTCATGTATTAGACTAGTAACATCTTGGGCAACTAAAAAGGAGGTTGTTCAAGAATTTGTAAAAGACTTAAGCAATATATAACAGCCAGGAGAAATCCTGGCTTTATTTTAAATTTAGGGGGATAAGCATATGGAAAGTAATTATATTGTTGCATACAAAAATGAGTGGAAAAAGCTTAAAGAAAAAAATCTACATGAAGTAGCAAAGCTATTAGATGTAGAGTACTTAGAAGAAAAGCATCAGATTGTAGTTGTATTTTTGTATGAAGAATATATAGTTGATTTTAAGTCAGAAAAAATATATAAGAAAAATAATGGTGAAGTTCCAAGTATTAGTACATGCATTATAATCCTTAATTACTTAACATTTTGTGAAAGTCTAATATTACCATCAACTAAATGGGTAAGTCTTAAAGAATTACCAAATGGTGGTGCTTTATTTTATCCGGCTTTTCATAAAAGTGCTATTGTAAACTTAATAAATAAATTTGGATTTAATAGCCATGATTTTATTGTTAGTGGTAACGATATAGGATGTAAAATAGGTGACTTTGGAGATAAAAGTATTATATTTAGGGTTTTGCCTAAAATTTCATTATGCTTTGTATTATGGGAAGGTGATGAAGAGATAGCTCCTAATGCTACAATACTTTTTGAATCATCTATTCAGCATCTACTA
Organism: Romboutsia sp. LXY-2; assembly: GCF_056171995.1. Classification (NCBI taxonomy): domain Bacteria; kingdom Bacillati; phylum Bacillota; class Clostridia; order Peptostreptococcales; family Peptostreptococcaceae; genus Romboutsia; species Romboutsia sp. LXY-2. The sequence continues at coordinate 273,078 of NZ_JBKFGI010000006.1, read as the reverse complement.
CATATTGAAACCATAATTGGATTAGGAATGTTTGTATGTGACAAGTTAATTGAAAGATAATTTACATAATATTGTTTTAAATTTGTAAAGTTTAATATAAAATTCCTTAAAATAGAGAATACTATAATTAGTATGCTTAGATGGAGGAATTATTTTGAAAAATATAAAGTTAATTACAATAGTAATATTACTAATTATAGCTAATTTATATGTATTTAATTCCATTATATTTGATATTAAATATAGTAAATTAATAAATGAATATAGTCAGTTATCGTATGAATATAGAGAATTAGAAAATAAATATATTGAACAAGAAGAAAAGTTACAAGAAGTAATGCTAATGAATTCTGAAAAAAATTTAACATTAAAAGAAAAATTGAAGTTAATATTTAGCATAAATGATAAAAAAATATCTAACATAAAAGAGAAACTTAAAATATATGACTTTGGAAATATACTGGAAATAGTTAAAAATATAACTTTTAGCAATTAGCTATAACTTATGTTATACTTCATAATAGAGGCGTAAAGTACAGAAAAAATTAATTAATTGGGGAGAATACTGTACTAAATATTATTTATACATAGGGTTTATATAAGTAAGTATATTATTAGGAATAATAAGAAAAATACTAAAACCAAGGAGGTTTATGAAATGAGATTTTTTATAGACACAGCAAATGTAGAGGAAATAAAAGAAGCTAATGATTTAGGTGTTATCTGCGGAGTAACAACAAATCCATCCCTAATTGTTAAAGAAGGTAGAGACTTTATTGAAGTAGTAAAAGAAATAACTAATATTGTAGACGGCCCTGTAAGTGCTGAAGTTATAAGCTTAGACCATGAAAATATGGTTAAGGAAGCAGAAAAATTATCAAAAATACATAAAAATATTGTTATTAAAATACCAATGACAGCTGAAGGATTAAAGGCAACTAAGATATTATCTCAAAGAGGTATTAAGACTAATGTAACATTAATATTCTCTGCAGGACAAGCACTTTTAGCTGCAAGAGCTGGAGCTACATATGTAAGTCCATTTGTAGGTAGAATTGATGATATAGGTAAAAATGGTTTAGAATTAATAGAAGAGATCGTTGAAATATTTAGCGTTAATGCTATAGATACTCAAATAATAGTGGCAAGTGTAAGAAATCCAATACATGTATCTGAAGCAGCAAGGCTTGGAGCTGACATAGCTACAGTACCATTAAAGGTAATCAAGCAAATGATAAGTCATCCTTTAACAGATAAAGGGATAGAAGGATTTATGAAAGACTGGGAAGGTTCTTCATTAAAGTTATAAAATAAAAGACTACAATTATTTAAATTGTAGTCTTTTATTTTGTTATTTTCTTAATTTTATAATTATTTTATATTTTAATATTTACTAAAAATTATTTAAAGTATAAAATGATATAAATTAGAGAATTGGATAGTAAAAGGGGGGATAAAAGTATATATTAAATAATTTTAGGGGGACAATTATGAATAATATATTAAAGGCGATAGAAAGAGAAGACAAAAAAAATCCTTATACAGATCAGGAGCTGGCTGATCTCCTAAATTTAAAAAGGTCTGAGATTATAGCGATTAGAAAAAAACATAATATATTAGATTCAAGAGAAAGACGTAAGAAGATATTACTAAAAGACTTAATAGAAGTAATGGAAGAAAATAAAAATCTCTCGGAACGAAAGATAGCAGAGATACTTGTTAATAAGGGATACAATATCTCAAGAAGTGGAATATCGAAATTTATCAAAGAGGAAAATGTTTGCAATAGATCGGTAGCGAGTGAGAAAAAAGAAAATAATAAGCAAGTTAAAAATAATATTAAAAAAAATAAAGTCAGCCTATCAGATCAAGATGGTTTTGAGGATTTAATAGGGATAGAAGGAAGTTTAAAAGATAAAATTAATTTAGCTAAATCAGCAATAATGTATCCTCCAAATGGACTTCATACAATAATATATGGAGAAACTGGTGTTGGTAAAAGTGAATTAGCTACTTGTATGCATAAGTATGCTATTAAAAATAAAATAAGAACAGACAATAGTCCTTTCATAGTTTTTAACTGTGCAGACTATGCTGAAAATCCCAATTTACTGATTGCACAATTATTTGGAGTTGTAAAAGGTGCTTACACTGGAGCAGATTCCAGTAGAGAGGGTTTAGTTGAAAAAGCTAATGGTGGTATATTATTTTTAGATGAAATACATAGACTACCATCTGCAGGTCAAGAAATATTATTCTCATTAATAGATAGAGGAGAGTATAGACGCTTAGGTGAAAGTAATACAAATAGAAAAGCAAATGTTTTAATAATAAGTGCGACTACAGAAAATCCTGACTCAAATTTATTACAGACATTTAGACGACGTATACCTATGGTAATCAATTTACCAAATATGAGTGAAAGACCATTATCAGAGAGACACGAAATAATTTTAAAATTCTTTGAAAGAGAAGCAAAAAGAGTTAATAAGAATTTTATGGTAACAAAGGAAGTTATGTTATCTTTAATGAATTATAAGTGTAGTGGAAATATAGGTCAGTTAAAAAGTGATATTCAAGTTACTTGTGCTAGAGCCTATAGTAGAGTAGGCATTAATAATGATAATGTAATCATAGACCTGGACAATTTAAGAGAGTATATAAAAGCTGGTTATTATGAAAGTTTAAATTCAAGGAAAGATGAAAATGAATTTAAAGTAGATGATGTGTACATAGATATTACAGAAGCTTTAGATAAGAAGAATAATATATTATCTCAAACTGAGATGAGTGAAATATATAATTATGCAGAAAAAGAGTTGAAGCTATTAGAGCGCAAATGTTCTAATACCGATGAGTTAAAGGACATGTTCATTAAAAAATTAGACTTGAAATTTAATGATATTAAAAATAGTAGAAATCTTTCAAATAGAAGGAAGTTTACTAATATAGAAAATCAAATTGATGAAGATACTTTAAAAATAATAGATAAAGTAATGGATTTCTTAAAGCAACAGTATAGACATATAAATCAAAGTCTTTATCTTGCATTAGCAATACATATAGAACATGCTATTGAAAGAATGAAATCAGGTAAAAATATTATAAATCCAAGTTTGGATAGGATAAAAGTTTCCATGCCAACTGAATATGAAATATCTAGATATATTATTGGTATTTTAGAAGAACATACGGGAATGATTTTCCCTGAAGATGAATTAGGCTATTTGGCTTATTATGTTAATAAGTTCTGTTTTAGTGAGGAGACTATTGAGGCTGTAAAAGTAGTAATAGTAACTCACGGTAAAGTTGGAATAGAAATGGCTAAAGTTGTAAATTACATATTAGGAATAGAATGTACAGTAGGCTTAGAAATAGATTTATCAATACCTGGACATGAAGGTGTGGAAAATGTTATTGGAGAAATAAAGAAAATTAATGCACCAAAAGGTATTTTACTTTTAGTTGATATGGGATCACTAATAATACTAGGAGATGAATTAGAAAAAAGAATAGGTATTCGTTGTAAAACTATAAGTAGAGTGGATACTTTATTGTCAATGGAAGCAGCAAAACTAGCAACAATTCAAGGTCTTAGTCTAGATGCTATTATGGCAAGCTTAAGTAAAAACAAAAGTTATTCACTTATTAGTACTAATAAAATTAATTACAACAAGAATTTAGGTAAGGATAATAAGAGAAATATTATTATAGCAGTTTGTTTAAGTGGAGTAGGTACAGCATCAAAGATAAAAGAGCATATTGAAAAATCTCTTAATGATGTACAAGATGATATTGATGTAAAAGCTTTAGGTTTCTTTGGAAATGAGGATTTAGAAGTTATACTTAAGAGAATAGAAGATGATTACAATATACTGCTTATTTGTGGGACAGTTAATATTGACTATAAAAATGTTCCTTTCATACCATATTATGATGTATTTGGAAGTCATGGAAAAAACAAGGTGTTAGAATATTTAAGCTCTAAAAATATGATAGAACAAAAAAATGATAATATACAAAATCTTATTCATGAAGATTTAATATTATATAATTTTGAGGGAATATCAAAAGAATATACTATAGATACATTAGTATCTAAGCTTGAAGAAGGTGGATATGTAGATTCAAAATATATATTAAGTGTTTACAAAAGAGAAGTTATGGGTAGCGTAGTGATGCAATCTAAAGTGGCACTTCCTCATGGTTTACCAGAGCATGTAATAAAACCTGCGATTGCAGTGGCAAAATTAAATAAACCGATTGTATGGGATGAACAATATATGGTTGATTTAGTAATTTTACTAGCAATGAAGGAAAATAATAAGCAAGAAATAAGAGCCTTAGTATCAAAGATACATGACAAAAACATTTTAGAAAGTTTAATAACATCAAAAGATAGCAAAAGTATAAAAGCTTTATTAAGTTGTAGTTAAGACAATCTTGATATAGAAGATAAAAGAGGCATATTGCCTCTTTTTATTATTTAAAAAAATATTAAACAAAATAAACCAATAAGAATTACAAAATAAACCATAATATTAAAACAAAAAAAACCACCATACAAAAACAATAAAAACCAAAATATTAAATAAAATAAATACAAAATGGATAGTTAAGTTGGTAACAAATAAATTAATAAAAAAAAATATTGTTACTAAAGTAGTTGAATTTTAACAATTTTAGGAAAATGTTTTCTTAAGATTTAAGCTTTAATAACTAAAAAAACCAAAAGGTGGCACGTTAAATGCTATATATAATGGCAAGAAAACAAATAAACATACTAATCGAAAGGAGGTATACAAGTGGAATTTGTTAATTTAGTAAACGCAAACACTATAAATATAAATTTAGATTGTTCTACCAAAGAAGAGTTTTTTAAGATAGTGCATGATAAGGTGTTTGACTTAGGATATGTAACAGAAGAATATTATGAAAAAATACTTGAAAGAGAGGGGATATTCCCAACTGGAATTAACCTTGGTGATTATGGAGTAGCTATACCTCATACTGACGCTGATTATACCAAAGAAGAATTTATATCAATCTGTACTTTTAAAGATACAATGGTGTTAAATTCTATGGAAGATCAAAATGAACAAGTACCTATTAAGTTAGCATTTGTATTGGGGTTAAATCAACCACATAGTCAGCTTAAAGTGTTAACAGAGTTAATGAGTATAATTCAAAATCAAGAAATAGTTAACCAATTAATAAAAGCTCAAAGCAGTGAAGAAGTACTAAATATATTAAGTGCAATATAAAGAAATTATTAAAAATTTAGGGGGAAACAAAATGTCAAAGAAAATATTAGTAGCATGTGGAGCAGGGATAGCAACTTCAACAGTAGTTTGTGATAAGGTAGAAAAATTAGTTAAGGAAAATAAAATAGACGCAACAATAGTGCAATGTAAAATAGCAGAGGTAGCTTCTCTTCAAAGCGATGCAGATTTAATAGTAACAACTACAATATTACCAAGAGAATATGATATACCAGCAATAAAAGCTACAGCATATATAACAGGAATAAACGCAAAAGCTTTAGATGAAAAAATCTTAAGCTATTTAAGATAGTATAAATTCAGCTTAAGATTATATAAAAAATTTAAAGGGGGATGTGCAAATGGATCAATTATTAGAAGTGGTTCAGTATATACTGAACATGGGACCGACGGTAATCTTACCAATTACAATTTTAATTTTAGGACTTATATTTAAAGTAAGCTTTACAAAATCATTAAAATCTGGTTTAACGATAGGAATTGGGTTTGTAGGTATAAACTTAGTTGCAGGACTATTAACTAGTACTTTAGGACCAGCGGCACAAGCAATGGTTGAAAGATTTGGTTTAAGTTTAACAATAATAGATGTTGGTTGGCCAACTACAGCTGGAGCTACATGGGCATCACCAGTTGCACCAATAATAATACCAGTGTGTTTATTAGTAAACTTAATATTAATATACTTCAACAGAACTAAAGTATTAAATATAGATATATGGAACTACTGGCACTTCATAGTAGCAGGTGCTTTTGGATATATAGTAACAGGAAGTTTAGCTTGGGCTATAATATGTGCAATAATAATGGAATTACTTGTCCTTTGGGTTGCTGATAAAACAGCCAAAGATTGCGAAGAATTCTTTGGATTAGAAGGTATAACTTTACCTACAGGTTCGACTTGTTCTTATGCTCCACTTGGATATGTAGTTAGTAGAGTAGTAAATAAAATACCAGGAATAAATAAGTTACATGCGGATCCAGATTCTATCCAAAAGAGATTTGGTATATTTGGAGAACCGATGATGATGGGGGTAATTTTAGGTTTAATACTAGGATTACTTGCTGGATATGATGTTGCAGGGACTTTCCAAGTAGGTATATCTATGGGTGGTGTTATGCTACTTATGCCTAGAATGGTTAAGATACTTATGGAAGGGTTAATGCCAATATCAGAAGCAATAAGAGATTTCTTACAAAAGAAATACGAAGGAAGAGATTTATACATAGGACTAGATGCAGCACTAGCAGTAGGTCATCCAGCTGTTATGTCTACAGCATTAATACTTGTTCCTATTACATTATTCTTAGCAGTTATTTTACCTGGAAATAGAGTTTTACCATTTGGTGACTTAGCAACAATACCATTCTATATAGCATTTATAGTATGTTTTAGTAGAGGTAACATAGTTCACTCCGTAATAACAGGTACTATATGTATTGCTTTCGCATTATTAATGGCTACAGATATGGCTACAGTTCATACTCAATTATTAGTTGATGCAAACATGATGCCTGATGGAGCTACATTAGTATCAAGTTTAGATGCAGGTGGTAACTTATTTAAGTGGCTGATATTCAAGCTATCTGAAATAGTTAATATGATAGGGATATTTTAATATATAAACTATAAAAGTTACTCTTTTCTAAAGGAATGCGAAAATTAAATATTTAGCAAACTTTTAGAAGAGAGTAATATTTTTTTAGATAATACAATCAAATGAGTTGGGGGGATATTATGAAAGCAGCAGTACTACATGGTACAAATGATTTAAGATGTGAACAGATTGAAATACGCCCAGTAGAAAGTGATGAAGTGAGAATAAAGGTTATGGCGGCGGGGATATGTGGGTCAGATCCACCAAGAGTTTTAAATAATTGGAAATATCCATTACCAGCAATACCAGGACATGAATTTGCGGGTTGTGTTGTTGAAGTAGGTGAAAATGTAAGTAATGTAAAAGTTGGAGACAGAGTTGTTGCAATACCATTCTTACCTTGTAATGAATGTGAATTTTGTAAAAGAGGTCTATTTTCATTGTGTGATGATCATGGGATGTTAGGAGCTAAAACTTATGGTGCATTTGCAGAATATACAAATATTAAAGCAACTAATGTTTTAAATATAGGAAATATGGACTATGAAGATGCAGCAATGATAGAGCCTCTTGCAGTTGCAATGCATGGGGTATTAAATATAAAACCTGAAGTAGGGGATACAGTTGCTGTACTTGGAAGTGGGACACTTGGTCAATTAGTAATTCAAGCACTAAAAGTAGCTGGTGTTGGAAAAGTAATAGCTGTAGATATAAGTGAAAATAAATTAAAAGAAGCTAGCCAAGTTGGTGCAGATGTTTTAGTAAATGGAAAAGAAGTGAACACAGTAGAAAAAATAATGGCGCTTACAGATGGTCATGGTGTTGATATCGCACTAGAATGTGCAGGTTCTAAAATTACTCAAGAGCAATGTTTACTTATAGCTAAAAAGAAAAGTAAAATAGGATACTTAGGAATAGCTTACTCAGATATTCATTTATCAGAAGAAGCTTTTGAGAATATTTTCAGAAAAGAGTTAGAGCTAAAAGGATTCTGGAACTCATATTCAGCTCCTTTCCCAGGAAAAGAATGGACTAAGAGTATTGAACTAGTTAATGAAGGTAAAATCAAATTAAAAGAGATGGTATCTCATAGATTCTCATTAGAAGATGCCTATGAAGCTTTTGAAATGATAAGAGATAGAAAAGAAAACTTTAATAAAATACTAATATTACCTCAGGGGGTGGAAGTAAGTGAAAGCTGTTGTTAAGACTAGTCCAGGTTATGATAATGTAGAGGTACTAGAGAGAGAAGAGCCGAAAGCCACTGGAGATAAAGTAAAAATTAAAGTTGAATACAGTGGAATATGTGGGTCAGATATACACTCCTTTAAAGGTGAATATAAAAATATAAAAGCTCCAGTAACATTAGGTCATGAATTTTCTGGAGTAGTTGTAGAAGTAGGAGAAGATGTAAAAAACGTTAAGGTTGGAGATAAAGTAACATCAGAGACTACGTTTGAGACTTGCGGAAGTTGTATATATTGTGAAAGTAAAGATTATAACTTATGTTCAACAAGAAAAGGAATAGGAACACAAGTAGACGGAAGTTTTGCAGAATATGTTTTATCAAGAGAAGAGAGTGTCCATGTTCTTCCAGAAAATGTATCACTATTAGCGGCTGCCCTAACTGAGCCTCTAGCATGCTGCGCACATGCGGCTATGGAAAAAACAACTGTAAATCAAAATGAAGTAGTATTAATAATAGGACCGGGTCCAATAGGATTACTTCTTGCTCAAGTTGTTAAAGCTCAAGGCGCTAAGGTTATCATGTCTGGTGTTGAAAAAGATGGAGATAGATTAGAAATAGCAAAAAACTTAGGCGTTGATAGAACTGTAAATGTAATGGCTGAAAAATTAAATGACGTAGTTTTAGAGATGACAAATGGAAATGGTGTTCATAAAGTATTTGATTGCTCGGGGTTCATGCCGGCTGTAAATGAAGCATTAAAATTAATAAGAAAAAAAGGTGTATTTGTTCAAGTTGGATTATTTGCTAAGCAAATGAATGAAATGGATCAAGAATCAATAATACAAAGAGAATTAGAATATATAGGAAGTAGATCGCAAAAACCAAGCTCGTGGATAAAAGCCATAGATTTATTATCGACAGGTAAAGTAAATGCTGAAGCATTAGTAACTAAAGTGGTAGGATTAGAGCAGTTTAGAGAAGGTATAGAATCTCTAATGAGTGGTAGTGAAATAAAAGTAGTTGTAAAATCAGAATAAAAAGGAAGAGATTAATATGAATATTAATGAACTTAAAAATCATTCGAATAATATTAGGAAAAATATAGTCAAAATGGTTGGTACAGCAGGAAGCGGACATCCAGGTGGATCATTATCTATAGCTGATATAATGACAGTATTATATTTTGATAAAATGAATATAGATTTAGCAAATCCAACTATGGAAAATAGAGATAGATTTGTACTATCTAAAGGTCATGCTGCACCAGCTTTATATGCGACTTTAGCTGAAAGAGGATTTTTTAAAGAAGAAGAATTATTAACATTAAGAAAGATAGGTTCAAGATTACAAGGTCATCCTGATATGAAAAAATTGCCTGGAGTAGATATGTCTACAGGATCTTTAGGTCAAGGGCTATCGGCCGCTAATGGAATGGCAATAGCAGGTAAACTAGATAATAAAGATTATACAGTATACGCAGTTCTTGGAGATGGAGAAATACAAGAAGGACAAATATGGGAAGCAGCGATGTCATCCTCTCACTTTGACTTAGATAACCTAGTAGTATTTATTGACTTAAATGGATTACAAATAGATGGATCAAATGAAGATGTAATGAATATTAGCCCTGTTGATAGTAAGTTTGAAGCATTTGGTTGGAATGTAGAAGTAGTAGATGGTCATAACATAGAAGAATTATCAAATGCAGTAGATAAAGTAAAAAGTGTAAAAGGTAAACCTAGCGTAATAATAGCAAAAACAGTAAAAGGCAAAGGTGTATCATTTATGGAAAATAATGTTGCATGGCATGGTTCAGCTCCAAATACAGAACAAACAATAATGGCATTAGATGAGTTAAATGGAGGTGAAATGTAATGGGAGTAGCAACAAGAGAAGCCTATGGTCAAGCTATTAAGGATTTGGCAGAAAATAAAAATATAGTGGTATTAGATGCAGACCTAGGAAAGGCTACAAAAAGTTTAGAATTTAAAAAAGTTGCAGAGGATCGCTTCTTTGATATGGGTATAGCTGAATGTGACATGATAGGAACAGCAGCTGGTCTTGCAACATGTGGGAAAATACCTTTTGCTAGTACATTTGCAGTATTTGCTGCAGGAAGAGCTTACGAACAAATAAGAAACTCTGTAGCATATCCAAATCTAAATGTTAAGATAGCTGCTACACATGCAGGGATTACTGTTGGAGAAGATGGAGGAAGTCATCAAGCAATAGAGGATATTTCGTTAATGAGAAGTATTCCAAATATGGTAGTAATAAATCCAGCAGATGCAATAGAAGCAAGACAAGTAATTTTTGCAGCTGTAGAATATAATGGTCCTGTATATATAAGGTTAGGAAGAGCGGCTACTCCAAATATATATGATGAAAATTATTCTTTCAAAATAGGAAAAGGAAATGTAATAAAAGAAGGATCGGATATATCAATAATTGCTACGGGAATAATGGTAGCAGAAGCACTAGAAGCTGCAAAAGAATTAGAGAGTGAAAATATAAATGTAGAGGTAGTAAATATATCTACAATAAAACCAATAGATGAAGCATTAATAAAAGAGGTAGCAATTAAAACTAAAAAAGTGATAACTGTAGAAGAGCATAGTATTATAGGTGGATTAGGTTCAGCAGTTTGCGAAGTTTTATCAGAAACACCAAATGTAGTAGTAAGAAGAATGGGAGTTAAAGATGTATTTGGTCAATCAGGTAAGCCAGCTGAGTTATTAAAACACTATGGATTGACTAAAGAACATCTAAAGGAAAATATAAAAGAATTAGTTAAAGAAAATATATTAGTATAAGCTAAATCTTTCATAAAGATGTAAATTACTTAAAATTAAATATGAATGAGGTATAAAATGAGTATTAAGATATGTCCATCGTTGCTTTCTGCCAATGTATGTAATTTAGAAAAAGATATAAATACATTGGATAGTAAAAATATTGAAATACTGCACATAGATATAATGGATGGTAATTTTGTTCCAAACATTACCTTTGGTATATACCAAGTGGAGGCTCTTAGAAAAATCACTAATGCTGAGTTTGATGCTCACTTAATGGTAGAAGATCCAGATAAATTTGTAGAAGCCTTAGTGGAAGCAGGTGTAAATGGAATTACTGTTCATGTAGAGACGTGTAAGCACCTATACAAAACTATTAGATATATAAAGAGTTTTGGAATAAAAGCTGGAGTAGCCTTAAATCCTTCTACACCTATACATTGTTTAGAATATGTTCTTCCTATGCTAAATAGAGTACTGATAATGTCTGTAGAGCCTGGATTTGGAGGGCAAGAATTTATACCATTTAGTATAGATAAAATTAATATCTTAAATAATATAAAAAAAGAAAAAAACTATGACTTTGATATTCAGGTAGATGGTGGAATAAATGATCATAATATTAAAGCTGTAGTTGATGCAGGTGTAAATGAAATTGTTATGGGATCATCAATATTTAATGGAAATATAGAGTCTAATATTGATAGATTAAGATCTAGATTTTAAAGAAATAATTAGGTGGAAGAGATTCTCTTCCACCTAATTTTATACTAATTATTTTTAGGAGAGAACAATATGAAAATATCTATAGGATGCGATCATGGTGGATATGAGTTAAAAGAGTTTATTAAAGAACGTTTAATAAATAAAGGGATAGAAGTATCTGATGTAGGAACTTATTCTAATGAAAGTGTAGATTTTCCTATATTTGCGAGTAAGGTATGCAAGGATATTCAAAGCGATGAATCAGGTTTAGGAATATTATGCTGTGGCACAGGGATAGGTATGTCTATAGTAGCGAATAAATATAAAGGTATTAGAGCGGCTGTGGTTTCTGATTGTTTTTCAGCAAAAGCAACTAGAGAACATAATAATACTAATGTTATATGTTTAGGAGAAAGAGTAATTGGTAAAAGTTTAGCATTAAAAATAGTTGAAGAGTGGATTGATGCTGAACATTATGGAGAAAGGCACAAAAAAAGGTTGGAAATGGTAGAAGAAATAGAAAGAAATAATATGAAATAAGAATATTTATTATTGGGGGGATGTGTTTATGCCTATACTTTGTGCTTCAATAATGTGCGCAGATCAAATGAGACTTAAGGAAGAACTGGATTTATTAGAATCATCAGGCGTTGAATTACTACATTGTGATGTTATGGATGGAATATTTGTAAATAATTTAGCTATGGGGCCTGAAATACTGCAATCAATTAGTGAAAATACCAAAATACCTTTAGATATACACTTAGCAACAGAAACACCACATATATATATAGATATGATGAGTAGGATTAAGCCTAAGTATATTTCATTTCATGTAGAAGCAAGTAAAGATGTAAAAAAAGATATAAATAAAATAAAAGAATATGGAATAGGACCTGTTTTAGCTATTAGCCCAAAAACGCCATTAGAAGAGATAGAAGAGTATATTACGTTAGTAGATGGAATATTAGTCATGACAGTGAATCCTGGATTTGCAGGGCAGAAGTTTAATAAAGATGTACTAGTCAAACTTAAAGAATTAACAAAATTACTTACAAATTATGAGAATCCACCTTTTGTAGAGGTTGATGGAAATATAAATGATAGTACTATTAAAGCAATGAAAGATAGCAAAATAGATATTTATGTATTAGGAACATCTGGTTTATTTAATAATAAAGAGCCAAGATGTTATAAAGATAAACTAAATAATTTGAAAAAAATTATTAATGATTAAAATTTTATAAATATCAGGGAGATAGCTATGGATAGATTATATAAATTACAGAATGGTACAGATATAAGAGGTATAGCTTGTGAAAATAAGGATAAAGAAGTTAACTTAACGAAGATTGAAGTAGAAAAAATATCAAGGGCATTTTGTTTATGGTTAGAAAGAAAACACCCAAATCAAAAAATGAAGATATCTATTGGATGTGATTCTAGAATAACAGGCGAATTATTTAGGAATACCTGTATTGATGCTATTTCAAAGCAGGGATGCGATATTGTTGATTGCAGTATGGCAACTACACCGTCAATGTTTATGACAACAATAATGGATGAATATAATTGTAATGGTGCAATAATGATTACTGCAAGTCATCTACCTTATTACTATAATGGAATGAAATTTTTTACTTCTAATGGTGGTTTAGAGAAAAGCGAAATTAAAGAAATACTAGATATTGCAGATTCTAATGAAGAAAAATTAGATAAATTTATTACTGTTTCAAGTATAACAAGGAAAGATTTAATAAAGGATTATTCTAATATACTTGTAGATAAAATAAGAAGAGAAGCAAATAATATGAAAGATTATAATAATCCATTAAAAGGTCTTAAGATAATAGTAGATGCTGGAAATGGTGCAGGAGGATTCTTTGCAAAAGATGTTCTTGAACAGCTAGGAGCATGCACAGAAGGTAGTCAGTTTTTGGAACCAGATGGGATGTTTCCTAATCATATCCCGAATCCAGAAAATAGTGAAGCAATGAAAAGTATTTCTAATGCAGTATTAAATAACAAAAGTGATTTAGGTATAATTTTTGATACAGATGTGGATAGAGCAGCTATAGTTGATAGTAATGGTAAATGTATAAATAAGAATAGCCTAATAGCATTAATCTCAGCTATAATTTTAGAAGAAAATCCTAACACTTATATTGTTACGGATTCCGTTACATCTGAAGGATTAGCTAAATTTATAAATGAAAAAGGCGGAAAACATCACAGGTTTAAAAGGGGATATAAAAATGTTATTAATGAAGCTATAAGGTTGAATAATGAAGGAGAAGAATGTCACCTTGCTATTGAAACCTCAGGTCATGCGACTTTTAGAGAAAATTATTTCTTAGATGATGGAGCATATCTTATAGCGAAAATTTTGATGAAAGTGTCTAAGTTATTAAATGAACAAAAAAATATAGATGAATTGATAAGAAGTCTAGAACAACCTAAGTCTGAAAAAGAATTAAGAATAGGTATAAATGTTGAAGAGTATAGACCATATGCAGAGTCTATAATAGAAGAGATTAAAAAATATGTTGAAAGTGATAAGAATTATAGTATTGAACCTAATAATTATGAAGGAATTAGAGTTAACTATAAAAAAAATGGTTGGTTCTTAATTAGATTATCACTTCATGAACCATTATTAGTATTAAATATAGAATCTGATGATTATAATGGATCAAGTGAAATATATGAAAATCTAAAAGGAATTTTATCTAAGTATGAATTAATTGGGCTGTAAAACTTAATTGATAAATAAAAAAGTGGTAGCAATGCTACCACTTTTTTATATAATACCCACTGCTTTCAACTTGAGCAAATGGATGTGAGCTTATCGAGCAGACGTTGGCGACATGAGCGAAGCGAATTTTTTATTTGATAGAATCATTAAAATATTTTAAGCATCTTTTGTTATAATATTATCATCTTCTCCGTAGTACATATCTAAGTCTAATTCACCTTCACTTTTACTTACTACTAGTGTACATGCACAGTCTCCCATAACATTTACAGTAGTTCTAGTCATATCAAGTAATCTATCAACACCCATAATTAAACCAATGCCTTCTAAAGGTAGACCAACAGATGTTAACACCATTGAAAGAGTTATCATACCTACACCTGGAACCCCTGCAGTACCTATTGAAGCTAGCGTAGCTGTAAGTATTATTGTAAGAAGTTGATTTATACCTAAATCTATTCCATATATTTGAGCAATGAATATACAAGCAACACCTTGCATAATAGCAGTACCATCCATATTTATCGTAGCACCTAAAGGAAGTGTAAATGATGCTACAGAATTATGAACACCTAATTCTTCCATAGTCTCTATTGTTAGAGGAAGTGCAGCACTACTTGATGACGTTGAGAATGTTACTCCAGCAACATTAGCAAACTTCTTAAAGAATGGCTTAAGCTTAAGTCCACTCAAAGACTTAACCATACAAGTATAGACTACGAAGCCTTGAATAGCTAAGGCAAGTAATACAGCAAACATGTATTTAATTAATGATAAAATAGCATCGAAACCAACTGTAGCAAATGTATTAGTTATTAATGCGAATACCCCGTAAGGTGCAAGAATCATTATTAAGCTAACCATTTTCATACATACTTCATTTAATGATTCGAATAAATCTTTAACTGGATTAGCCTTTTTACCTATTAAACTTATTGATATACCAACTAATAATGCAAATAAAATTATCTGTAGCATTTCACCATTAGCTAATGCTTGAATTGGATTTGAAGGAATCATACCAAGAATTATATCTACTAATGATTTACTTTCTGCTATAGTCGTTTCTGTAGTAACAAGGCTAGACATATCAAGTCCTAAGCCTGGATTGATTAATTTACCTACACCAAGTGCAATAGTAATTGCAACTGCAGTTGTAACTAAATAGAAGCACATTGTTTTTATACCTATTCTACCTAATTTCTTAACATCACCCATAGATGAAGCTCCACAAACTATTGAAACGAATACTAGTGGTACCACTAACATTTTTATAGCATTAATAAATCCAGTACCCATTATTTTTATTATTCCGCCTAATAAAATGGTATCCTTTAGTGTTCCAGAAGGAATTTTTTTTAGTAAGATACCGAAAATAGCACCTAGTATAATTCCAATAAATATTTTTGACGTAAGACTTAATTTCTTTTTCATAATTATCCTCCTTAATTGTTTACAAGTTTGTATTATTCCGAAGCAAAGTAAATTCTAATATTTAGAAAAATAATAACAGATTAGTTAGAAAAATGCAAGAAATAAAAAATATTATTCAAAAATATAATTTGTAATATGGAGTGATTGAGTTACAACTTGTGGAAAAAATAAAATTGTAACCTAGATATTGCTTGAATTTAACGATATTGTGATGTGTGACAATGAATGAGGTATTATTTATAATCTAAAATGAAGTTACTCTGTACAAAGAAAAATATGAATATTATAAAAAAAAATATTCATATTATGGTAGGGGTAGTAATGGGGAGATATAAGGGGACTTATAAATAAAAGTTACATGGCTGTAACCATATTTACGAATTTGTAATCTAAAGTAACAGTGGTGTAACTGTTATATGGACATGCATTATGATAATATTTAAATATAGAAACAACAAAAGAAAAATAATAAAATTTACATATATAAGGATGTGGTCGATATGAAAAAAGCAATAATGGTATTATCAATTTTATGTGGTGGTTTATTAGTAGCAAATCCAATAGTAACAAGCTTTGCCCAAGATCAAACTACGGTAGCTAACAACAAAACAGAACAAAGTAATGTAGAAGTAGTAAAAGAATTAAATATAGATCAAGCTAAAGAAGTTTTAGAAATATATAATCCTAGTATAAAATATAGCTTCCAAGGAGACGAAAATACTTTTACAGTTTTAAAAGATAAAGGACTTGAAGGATATGTATTTTTAGGTAATGTAGATGGAGATTTAGGATACTTTGTAGATAAAAATAGTGCTAATGTGTACTATTTCCATCCAAGTGGATATTTAGATATAATACTATAAGATAATTAATAAGATGTCTCTAAGATTTTTAGAGACATTTTTTATGCTTAAATATATTAAAATACTTGGGAAAGTATGGATAACTTATGAACCCAAGCAATATCAATAAACTGGTTTTGAGCATAAAAAATATTTTGAGCAACGGACGAAGTCGTTAGCGACATGAGCGAAGCGAATTTTTTATCGCAAGGAGATTATAATATTTTAAAATATGTAGAAAACTCGCGTATAATAGTAATGTACATAGTTTCATTGAATGAGAAACTTTTTTATTAATTGCGTTTTATATAAAGGAGTTTAAGATTGGTCCGTATATAAGGTTATAAAATAAATTTGAGGTGAATGAATAAGATGATTGATAATATACAACTGTTGCAAATGACGTCAAATTTAGCAATGGGTGGGACAAATAGCTGTAACTGTGAAAATAGTAATAGTGGTGCATTTGATATGGTAATGATAAGCTTATTAAAAGCAGTGTCGCAAAATAATAAAGATAATAACTTTGGTATAAATAATATACAAAATAACACTATAAACTTAGAAACTCAAAATAGTATTCAAAACACTAATAAGATACAATCATCATATAAAGATGATGATGTAAATAAAAAGATAGACAATGCGATAAGAATATCTTCTAAGAAGTATGGAGTAGATGAAAACTTAATAAGAGCAATAATAAAGGTTGAATCAAACTTTAATCCAAATACTGTATCGAGTGCAGGAGCTAAAGGTCTTATGCAATTAATGCCGTTTAACTGTAAAGACTTAGGGGTTATGAATCCATTTGATATATATCAGAATATAGATGGTGGCACTAGGCATATCAAAGAGTATATAGATAAATATGACGGTGATATACAAATGGGATTGATGGCATATAACGGAGGACCTACTAGAATGGCTAAAAGAGGTGTGAAATCTATAAATGATATATATAAAATGCCTAAAGAAACTCAAAATTATGTACCGAAGGTAATGAAATATTATATAGGAGAAGCGGTATAATAAAAATGAGTTAGCATTATTGCTATCTCATTTTTATAAACTATGGCTAGATTATTAATTATATTAAATTTAGCATAGTTAAAAGATTATTCTTTAAATCATTAAATCTATTAATAGAAACAGGAATAGTATTAGAGTTTATTGTAATATTACTTTTACTCAATTTAGTTATTTTTTCAATGTTAATTATATAGTTTTTATGACAAATAAAAAACCTAGAATCATTTAACTTTTTATGTATATGATTTAATTGATGATTATAATTGATAGTATCAATAGTAGTGTGTATGACACTACTATTTTTATTAGCTTCTATAAATAAAATAGTATTATAATCTATATCGTCTAATGTTGTGTATTGAATTTTCTTAGTCATATAATTTAATTCTTGCACACATAAAGAAAGTTCATCCTCAAGTGATGAATAATTTACAGGGCTTAAGACATATCTAAAATCCTTAAGAAAAAAACCATTTATCATAAAATCTACAATTTCAGGGATAAAGATTATCTTTACATCTTTATTATAATTTGTGCATTTATTATGAATATCATAAATTAAACTCTTATTTTTTAAATCTGTAGATATTAAAATAATATCAAAATTAAATGTAAGATTATGTAGAAAACTTTCAATGGAATCAAACTTGTAAAGGTTGTAATTAAATTTATTTATTGATAAGAATTTATTTAAATATGTATTTAATACGTTCATTTCTTTAATATCATTACAGCATACTCCTATATTAAACATAAAAATCTCCTCCTAAATTCCTTTGTAAATGATAATATATAAATTGTAATCTGAAATACAAAGATATATTCTTTATAGAATTATTGATTATTTTTATAAAATATATTCAAATGCTTAATATATTATCAACAAAACTAAAGAAATATTAAAAAAAGACGTATAGCAGAAGTAAGAAAATAAAAGTTAGCAAAAATGAACTTTAAAGGGGAATTAAGAATGCAATGCTATATGTTAAAATTTGTGGAAATAAAAAATACCTTAAAAAAGATAATTAATGCTTCGAAAAAATTAAATATATCAAAGAATGAGTTAACAGGGGCTTATAACAGAAAGAAGTTTTTTAAGTGCTTGAAAGATAAAAAAAATGGAACATTTATAGAAGTTAAGATTATAGGGATTAGCTTTATAAATCTAAATTGTGGAGTTGAATGTGGAGACAGTGTAATAAGATATATAGAAACGCAATTAGTTAATATTAATAAAAGCTCCATAGTAGGTAGGTTATCAGGAACTAAATTTGGTATATATACAAACGAAATAGATTTAGAAACCATAAAAGATACTATAGAAGAAATTATTGAAACAACAAAGAATATAAACGTGTGTAAAAAAAAAATGAAAATATCATTAAATATTGCAGCTATAACCTACACTAATGATCAATTTAATATAGAAGATTCTAATAATAAAATAGCATTATGTATGTCTAGTGCGATTAAAAATGGCGAAAATAAATATCAAATTTATAATGAAAAATATAAAAGAGATATAAGTATAGAAATGATAGAAAAAGCAATAGATAATGGTGAAATAGTTCTCCACTACCAGCCCAAAGTAGACGTAGTAAGTAACAAAATACAAGGTGTAGAAGCGTTAATACGTTGGTTTAAAAAAGGCAAAATATATATACCTTCACAGGAATTAATTGCATTTACAGAAGAGTCAGGGTACATAAATACACTAGGAAAATGGATTATAAGTAGAGCTTGTAGTGAAATTAAAAAATTAAATGATATAACAAAGTCAGATATAGGTTTATCTATAAATATATCACCGAGACAATTACAAGAAGAAAATTTTTTGAAAGAAGTAAAAGAGAAAATAGACCAACTGGAATTTGATAATAAACTTTTAAAATTTGAAATAACAGAAAATGAAAATATAGATCGTATAGATACAGTACAAACCATATTTAATAGTATAAAAAATATAGGTATAGAAGTTTCTATGGATGACTTTGGTAAGGGATATAATTCAATAGATTATATAAAAAAAAATAATGTAGATGAAATAAAGATTGATAAATCCTTAGTAGTGTATATAAATGATAATCCGAAATTTATAGAGTACTTAATAAATATGATTCACACAACCAATACTTTGGTTGTAGCTGAGGGAGTAGAAGAACAAAATGAATATGAAGCTCTTAAAGAAATGGGATGTGATTTAATACAAGGATATTACTTTTTCAAGCCAATGAACTTAGAAAATTTGATAGAAGTTGTTAAAATAAATAATCAAAAATAAAAATGAATCAAGTGCATTGAGAAAAGGTAAAGAAAATTGCATTGTCTAAACAAATATAAAATACTAGAGGTAGATATGAGAGTAGGAAGTATTGGTATAAATACCAAACTAAACATAGAAAATAAAGGAAATGATACGAAGTCAGGCTTTAGCGAGAACTTCAATCAAGCAAGTAGGTATAAAACAAAAGAAGAACTAGATCAATACCGCAAAGAAATAGAGGTTGTAGGTCAACGGTTAATAACAACACAGAATTTCACTGATGTAGTAAAGTATAAAAAGGCAATAAAAGGATATCTAAAATCAGTAGTAGAGTATGTATATAGTTTAAACAAAAATACAAGCTTCTGGAACAATAACTATTTTACAACGGTAAATACAGTAAATGAAAAGCTAGATAAAATGACAAGAGAACTAGTATATGAACAAAAGCAAAATATAGATATAGCATCAAAAATAGATGAAATAAACGGACTATTGCTAGATATTTACTTATAGGAGGATAAGATGGATAAAGTATTCAAAAATAAAGACATATATGAAGTACAATTTGAACAATTGAAAAAAGGAGAAAAATCTCCACTAAATAGTGTAGATGATGTAATGAATGCTCAGATGAGTATAACGATATTAATGGGATCGAGACACGAAAAAATAGAAAAAATTTTAAATTATAAAGTAGGAGATATAATAGAACTGGATAAAAACGTAGAAGAAGCATTAGATATAAATGTGAATGGAAAAATGGTAGCTAGTGGAGAGAGTATAATAATGGATAACAAACTGGCAATAAGATTATCAAAAATAAAAACGGAAAATGATAATTAAATATTTATAGGGGGTACTTTATGAACATAAACTCAGTACGATTTAGAACTATAGAAAATGTATATAAAAGTAATAAAGTGGAGACAAAACCTAAACAAAATAAACAAACTGACACACTTCAAATATCAGATTTAGGTAAATACTTAAACGAAGTAAGCAGCAAAAACAAAGAAATTAATATAGAAAAAGTAAATGAAATAAAAAAGAGAATAGAAAATGGAACCTATAATGTAGATTCAAAAGAATTAGCTAAAAAAATAATAAGCCATATGAAGGGGGATATATAATTGAACCCAGAGTTAAAAGTAATAATATATGAACAAAAAAGTGTATTAAATAAATTACTTAAACAACTAGATGAGCAATACGATTTAATAATAAGTGAAGACGTAGTGAAAATAGATAAAATTGCCAAAGAGCTAGATGAAACATCTAAAGAATTAGCAAAGTTAGAAATTAATAGAAGAAAAATAATGGGTAGTGATACAAGTATGAAAAATACTATAGAAAAATGCGAAGATGAAAATGTTAAAAAGGCATATGAAGAAATAACAAATTCATTAAAAATGATAGAAATACAAAAAGAAGCAAATGAAACTCTTATAAAGCAAAAACTGTTTTTTACAAAGAAAATGATGAACTTTATAAAACCAAAGAATGGAATAGGAACATACAATGCCTATGGACAAGTAGGTAAATAGGAGGGGAAAATTATGGCAGGATTATTAGGCAGTTTGCATGCAGCAAAATCGGGAATGAGCGTAAGCCAAACGTCAATACAAACAACATCGCATAATATAAATAACATGAATACTCCAGGGTATAGTAGACAAAGAGTAGAACAAAGCGCAAAAAGTGCTTATAGCTACCCAGGATACAACAGTAGTATGGGAGCAGGGCAGATAGGAACTGGAGTTGAAGCTACGGATGTAATAAGAATAAGAAATACATTTTACGACTTTCAGTTTAGAAGTGAATCTCACAACTATGGAGAAACAAGTGTAAAATATGAGCACTATACAAATATGGAAAGTATATTTAATGAACCATCAGAAACATCAATATCAGCATCAATATCAAACTTCTTTAGTAGTTGGCAAGAACTAACTAAAAACCCAACAGATGTTGCGGCCAAGGATATTGTTATTCAAAATAGTAAATATTTAGCAGATAGTATAAGTAATATTAAAGAGAAATTAGATAATCTAAGTGGACAAGCTGAAAAAAAGATTAATGACGATATAAAAGAAATAAATGATATGCTTGGAAAATTAAAAGAATTGGAGAAACATATAAAGATAGTACAAGGTAGTGGTAAATCACCTAACGATTTAATGGATGAAAGAGACAAAATACTAGATGATTTAAGTTTTAAATTAAACTTAAATGATAAAAATGTACAGGCAGCACTAGAAGATGGAAAATTAGAGCTTAGTGAACTTGTAGATACTGATGCAGATGGTAAAATATTAAAAGATCCAGAAGGTAAAATAACTATAAAATTAAACACATCTGGAGAAATGCAAGGTTCATTAGAAATGATAAATAAAGTTAATGAATTTGCATCTAGTTTAACCGAACTTGTAGAAGGAATAGCTGACAATGTAAATAAAATACTTAAGGATAATGGAATAGAGGAATTATTTGTCTTCGATGCTGATTCAGACCCGATTTTAAAAATAAATGATAACATAAAAGATAACCCTAAAGCATGGGATATAACATCAGAAGTAGCATCACAAATGTATAAATTAAAAGACGAAAAAATAACCATAGGTTCAGATGCAATAACCATAGATAAATTCTATAATAATATAATTCAAAAACTAGGAAATGAAGCTCAAGAAGTAATAAGAAATGAGAAAAATCAAAGTAAAATACTTAAAGAGATAGATAATTCAAGATTAAATGTATCTGGAGTTTCACTAGATGAAGAAATGGTTAACCTGGTACAATTTCAACATTCATATAATGCAAGTGCAAAAGTAATATCAACTATAGACTCTTTATTAGATGTAGTAATTAATGGATTAAAAAGATAATTAAGGAGGGGAACTATGAGAATAACTAATTCTTCAATGATAAGAAGTCATATGTATGATACACAGCAAAACTTATCAAGATTAAATAAAATAAATGAGCAATTAAATACAGGTAAAGTAGTAAATAGAGTATCAGATGATCCACATAAAGCTGTAAGAATAATGAATTTGAATAATGAAATAAAATATACAGAAAAGTATAATTATAATATAGATGAGACAGTAGGATGGATGAACACTACAGATGGTTCTTTAGAAAAATTCGGAAACTTACTGGGAGATATAAAACAGGGAATATTAAAGGTAGGAAATGGAACATATTCAAAAGAAGAATACAAAGCTATAAATGCGGAAATGAATGAAAATATAAAAGAAATGGCAGATATTTTGAACACAACTTATGGAGGAAAGTACATGTTTGGTGGAACAAATGTAGATGAACAGCCAGTAAAGTTGATATCAAACCCAGACGGAACAATAAAATTAGAGATAAACCCAAACTCAAACATAGGTGATCTGAAAGCGGATATATCAGATGGAATAAATATTGATTATAATATTTCGGTAGGAGAACTATTCAATGAAACTGATGAACATGGAAATCAAGTTAACTTCCTTGATGAAATAAACAAAATATCTGGTTTAATGAATAAAATAGCTAATGGAACGGAAGATGAAAGTAACCAGGCGAAAGAAGAATTAGTAGGTACTGTGAAAAATAATATAGATGTTTTATTTAATCACTCATTAAATGAAAGAACATCACTAGGGGTTAGGGCCAGCACAGCTGAAAAAGTAAGAGAATTAAATGAGGAAAATATACTTAATATGAAGAGTGTATTATCCTTAGATCAAGATGTAGATCATGTTGAAAAATTTATAGAATTAAAATCAGCTGAGTTGGTATAT
The DNA here is from genome assembly GCF_056171995.1 of Romboutsia sp. LXY-2. Taxonomy (NCBI): domain Bacteria; kingdom Bacillati; phylum Bacillota; class Clostridia; order Peptostreptococcales; family Peptostreptococcaceae; genus Romboutsia; species Romboutsia sp. LXY-2. The sequence goes on along the minus strand of NZ_JBKFGI010000006.1, from coordinate 249,389 downwards.
CAAGCATCTATCCAAGTAGGAGCAAAATTAATACAACCTACTATAATGGACTATTTAAGATAATTAGGAGGATGATATGGATATATTATTTGAAAAAGGTATACCGGGGTTTGAAGAATACAAAACTTTTGTAGTGAATGAAGTAGAAGATAATCCTAAGTTTAAAACAATAATATCAAAAGAAGATTCAAACATAGGATTTGTGTCTATATCTCCTTTTGAAGTAAGAAAAGATTATGAAATAGATTTAAATGATGAGATAATTAAAGCATTAAACATCGAGGAACCTAAAGATGTATTAGTGTTAAACTTAATAACATTAGGAAAAACACTAGATACGAGTACTGTAAACTTAAAAGCTCCTGTTATAATAAATATAAAAAACAATAAAGGTAAACAATTAATATTGCAAGATGATAGATACAAAATAAAAGAACCTTTAATGTAAGGAGTGGGAAAATGTTAGTAATTACTAGAAAAAAAGATGAATCTCTCTTAATAGGAGATGATATAGAAATAAAAATAGTAAAAATAGAAGATGGAAGCGTTAAAATTGCTATAGATGCTCCCGAAGAAAAAACTATACTTAGGAAAGAAATATATGAAAAAGTAAAAAATGAAAACTCAAAGGCAATAACAAAAGTAAACTATATTTTAGAAGTGATAAAGTAATAAAAGTGAGGGGAAAGATTATGTATACGACAAATCCATACAGTGCATATAAACAAAATTCGGTGAACATGTCATCTAAAGAGCAGTTATTATTAATGTTATTAGATGGTGCTGTTAAATATACAAAAATTGCAAAATTAGCTATAATAGAAAGAGATATAGCAAGAGCACATAAAGAGTTAGTTAGAGTTCAAGATATATTCTTAGAACTTATGATAACAATGGACAAAAGTGTGGGAACTTATATGGAAGATTTATATAAGATATATGAATATATAAAAAATGAACTAATTAGGGCTAATATGAAAAAAGATATACAAATAATAGATGAGATACTTCCAGTAATAGAAGAAATTAGAGATATGTGGTACGAAGTGGATAAAAAGATAAAAACTGGCGAATAGGGGGAGATTTTTATGTCAAGTGTAAGTGGTATAAGATTACCAGGTCTAGCCACAGGTATGGACACAGAAGCAATGGTAAAGGAAATGCTTACAGGGGAACAAAACAAAATAGATAAAGTTAAACAAAAAGAACAAATTATAAAATGGCAACAAGATATATATAGAGAAGTTATAAAAGATATACAAGGATTAAATGATAAGTATTTTTCAATAACATCTGAAAACTCAATAATAAAATCTAGTGCATGGAATACTCTAACAGCTTCTAGCTCTAACTCTAGTGTCATAACAGCTACTGGAAGTGCAGGAGCGAATCCTATAAATTATAAATTTGAGGTTATAAAATTAGCTGAGTCAGCTAAAGCAACTGCTGATGGTATTAGGGAAAAAGGTGGTAAAGAGGCTACATTAGAAAGTTTAGGATTAAAAGATACAGAAACTACATTTACTATTAAATATGGCGATGGCGATACACAAGTGTCTGAAGCGATAACAATAAGTAATGGAGATACAATAGAAAGCTTAATAAATAAAATAAATGACGCAACTGGCGGTAATGTAAAAGCATCATATAGTGAAATGACTGGAACATTTTCAATAGAGAGTAAAAGTACAGGTTCTAATAATGGTTTTAAAATTATTGGAAGTTCATTAGACTTCTTAGGATTAAAAGGAAACATGGTAGATGGTAAGTTTACAGGGACTGATTCTGATATTAAAGTCTATGGAAATGATGGAAAGGAAATTATAAATGCACCTATTGATAAAACATCAAATTCATTTACCATAGATGGTATAACGTATAATCTACACTCAGCTAAGGTTGGAGAAATAGTAGAAATAACTTCAACTCAAGATACACAACCTGTAATAGACAACATGAAAGCTTTTGTAGAAGATTATAACAAATTGATGGATAAAACATATAATCTTGTAATACAAAAACCTAATAAAGATTATCGGCCATTAACAGAAGATCAGAAAAAAGATATGTCAGAAGAAGAAATAGAAAAATGGGAGAAGAATGCAAAAGAAGGACTACTTAGAAATGATTCAGAAATGAGAAGATTTATTGATGATATGCAGAAATCAATATTTGGGGAGAGTATACAAGTCTTAAATGAAATGGGTCTTACATCTCATGAAAATTACAATAAAAAAGGTCAAATATCATTAAACGAAGATAAATTTAGAAAATCACTAGAGAATAATGCAGATAGAGTGTATGAAATTTTTGCTAAAGACAATTCTAGTGTAATGGAAAGAATGAAAAACACTATTAAGGATTATGTGGGTAGTTCATCTTCCGTATTTGCAAAAAAAGCAGGTATAGAAAAAACAGCATCAGTAGCTAACAACTTTTATTCAGAACAATTAAAAAGACAAGCAGAGTCTATAAAAAATCTTCAAAGAAAAATGAATAATAAAGAAAATGCTTTATATAAAAAGTTCAGCACATTAGAAGCTAGTATGAATAAACTAAATTCCCAAATGAACTATTTTATGCAGATGTAACTTAGGTGGATGATTAGATATGAATAATATAAAACTATACAAATCTATTTCTTTAGATATAATAAAACTATTTGAAAATAATAGATTAGAAGAACTAGAAAACTTGATGAATGAAAGAGAAAAAATCTTGAAAGAAGAGATAAATAATAAAGAATTTAAAAAAACATTGATAGATGAGGGGATTGTAGATGTAGACCTATCTATTAAAAGGTTAATAAGCGAAAATATAACTAAAGTTAAGCAAGAAATAAGAGAACATAGATTATTAAAGCAAGCAAGTAATTCATATACATATACGAATAAAGAAAAAATAAATATTTTTAATGAAAAAGTATAAAGTTTTAATAAAGCTAGCCGAAATATTATATTGTAAGCGATACTTGGCCAAGTATTTCTAAATAAATAATAAGACAAGGATGTCGAAAAAAACTAAGGAGAGTAGAAAAATGAGAATAAACACTAATATTAATGCTATGATAGCAACAAACCAAATGACAAAGAACACTGCATTAGCAGGGAATTCTATGGAAAAATTGTCTTCAGGATTAAGAATAACTAAAGCTGGAGATGACGCAGCAGGACTTGCTATATCTGAAAAAATGAGATCTCAAATAAGAGGTATGGAACAAGCTGATAGAAATGTACAAGATGGTATATCTATGATACAAACGGCAGAAGGTGCTTTAGAAGAAGCAGGAAACATAGTTCAAAGAATGAGAGAGCTAGGAGTTCAAGCTGGTAATACAACACTAGAAGATGCTGATAGAGATAAAATATCATTAGAGTTAGATGAATTAACAAAAGAAATAGGCAAGATAGGCACAGATACTAAGTTCAACAATACTACAGTATTTACAGCTACTACAGTAACAATACAAGCAGGAGCAAATGATGAAACAAGAACATTTGCAGTAGGAGCGTTAGCTACTACAGTAACTTCAGATGTAGCTGATGCAGCAAAAGCTAAAGCTGTAGTGGATGCAGCAACTGCTGACTTAGCAACTATAAATGAAGCAAGATCAACATTAGGAGCAGTACAAAATAGATTAGAGTACACTTCTTCAAACTTAACAACTTCAACTGAAAACTTATCTGCAGCAGAATCAAGAATAAGAGATGTAGATGTGGCAAAAGAAATGGTTAAGTTATCTAAGTTAAATATATTAAATCAAGCATCTCAGGCAATGGTTGCTCAAGCTAAGCAACAACCAGAGTCTGTAGCTCAATTATTAAGATAATTATATTAAAGTTTTAAAACTAAGGAGTAAAGCATATGCTTTACTCTTTAATTTTAACTTTAATAATATTGAAAGGGAAAAATATGTTACTAAGTATTGTATTGATGATTAAAAATGAAGAAAAATTTTTAGAAAAAACATTAAAAGCATTAGAGAAAATAAGAGAAAAAATTAATAGTGAATTAATAATTTTAGATACAGGTTCTACAGATAGAAGTATAGAAATAGCTAAATTGTATACAGATAAGGTTTATTTTGAAAAGTGGAATGATAACTTTGCCGACATGAGAAATAAATCAATAAGCTACGCAAAGGGTGATTGGATACTTATTTTAGATGCAGATGAAGAGCTGATAGAATGTGAAAATATGGTTAATTTTTTTGAATCAGATTTACATAAAAAGTATAACTGCGCATCTGTAGAACTGAGAAATATAAGTTCAGAAGATTGTAAATCTTATAGTACAGCTTTAAACTTAAGGTTATTCAAGAATGAAAATTTTAAGTATGAAGGTGCTATACATGAACAACCTATGTACAATGAACCTATATACAATAATGTAGCAGTATTTAATCATTATGGGTATTTGTATGTAGATGAAGAATTTAAACAAAAAAAGCTTAAAAGAAATGAAAAAATCTTATTGAATGAGATAAAAAAGAGACCTAATGACCCATATGTAAATTTTCAATTAGCTAAAAACTTCATAGCAATAAGTCAAAGAGAAGAGGCATTATATTATATAGAAAAATCTATGGACTTATATAGTAAATGTGTAAGTATACCAGTTTATGTTTATTCAAATTTAGCGAGGCTTTATATTGACTTAAAATTATTTGATAAATGTGAAAAAGTTTGTACAGAATATTTGCAAGAAAAAGATGATAAAAATATTGATATATATTATTTTTTAGCACTTAGTCAAAGTTTTCTATATAAATATGAAGAAAGTTTGAATAATTATAAAAAATACATATATTTAGTGGATAATTATAATATTTCTACACAAGCAAATAGTATATATGCTGATGGAATCACAGTAGGATTAAAAAAATACGCCGAAGTAAATATAGTCAGAAATTACTATTATTTAGAAAAATATGAAGACGTAATCGAAGAATCAAAAGGTATAGATTATGAAGAAATAAGAGATATAAATGAAATTATATTTGATAGTTTATATAAAGTAAATAAAACAAATGAAATACTAAATATATATAACAAAAAAATATCATCAAAGGTAGATACTAAATATATAGAGTCTAGTCTTGAACGTATGATACTAAAAATAAAGGAAAATGACAAAAAAACTATATATAAATTATTATCAAATATAAACAATAGTTATGGTTTGTTGAATAAGGTAAGGATAGGAGAAAAATTTACAACAAAAGAATTAAGCAGATTATTATTAGATGGAAAACAACCATACTATGGCGATATTATTTATTATACTATAAATAATAATTTAGATATATTAGAATTATTACAAAATGTAAGCTATTCATATATGCAAGATTATTTTAATTATATAGTTTCTTATAAACGAGATTGCATACAAAAACTATATGATTTTTTATTGGAGATCCCTAATACATTAGACTTGAATAAACTTAAGATATGTAGTTGTATATCTAAAGAATTACTTATTAGTGATGGTTTTTATAATGATAAATATGAAGAAATATTTTATATGTATATAACATATAGATATAATTTTATAAGGCGGGTATATAATCCTGATTTATCAGATAAAGAAATATTATATTTACTAAAAGATAAAGAAGATGAATTTATAATTAAAATAAATCTAGCACAAAAGATAAAAGATAAAGATCCGTTATTATATGTAAAAGAAATAAAATCATTGATTTTAGATCATGAAGAATATAAAAAAGCCATAGAAATCCTTGTTGATAAGCTTAGTGAAAGTGTTAACGAAAGTATAGAAATAAAAGAACTTAAAAAACAGTATAAATCGCTTATAGAAAATAGTATAAATAATGGAAATATACAAGATGCAAAACAAATGGTAAATGATTGTGAATATTTGTTTAAGCACGATAGTGAAATATATAATATGAAAGCAATAATAAGTTTAATGGAAGAAGATGCAAAAGAAGCTGAAAATATGCTTAAAAAGTCAATTTTAATTGATAATAATAATTTAAACACATTATACAATATTGCATATTTAAAAGAATATAAAAAAGATACTGATGAGGCTAGGCTATTTTATATAAAAACATTAGAATTGGCTAATGATACAGATATAAAAAATGAACTTAAAGAGAAAATAAATGAGTTAAATCAGTATAATTAACTTTTAAGGATAAGGAGGAATATAACATGATAATAGATAAAGATAATATGATAAACTTAAAAATTAAATTGAAAGAAATTGTTCAAAACTTAATAAATAATGGTCAATTAGATGATGCAGAAGAACAAATTAGAAATTATGAAGAAATTATAAAAGATGATATAGATATACTTTGCATGAAGGTGGTTATAAGCGTATATAGAAATAATCTAGAAAATGCTTTAAAAATAATAGATACTGGATTAAAAATAGATAGCTTAAACATAGATTTATTATATAATAAAGCATATATATATAATCTACAAAATGATAAAGAAAAAGCAATTACATACTATAAAAAAGTTATGAAATATACAGATGATATTTTATTAAGAAATGAGGTTATTGAGCTTTTATCTGAGAACTATAATCAAAATATAAGCAAAAATGATTTAGAGAAAGTTACATTTGTAGTATTGTGTCCAGGGTGGGGTAAAATATTAAAAAGATCACATCATATTGCGACTACATTAAGTGAGCTGGGATATGATGTTTATAGTGTAAGTACAGTACCTGTTATAAATAATAATATAAAAACAAGTTTAGAATATAAGGAATTGTATAAGGGAGTAAATATACATACATTAATAAAGAATGAAGACTATAAAGAAATATCAAGTGACTTTATAAACATAGCTCAAGATATAGTGGATAAAAGTATTAATAAGGTTTTATTTATAACACAAAATCCAAATGATTATTTTATTTTAGGAAGTATAAAAGGTGATTTTGAAATAATATATGAATGTGTAGATGATAACACTGACTTAGAAAATGCATTTTGGTCAAGCACTAAAACTATAGATTATGAACAAGAAATTATGAATAAAGCATCTATTATAACTACAGTAAGTACGTCTTTATATATGAATAAGAGATTTATAGAAAATAGGTCTAATGTATATTTATTAAAAAATGCAGTAAATATATCTGATTTTGAAGACAAAGGGATATATCCTGATGAATTTAAAAATATACCTAAACCAATTGTTTTGCATGTGGGAGTGATATATGATAGATTTGATGAAGAGTTATTATATAAGTTAGTTAGAAAGAATAGAGATAAATCATTTGTAATGGTAGGTACTATAAGTGGCAAGATGCTTCAAGAAAAAGAAGATAATTTATATATATTAGGTCCTAAGAATCATAATGAATTAAAATACTACATGAGGAATAGTGACATTGGTATAGTTCCCTTAAAAGATAACACAGACATGGCTATAAATTGTGACTCTATAAAGATTTATGAATATTTAGCATCAGGTTTACCTGTGATAACTACTAAGTTACCGGATGTATGTTTGTTTGATAAAGCATATATAAAAGCTGCCAGTAAGTTTGACCAATTTAATAAATATATAAATGATATCTTATTAAGCAAAGAAAATTATAAAAATGATATGAAACAATTAATAGAAAGTCACACATGGAATAATAGAGTTATATCTATACTTGATGCATTAAGAGGCAATATAAATGAAAAAGAACAGGATGATGAAATTATAGTAACTATAAGGAAGTCATTTAAAAGAAGCTTAGAACAAGAGTATGATCCATCTATTGAGTCATCATATGCAATGACATACTTCGAAGATGATATTGAAACGTGTTTAAAGCATGCTGAAAATGCTTATAGAAATAGAAATATAAATCATACATTTAGAAATTACATTCAAGCTTTATTAAAATTAGGAAAGATAGATTATGCTGTAAATGAAATATTAAAAAATAATAACATACCTGAAGAATATAGAGCAGAATTAATTAGTCTAGCGAATAATAAAAAGCATAAAGAATTTATAATAAAATTAATTATGAAAGATTATAACTATTTAAGAAAAAATTTAGACTCTTTATATACAAAATCTATATATAGTTTTGAAATAGAGGATTATGTTAAGAGCAATGAGCTATATAGCGATTTATGCGAGAGTAAAAAAGAGATTCACAATACACCTATTGTGAATAGGGATGTAAGTAAGTTATTAGCTATGGCTGGTAAGTGGAAATCATCTGAAAATGTATATTTTAATTCATTAGAATTGATAGATAAGTATTTAAATAGAAAAAGTAGATTGAAAAAACACCAATCTTTATTTGATGTTAATGTAAAAACATGTCATTTGTGTAGCAGTAAAAAATACAAATTAATAGCTAAAAGACCTGATGGAATAGATATTGTTAAATGTGAAGAATGTGGGTTAGTATTCACAAGTAAAAAACCATCTGATGCAAATTTAGGTGAAATATATAAATATGAAAATTATTATAATGGTGGGATATGTGGTTATAGATTTGGATATGAAAATTTAAACAAAAAATTAATGTTTTCGAATAGATGTAACTGGATTAATAAAAATTCTTTAGCTAAAAATAGTATATTGGATATTGGATGCAGTACAGGTGATTTCTTGGAAGTTATGAAAAATAATGGATGGAATACATATGGTATAGAAATTTCCGATTATGCATATAATATTTGTCTTAATAAAGGTATAAATATGTATAATAAGTCATTAATTGATTGTAAACTTGAATCAAATAATTTTGATTGTATAACTATGTGGAGTGTACTAGAGCATTATACTAATCCTATGAGGGAATTAGAAGAGGTATATAGAATATTAAAAGAAGATGGTAAAATATATATTGCTGTTCCGAACAACACAAGAGCGACATTATCCGGAGAAAATTGCTATGAATATAATTTATCATATGAACATTTGATATATTTTGACACAGATCCTTTAATTCAAATGGTTAAGAAAGCTGGGTTTAAAATAGAGCAATGTTTTTATGGGAATTTGGTGCATTTATATGATATGACGCCAATTGGAACACACATATATCTATCTGCTACAAAATAGAAATTATAGCAACTGAGCTACTTTTATTTTAGTACGAACCAAATAGTGTTAGCTGAAAATGTATAAGTTTATACTGTGATATATGAAGAGGATAAGTTGAGGTAAAGAGGAAGTCTAGCTGAGAAGAGTAAAGAAAAAGATATGTTAAAATAAGTACCAGTATGATCATATATAAAAAGATTTGTTACTTAAGCTTAGCATCCAAGTCATGTTAAGAAAACACTGAGAAAATCAATATAATGTCAGATTACTATATAAAAGTGGATGAAACTGCACTTAAGGTAATAGATGACAAAGGTAAAGAGTTGAAATCTAAAAAATATATCTAGATATATAAAACAGGTTTGAATCTCTTTCATAGGATTAAAAATACATATAAAGTAGTTTTAAAAGTTAAATATAATAAAGCCGATAGCAGTGAAATCTAATTTCTAAGCTATCGGCTTTATTATATTAAATTCAAATTATTTATGTAGCTGTAAATTTTTTTGCTCTATAAATAAATAATATAGAAAAGTTATTTATTGTTAAAAATTGTTGCAAATACTTGATAAATATTCGAATATAGTATAATATTATACTAATATGTAAAAAAATGTAAAATTAAATAGGCAAACTTAAAGAAATTTAAGGACGCAAAGCTATAGGGGCTAAGGTTTTAATAAAACTATGTCAGCCAGTTGTCAAAGAGTTTATAACTTTTTGTTATCATTACTGATAAAAAAATATACTCTTTAATAGGGTATTTTTTTATAGGTAAAAACATACTACAAATTAGAAAATATAATATTCGAAAAAATTCTTAAAAGTGAGAAAAATGGAATAAAATGAATAATAAACACTAAAAAACATGTATAATTCCTTATTAAGAGAAAATTAATCGAATATTATATTATATAATTAATTTAGTTATTTTGTTTTAACTATATATAAAGAGTGATGATTTATATTTTAAGTAATTATAACTACTCTTTAGGGTAGTTTTTTTGTTGAAAAAAATATAAAAATGATAAATAAAGGAGGAATATATGGATACATATGGATTAATGAAGATGAGTTTAGATGCTACGGACTTAAGGAGTAAGGTTATCGCGAATAATATTGCTAATATAAATACTGCAGATTATAAAAGAAAGTACGTTACTTTTGAAGAGACTTTAGAGGGGAAGTTAGAAAATGCAAAGATTGAAGTCAAAGTAGATGAAAATTCCATTATGAGGGAAGATGGAAATAACGTAGAACTTGAAAGTGAAAAGGTAAATCAGGCAGCTACTACTCTTCAATACAATGCTTTGGTAAGTTTAACAAATACAAAAATAGCCATGATAAAAAGTGTAATATCGGGGAGGTAATTAGATGAGCGTTTTTAGTGGAGTGAGAATTAGTGCAAGTGGTTTATCTGCTGAGAGAATGAGAATGGATATAATATCTTCAAACGTAGCAAATGCGAAAACCACAAGAACTGAAAACGGTGGAGCATACGTTAGGAAGGTAGCATCATTTGAAGAAAATTATGATGAAAAACTTGGTATGCTAGGTGTGAAAACAGTATCTATAGAGGAAGATAAGTCGCCTCTAAGAAGGTTATATGAGCCTAATCATCCAGATGCAGATGAAGAAGGATATGTTGAATATCCAAATGTTGATTTATTGGTTGAAATGTCTGATTTAATAGCAGCATCTAGGTCATATGAATCTAATATAGATACATTGAATGCTCAAAAAAGTATGATATCAAAGGCTTTAGAAATAGGTAGATAATAAGGAGGAAATATTATGCAGGATATAAGTAGAATAAGTTCTACAAATTTAAATTCTAATCTATTTACAAATAGCATTGGAAATTCTTCGATTAATAATAAACAAGTTGCAGATGATAAGAAGTCTAATTTAGAATTTTTAGATGTTATGAATAATACTTTAAATAAAGTAAATGAATCTCAAGTTAATGCTAATAACATGATAGAGGGATTTATAAAAGGTGATGATTTAGCTATGCATGATGTTATGTTAGCGGTTCAAGAGTCACAAATGTCTATGCAACTTATGTTGGAACTTAGAAATAAGCTATACGAGGCTTACCAAGAAGTAAATAGAGTACAGTTGTAGTCTATTAACAAGGAGTAGATAAATGAATTTACAGGAAATTGCACAAAAGATAAGCGGATTTTTACAAGAAAAGGTAAATCAATTTAAGGAGCTAAAAATAGAAAAGAAAATAGCTCTTATAATAGGGTTCGTTGCTATTATCTCATCTATAGTATTTGGAGTTAAGTACATAAATGACAATAAGTACAAAGTTTTATTTTCGGGCCTAGATTCAAATGATGCATCAGTGATATCTCAAGAATTAGAATCTAGAAAGGTAGAAACTAAAATAGAAGGCGATAGTATATATGTACCAAAAGAAGAAGTTGATAAATTAAGACTTGAATTGTCAAGCAGTATTTCAAATGGTTCAAAAGGGTTTGAAATAATGGATGAAGGTACTTCATTTGGAATGACTGATGAAGAATTTGAAATAAAAAAACAGAGAATGATTCAAGGTGAAATAGAAAGGACAATAAAAACCTTTCCACAGGTTGAAAATGTTAGAGTACATATAACAAATGGGGAACAATCTGTATTTGCTAAGGAGAGTATTCCAGGGAGTGCTGCAGTATCTATAAATTTAAAACCAGGATCAAGCTTAAAGCCGGAACAAATAAGATCAATAATGTCTCTTGTATCGGCAAGTACTTCAAATATACCTAAACAAAATATTGAAGTGGTAGACCAAAATATGAATCTATTATCAGAAGGTTTATTTGATGAAGAAGGCAATGTAACAAGCACTAATTCTAGTGGAATAGATATTGCTAGAAATGCAGAGAAAGATTTAAGTAATGATTTAGAAAAATCTATTGTGAGACTACTTGAACCAATATTTGGTCAAGGTAAGATAAAGGCAAGTGTAAATGCTGATTTGAATTTTGATACTAATGAAAAAACTGAAATTGTAATAGATCCGAATAAGGTCATTAAAAGTGAATCAAGAAGTGAAAATAGTACTACGGAAGAAGGAAATACTGGTGGTGCTGTAGATAATAACATGAATAATGAAGGAAATAGTAAAACTGGAACTACTAAAAGTAAGGAAGAGAATGTAGAGTATGAAGTTGGAAAGACTGAGACAAAAACCATAAAAGCACAAGGCGAGGTAAACAAAATAACAGCATCTGTTGCCATTGACGGGGATTTAGCAAATACTACTATAAAAAATGTCAGAGATATGGTGGCGAACGCTATCGGCATGGATGCTAGCAGAGGTGATGATGTTGCTGTTGTCTCTATGAAATTCGGTTCAAATACAGGAGATAATGCGATAAATAATTTAGAAGATGAAGGAATAAACAAGGTGCTAAAGATGACAGCTTATATAGTTGCAGGAATATTAGTTTTAATAGTAATTTTACTAGTAACTATGTTTATACTTAACAAAAAGAAAAAATCTATTGAAGAGTTTGATGAAGAAGCTGAGATTGATTTAATAAATCAAAAACTGGAAGAAATGGAAAAAACTAGGTTAACTAACATAGAAGATGAACAAGAGGATTTAACATTAGAAGAAGAAGTAAGAAAGTATGCTTCTGAAAATCCAGATCAAGTTACTGAACTTGTAAAGAGTTGGTTAAACGAATAAAAGGTGGTTGTTTAGTTTGGAAAGTGAAGTTGTTAAAACAGGAAATGCATTTGACTTAGGCAATATACCTAAAGTAAGAAAGGTTACTGGGGCTAAAAAAGCAGCAGTACTTTTAATGACTTTGGGAGCTGATGTATCAGCTAGTATAATAAAAAATCTATCAGACAAGAAGATTCAAAGAATTGGGGTTGAAATAGCCAATATAAATACTGTAAATGCTAGAGAAAGAAGAGAAATACTCCAAGAATTCATAGAATTAAATAAGGGTAAAGAATTTGTATTAGAAGGTGGTATAGCATACGCACAAACTCTACTAAATGGAGCTCTTGGCAATCAAAGGGCAAATAAGCTTTTAGAAGGTATAAAATATGATGCTTATACTAAGCTTTTTATGACAGCGAGAAAAGCTGAGCCAGAGCAAATACTTGCATGTATACAAGGAGAAAGTCCTCAAACTATAGCTATAATTCTTGCTCATATTCAACCAGATAAGGCAGCTACGATTTTAAGTGAATTACCTGATAAGATAAAAAATGAAGTTTCACTAAAAATAGGTGCGACTTCATCTGTCTCTCCAAGTGTTATAAAGGCAATTGACAAGGCAGTTGAAGTTAAACTATCAAAGCTTGGTCAAAGAGAGATAGAAAACTCTGGTGGTGTTGATAGCTTAGTAGATATATTAAGCAATGTTGATAGAAAAACAGAAAAAAGTATTATTCAATATATAGAAGAAAGAAACTTGGAACTGGCAGAGGAAATCAAATCTAACATGTTTATATTTGATGATATTGTTAGATTAGAAAATACTGTTGTACAAAGAATTCTTAAAGAAATTAATGTAAAGGATATTGCATTTGCTCTGAAGGGTGCTAATAAAGAAGTAGCAAATGTTATATTTAGGAATCAATCGCAAAGAGCATCTCAAGCTCTTAGAGAAGAAATTGAGATGTTAGGAAAAGTAAAGATATCTCAAGTAGAAGAGGCTCAACAAAATATAGTAAATGTAATTAGAAGACTTGAAGATGCAGGGGAAATAACTTTAACTAGAGGATCAGATGATGAGTTTATTGTGTAGTAGCGTAATTAAGGCTGATGATGTAAAAATAAAAGGTAAAAAAGTAATAAAAGCTTGTACTAAAGCCTCTGATGAAAGTTTAGTAGATGAAGCACAAACTCAAATACAAGAACAATTAGCTGAGAAAGTTTCAAAAGTTGAAGAAGAAATAAAGTTGAAAATGGAACAAGCTCAAATTCAATATGAACAAATTATAAATTCAGCTCATGAGGAAAGTGAAAGGATAATAGAAGAAGGTAATAAAGGTGCATCAAATATAGAGAAGAAAGCTTACGAACAAGGATATAACCAAGGCGTTAAAAATGGTTATGAAGATGGATATAAAGAAGCATATGAAGATAATATTGAAAAAGCTAAGTTAGAAGCTAGTGAAATATTAGAAAAAGCTAGTCAGGTATTATTTGAAGCAAAAGATGAAGTAGTATTACATATGAAGGAAAATAAAAAAAATATAGTTGATCTAGCTATAAGTATATGTGAACAAGTTTTAAGAGAAAAATTTGAAGATACATCTTCACTTAACAATTTAATAATTAGTGCTATTGATGAGTATGAGTTAAGAGAAAACTTTGTTATAAAGGTTAATCCTATATATAAAGAAACCTTGGATGGTGAAATTTTAAATCTTAAAGAAAATTACAAGTTAAATGGTGATGTATTTGTACTAGGTGATGAATCTATTGAAATGGGTAATGCAGTAATAGAAACTATAAAAGGCAAACTTGTTGTTGGAATCGAAAGTGTGTTATCTAAGGTAAAAGAGGAGTTACTATGATTGATATATATTATGAAAAATTGATAAATAAAGTAAAAGATATACCCTCTATCACTTGTGAAGGTAAAGTTAAAAAAATAATAGGACTTACAGTTGAAGTTGAGGGTATAAAAGCTTTTGTAGGCGAATTGTGTATTGTATATAACAACTTAGGAGCGGAAATAAAGTGTGAAGTTGTAGGATTTAGAGATGGTGATGTAATATTGATGCCACTTGGAGAATTGGCAGGTATAGGTCCTGGGTGTAGGGTTGTAGGACAAGGCATACCTCTTAGTGTTAGATGTAGTGAGGAACTTCTAGGTAAGGTATTAGATGGATTAGGAAATCCAATTAATGAGGGGAAAATACTTAGTGGTGAAAGGTACAGTTTATTTAATGAACCTCCTGACCCTATGAAAAGACCTAGAATAACAAATATAATGCCAACGGGTATAAGAGCGATAGATGGTTTTTTGACTTGTGGGGAAGGTCAAAGAATAGGAATATTTGCAGGTAGTGGTGTTGGAAAAAGTACAACACTTGGTATGATTGCAAGAACAGCTAAGGCTGATGTAAATGTTATAGCTTTAATAGGAGAAAGAGGACGAGAAGTTCTTGACTTTATAGAAAGAGATTTAGGCGAAGAAGGCATGAGAAAGTCAGTTGTAGTGTGCGCTACTTCTGATAAATCTCCTTTAGTTAGATTAAAGGGGGCATTAACTGCAACCTCAATAGCAGAGTATTTTAGAGATCAAGGTAAAAAAGTTATACTTATGATGGACTCTGTTACAAGATTTGCTATGGCGCAAAGAGAAGTTGGATTAGCAATAGGAGAGCCTCCAGCACAAAAGGGATATACTCCTTCTGTATTTGCAATGTTGCCTAAGTTAATGGAAAGGACGGGTCTATCAAACAATGGATCGATAACTGCTTTTTATACAGTCCTTGTTGATGGTGATGATTTTAATGAACCTATAGCGGATACTGTAAGAGGTATACTTGATGGACATATTGTACTGTCAAGGCAACTTGCACACAAAAATCACTATCCGGCTATTGATATATTAAATAGTGTAAGTAGACTTATGAAAGAAATCGGTGATGAAAATCATAATAGAGCAGCTTCTTTTGCAAGAGATATACTTGCAACATATAAAGAAGCTGAAGATTTAATAAATATAGGGGCTTATGAAAATGGATCTAATAAAAATATAGATACTTCCATTAAATATATTGGTAATGTAAACAACTTTTTAAAACAAGGTGTAAATGAAGCAACTTCGTTTGAAGATAGTAAAAATTTATTAATAAATATTATTAGCTAGAGGGGACAGTCACATGATCAAGTTTAAGCTTCAAAAGCTTTTAGATATAAGGGAGAAAGATGAAGAAGAGAGCAAGTTACAATATACTCAAGCTCAAAATAAAAAAAGAGCTGTAGAAAATAACTTGAAAAATTTAGAAGTAAGCTATAAAAAATACTCTGATATAAGTAGTATATGTGATGTAGTTACTCAAAAGGTAACTATTAATTATTTATCATCACTTAGTCAATCTATAAAAGAAACAAGCAAACAACTGGAAAAAGAGATTATAAGTACAAGTAAAGCGAAAGAGGATTTTATACAAAAGCAAATTAAAAGAAAAACTCTAGAGAAGCTTAAAGAAAATGAAATAAAAAGAATAAAAGAAGAAGAAGAAAGAATTGAACAAATAACTAATGATGAATTTGCACTGTATGCATATATAAGGAACAGAGTAAATCCATTATAAAGGAATGAATTAATATGAATGTAAATATCTCAACGCAGTTCTTGGGTGATTTCCGAGGAAATGACTTGTTCAAAGAGGTTAAGAATAGCAAAAATGAATTTATTAGCTTCTTTGAAGATATAGAAAATATGAGTGAAGAAGGTAGTATAGATTATGATTTAATTTTAAGTGTATTAAATAATCTAAAGAATTTTGAAAATTTAAATTTAGATGAATTGTATAATTTAAAAGACATAGAAAATATAGATTTTAAAGGTTTAAATTCAGAAAATACAAATGATATTTTTCTAAGTATTATAAACGGTGATTCAAGTGAAAAATTAGTTTTTATAAATGATTTGACTATGAATTTGAGTAGTGATACAAATGATAAATTATTAAATAATATAATAAATATATTGCAGTCTGAAGATACAAATATTAAGGATAGTGAAAATTTAACCATAACAAATTTAAAAAATATTATAAAAAATAGTCTATTAAATCAAGGCGTAAATAATGAAGTAAGCTCAAATAAAACAAGTGATTTAAATAAACAAAGACAAGTAGAAGTTATAAATGAAGATAAGTACAGTCAACTAGAAATTAGTTCTTTAAATAGTAAAAACAATATAATCAAAGAGATTAACATAAATGATAAAAATAAAGATTTAAATACCTTAGAAAATATACTAGATTCAGGAGATAATAATAACTTATTATTTTTAAATAAATCAATATCAAATATAGATACATCTGACAAAAAAGCAGTAGATACACAGCCTATATATACTATAAGACAAGAATTTATAGAAGAAGATACTATAAAAACTATAAAATATTTAAAGGCAAGTGGGCTTGAAGAAATAAAAATAAAAATAAGTCCAAGAGAGCTTGGAGATATGACTATAAAGTTAATAAAAAATGATAATGAGACTAATGTAAATATAACTATAAGTAAAGAAGATGTATTTGAACTAGTTAATAAAAACATAAGTGATATAACTAAGCATTTAAATGAACTAAATATAAAGATTAAAGATATATCAATTGATATAAAAAGTGATAATGAAAATATGTTTTCAGATAATTTAAATCAAGAATTTGATAAAAAAGAACAGCAAGGAAATGACAAAAAAAATAAAAATAAATATAATAAGAACTTTAATCAAGTAGAAGACATAGTTAAAACTTCATTTGAAGAAGAAAGTTTAAATATTTTAATTTAGAGGGGATTAAATGAATAGTTTAACAAGTATTAATAGCGGAGAACGAACGTATCAAACAAAATCAGGCACTGTAACCGAAAATGGAACAGCTGTAATTATGCCAGGTGAAGAAACAAATAAAGATTTATTTCTGAAGATGCTAGTTGCACAGATGCAAAATCAAGATCCATTTAATCCACAAGATCCAACTCAATATGTAACTCAGCTAGCTCAATTTACTATGCTAGAACAAAGTATGGCAATTAATAATAATATGGAATACTTAATAGGTATGACAAATGGCTTATTAATCAATTCGGCTATGAGTGGAGCATCAAACTTAATAGGTAAAGAAGTTGAAGTATATGCTCCTGTTAAGAATGAAGATGGTGAAAATATAGATGTAGAAAATACTCAAGATAATAAAAATACAATAATAGGAGTAGTTGAAGGTGTGCATATAAAAGATGGTGTGGTTTATATGAATGTAAGAGATGAGAAAACAGGGGAAATCGTATCAGTGGAATATGCAGCACTAATAAAAGTAAATGAGAAAAATATGGATTCAGATATAAATAAAGAGAATAAGGGAGAGTAAGTATATGTTAAGATCAATGTATTCAGGGATAAGTGGCATGAAAGCCAATCAAACAAAAATGGACGTTGTTGGTAATAATGTAGCCAATGTTGGGACAACAGCTTTTAAAAAATCTAGTACTAGATTTTCAGATGCGCTATATCAAAGTACTATTTATGCTAGTGCACCAGGAGGCGCAATAGGTGGGGTAAACCCAGGACAAGTTGGTATAGGTACTAAGGTTAGTGGAATATTTAAAAATATGGTTCAAGGCCCAATACAGCCTACAGGAAGACCTACAGATTTAGCTATAGATGGAGATGGATTTTTTACAGTTCAGACAGGTCCAGACCAATATGCATATACAAGAGATGGATCATTTAGCTTAGATATGAATGGCTTCTTAGTAACAGCAGAAGGATATAAAGTATTAGGTAAAGATACAGATAATGATGGGGCATTAGATCCAATAGAAATACCAAAAGAAATGAAAAATGCAGATGGTGAAGTAAAAAAAGTTTTATCATTTAATATATCTAAAGAAGGTAAAATATCATATCTATTAGATGATGGAACAAAAATGCCTTCATACGATGATACTGGAAAACTTATTGCAGGTACTGAACAAATATTGAAAATAGCAGTATTTCAAAATCCAGAAGGATTAGAACAAATAAATGGAAATCTTTACGGAACATCAGCAAACTCAGGCGAGCCTATGGATACAAATGTATTTGGTCAGATAAATCAAGGTGCAATAGAAATGTCAAATGTTGACCTTTCAGAAGAGTTCACAGAAATGATAGTTACGACTAGAGCCTTTCAAGCTGCAAGTAAGGTTATAACAACTAGTGATGAACTATTACAAGAAATAATAAATCTTAAAAGATAGTTAGGTAAATAAAATGAAAAAACAAGATATATTAACACCCATAGGATTAGTTCTAGCAGTAGGGCTTGTTTTATTTGGTGCAGCCCAAGGGGAACAAAGTCTTTTAATATTTGTAGATCCTGCATCATTGCTTATTACTATGGGAGGATCATTTGCAGCAGTCTTAATAACTTTTTCCATGGATGATATGAAAAAATTATTAAAAACAATAAAAATAAGTTTTACATCTAATAATATATACAAAATTGATTTAGTAGACCAATTTAAAGAAATATCAAGGATTATTAGAAAAGATGGAGTACTTGCAATAGAAGACAATGTAGCTGAAATAGAAGATGATTTTTTAAGAAAAGGTCTGGAGCTTGTTATAGATGGAATAGAACCTGAAACTATTAAGGAAATACTGGAATATCAGATGTTAGAGATAGAAAACGGCTACAATAAAGGCGCAAAAATATTCAAAATATGGGGTTCTTACGCACCTGCATTTGGTATGGTAGGTACACTAATAGGTCTTATACAGATGCTTGCGGACTTAGGGACACCTGATGCTATAGCAGGAGGAATGTCAAAGGCACTTATAACAACTTTTTATGGTGCTTTGTTTGCAAATACCGTACTAAATCCAATAGGATTTAATATTCAGGATAAAGGTCAAAAAGATTTAGATTTTAGAGAAATGATGATATGTGGGATAATGAGTATTCAAAATGGAGAAGGAACTAGAGTAATTGAAGAAAAGCTAATAACATTTTTAACTACAGAAGAAAAATTACATTACTATAATAGAGAAATTGATAGTGTTGGAGTTGAGTCAAATGTCGCGTAAAAGAAGAAGGCAAGATGAAGAAGATGTAAATCTTGATAGTTGGCTAGCAACTTATTCAGACACAATAACATTACTTCTAACATTTTTTATACTTCTATATTCTATATCTGTTGTAGATAGCCAAAAGCTAAATGAATTATCAAATGCGCTACAACAATCATTAAAAGGAAATGTTGAAATAACGGAATTAGAAAACCTGGACGATTTACAAGTTCAACAAGGTAATAGTGAGTACGAAGATTTATCTGAAAAGTTAGAAAATATAATACAATCAAATAATCTAACAGATGTTATAAAAATAAGAGAAGAAGAAAGAGGAATAGTTCTTCAACTAGATGAAACTATATTATTTGATTCTGCGGAAGCAGACTTGAAAAGTTATAGCACAGATATTCTAGATCAAGTGACTAGTATAATAGAAAGTGTTGATAATGATATTTTAGTAGAAGGTAATGCAGATAATGTACCTATGTATAGTGAAGAATTTAAATCTAACTGGGAATTATCAACGGCAAGGGCTGTTAATGTTGTAAAGTATTTTGTCAGTACTAAAAATATCGATCCGACTAGATTTTCAGTTAAAGGATATGGAGAATATAATCCTTTAGTTGGAAATGATACACCAGAAAATAGAGCTATAAATAGAAGAGTTGATATATTGATTGTAGAACAAAAGGAGAAACCAGAGTAATTATTATGATGGATAATGTATTGCAGTATATAACAAATCTAATAATATTTATACCAGTTACTATTATATTAATAGTAGTTTCAATAAAGTTTAGTAAAGCAAACTTATCCAATCTAGGTGGATATAAATATATTAGCGTTTTAGAAAGAACAGTTTTAAACAAAGATACTGAAGTATGTGTAATAAAAATAGGTGATGAAGGATGTGTTTTAGTATCATCACCTTCTAAGGTAGAAAATATAAAAGACTTAAGTAAAGAAGAAATAGAAAATATAGAGCAAAAACAAAATGATACCAAAATTAAAATGGTAAAGTTAAATAAGCCTAAAAGTAATAAGTCAAGCTTTAGTAAATTAGCATTAAAGGGGAGTAAATATGGAAACCTTCGTTGATTTTATGGTAACTAATAAAGAGGAATTTACTCCTTTGATAAAGACATTTATAATGTTGACTTTTTTAATGTTTTTGCCAAGTGTAATTTTTATGATGACAAGTTTTGTAAGAATAATTATTACATTTTCATTTTTGAAATCGGCTTTGGGAGCTCAGCAATCCATACCTAATCAAGTATTAATAGGAATTGCAATGGCACTTACAATATTTGTAATGGCGCCAACCATAAATGAAATTAATGACAATGCAATACAGCCGTACCTAAAGGAAGAAATAGAATTTGAAGAAGCGATAGATATTGCACAAGAACCTGTAAGAAACTTTTTATTAAACCAAACAAGAGAAGAAGACATAAATTTATTTGTACAAAGTTCAAATCTGGATAAAGAAAAGCTGACAAAGGAGAATATACCATTTTATGTTTTAGTTCCATCATTTGCAATAAGTGAGCTAAAGACAGCTTTCCAAATAGGATTTTTGATATATTTACCATTCTTATTAATAGATTTAGTAGTTGCAAGTACATTAATGTCAATGGGAATGTTTATGCTTCCTCCTGTTATGATTTCACTACCTTTCAAATTACTTTTATTTATAATGGTAGACGGATGGAATTTATTAATTAAATCGTTGCTTCTAAGTTTTGGATAATTAAGGAGACAATATTATGAATGAAAATATGGTAATGGCGATAGTAAAAGAAGCACTATATACAGGTATGTTAGTAGGAGGACCAGTCCTAATATTATCTCTAATAGTAGGACTTTTAGTAAGTATATTTCAAGCGACAACACAAATACAAGAACAGACATTAACATTTGTTCCTAAATTGATAGTAATAGCCCTTACTTTAGTAGTAGGTGGAAGTTGGATGCTACATGAAATTATGAAATTCACAAATAAAATTATGCATTTGATAGCAACGATAAAGGGGTAGTTTAAGTGATATTTATACTTATATTTATTAGGTTAATAACATTTTTTGCATCTATAAATGTTATATTTCCATCAGGTACGCCAAATGTATTTAAAGTTGCTTTTTCTTTGCTTGTATCATTAGCTTTAGCATCTACTATAAATATAGATGTTGAGGTTAATAGTGTTTATCAGCTAATAAGCTATTCATTTATGGAAACTATAACAGGGTTAGTATTAGGTTATATAACTAGTTTATGTTTTAATAGTTTAAAAATAGCAGGAAGTTTAATTGACCAACAATTGGGATTATCCATGGTTAATATATATGACCCAAATAGTAATAATAATTCTACACTTATAGAAAATATAATGTTCTGGATGGGAATTATGATATTTTTTAGTATGGATGGTCATCATGAACTTATACGTGGAATACATCAAAGCTTTATGATTATAGAAGTTGGCGAATCAATTTTAAATAATAATTTTACATATGTAGTTAATATATTTATTCAGTGTTTTATAATCGGCTTTAGAATAGCTATTCCAATAATTCTATCACTTATTATAACAGATTTGATAATGGGATTAATATCAAGGAGTGTACCACAGTTAAATGTAATGATGCTAGGTATGCCTTTGAAAATTTTAGTAGGCGTAGCTTTTTTTATAATAGCTTTACCATTTATATTAACTGAGATACATAATTTAGTTAATAAAATACCATCAATCTTAGATGGAACATTGAGTATGAATAATAATATTTTAAGTTCCATAGGCCCTATGGGAGTTATATTATCTTCATCAGGAGATAAGACTGAGCAACCTACAGCAAAGAAAAAAAGAGATGCTAGAAAAAAGGGTAATGTTGCGAAAAGTAAAGAGGTAACAACAGCACTAACTTTAGTTGCTATGTTGTTTATTGCATATACTATGTATGATTATATAGTATTAGAGCTTAAAAACTCTCTAGTTGATTATTTAAGTAGTGATTTTATTGTGAACATAGATTATAACACAATTGAAGTATTAGGGATGAGATTATTAATATCGTTTATGAAAATAATTTTACCAATAGGGCTTATTATAATTATATTTGGAGTTATAGGAAATCTTATACAAACAGGATTAATGTTTACAGGAGAAGGATTAAAACCACAACTTTCAAAGTTAAACCCTATAAGTGGTTTTAAAAATATGTTTTCATTAAAAGCACTAGGAAATTTAATTAAAAGTATTTCTGTTATAAGTGTACTTTTTTATATAGGGTATATGTTTTTGAAAAAAAACTTTGAAGGAATTATGAAGAGTTCAGATATTTATCTTCCACACCTTATATATACAATAGGAGACCTTATAAGGAGTTTAATAGGAAGCATAGCTTTAGCAGTAGTTGTTATAGCTATTATTGATTTTGTATATCAAAAATATACACATAATAAAGATTTAAAAATGACTAAACAGGAAGTTAAGGAAGAATATAAACAAATGGAGGGAGACCCTCACATAAAGGGAAAAATAAAACAAAAGCAAAGGCAAATGTCTGCGCAAAGAATGATGCAAGCAGTACCAACATCAACCGTAATAGTAACAAACCCTACTCATATATCTATAGCTATAAGATATGAAAAAGGAAGAGATACTACTCCGATAGTTGTTGCTAAAGGTGCTGATATAGTTGCGTTAAAAATTAGAGAAATAGCAAAAGAAAATGATATACCGATTATAGAAAACAAACCTCTAGCAAGATTAATGTATAAAGAGGTTGAAATAGATAAAGAAATACCACAAGATATGTATCAAGCAGTAGCTGAAGTATTAGTGGCAGTCTATAAGATAAAAAATAAATATAAATAGTCACAAAAAAGAGGTTATAGATGGAAAAAATAAATTTAAAAAAAAGATTTGATGTACTAGTTGGATTTGGTGTTTTAGGTATAGTTCTTATGATAATAATACCTCTTCCACCATTTTTACTAGATATTATGCTAACAATAAATATAGCTTTTTCGATACTAATACTTTTACTTACTCTTTTTTCTACAAATATATTGCAACTATCAATATTTCCAACCATATTACTTGTTACAACATTATTTAGGTTAGGTCTAAATATATCATCTACAAGGCTGATATTAGGACAAGGTGAAGCTGGTAATATAATAGATGCATTTGGTAGCTTTGTTGTCGGTGGCAATTATGTAGTAGGAGTAATAATATTTTTAATTATAATTATAGTTCAGTTTATTGTTATAACGAATGGTTCAAGTAGAGTATCAGAAGTTTCTGCAAGATTTACACTAGATGCAATGCCAGGTAAACAGATGAGTATAGATGCAGATTTGAATGCAGGAATGATGGATGAAAAAACTGCGAGAAAAAAAAGAAAAGAACTTCAAGAAGAAGCAGACTTTTATGGTGCTATGGATGGTGCATCAAAATTTGTAAAGGGAGATGCTATAGCAGGTATAATAGTTACAACTATAAATGTACTTGGTGGAATTATAATAGGTATAGTAATGCTAGATATGAGTTTTTCTGAATCTGTTCAAACTTACATTAGACTAACCATAGGAGATGGGCTAGTTAGCCAGATACCAGCACTTTTGATATCAACATCAGCTGGGATACTAGTAACTAGATCAAGTAGTGATGATAATTTTGGTACTTTACTAGGAAAGCAATTAGTATCTATTCCAAAGGTGCTGTCTATGACAGGTGTAGTATTAATAGTTATGGGGATTATACCAGGTCTTCCTAAATTATCATTTCTTTCACTTGGAATTGGTGGCATTGCTGTAGGATTTTTATTAAGTAAAGAAGAAAAAGATGCATCAAGAGAACTTGAATATATAAAAAATAAAGAACAAGAAGAGGTTGCTACCACTATTGACACAGCTGAAGATGTATCTTCTCTTATAAATGTAGAACCAATAGAAGTTGAAATTGGCTATGGACTTATACCTCTTGCAGATGAAACTAATGGAGGCGACTTATTACAAAGAATAGTTTCGGTAAGAAGACAATGCGCTATTGATATGGGAATTATAGTCCAACCTATAAGAATTAGAGATAATTTGCAACTAAACCCTAATCAATACTGCATAAAGATTAAAGGCAATATAGTAGCATTATATGATTTAATGCCAACAATGCTATTATGTATGAATCCTATGGGGATGAGTATAGATATAGAAGGAATACAAACAAAAGAACCTACATTTGGACTTGATGCAATGTGGATTAATAAAGATAAGGCTGAAGAAGCGGAGTTATACGGATTTACAGTAGTAGATCCAATTACAATATTGGTAACACATTTGCTTGAAATAATAAAACAAAAATCTTATGAACTAATAGGAAGGCAAGAAGTTCAAGATATAATTACTGCTACTAAAGAAAGATATAGTGCAGTAGTAGACGAACTTATACCTGATTTAATGACTTTAGGTGAGGTGCAAAAAGTACTTCAAAATTTACTTAAAGAAAAGATTCCTATAAAAGATAGAGTAACTATACTTGAAACACTAGCAGATCATTCTAGAAATACAAAAGATATAGAACTTTTAACTGAGTATGTAAGAATGGCAATGAGCAGAAGTATATGTTCACAATTAGTAGATGAAAATAATTCGATAACAGTTTGTACACTATCAATGGAAGTTGAGAATTTAATAGGTAATAGCCTGCAAAGATCAGTTAATGGAACATATCCAGCGATAGATCCAGATACTACTAATAAAATATTTACAAATATACAGGATATGACAGAAGGAATAAACTTTGTGAATAATAGACCAATAATACTTGTATCACCCAAAATAAGAGCACCATTTAGAAAGCTAGTCGAAATGGTTTTTCCAAATATAATTATATTATCACTTAACGAAGTACCAAGTGATATTCAAATAAAAGCACAAGGTGTAATTAATATATAATAAGGGGGGGATGATTATGACTGTATGTGAGCAAGAAGAATTTATAATTAATAATATGCCACTTGTAAAGACTATTGCATCTAAATATCACAATAGTAAGGTAGGTATAGAGTATGAAGATTTAGTAAGTTATGGGGTTATGGGGTTGTTAGATGCTATAGGTAAATTTGATGAAAATAGAGGGGCAAAATTTTCAACATATGCATCCATAAGAATATCTTCATTTATAATAGATGAAATAAGAAAGCAGTCTCCAGTATCAAGAATGAATGTAAGTAAGATCAAAGAGTACAACAAAAGTGTTGATATTTTACAAAATAAACTTTCAAGAGAGCCAAGCTTAGATGAAGTATCAAAATATATGGGAGTATCTAAGAAAGATATAGATGATATAAAGAAAAATGTATCAAGTTTAAATATCAAATCTTTGGACAATGTAGTATTTGATAATCAAAAAGAAATGAAGCTTGTAGATACGATAGAAGATAAAAATGAATTATCGCCAAGTAGTGTAGTTGAAAAAAAAGAACTAAAGGAAATAATGGCAAAGGCAATTGATACTTTAAAAGAAAAGGACAAGTTAATATTATCTCTTTATTATTATGAAGAATTAACATTAAAAGAAATAGGTTTAATATTAGGTGTGTCAGAATCAAGGGTATCTCAGATAAATAAAAAAGCAATATCGAGGTTAAAAGAAGCAATGAGAAATCTAAAATATTTAGATTAGGGAGGATGTTATGTTAAGAGGGTTATATTCGTCAGTATCATCAATGATAATGTTACAAGAGAGACAAAGTGTTATAACTAATAATCTAGCCAATATAAGTACAACTGGATACAAAGAAGAAAAATTATTGTCTAAAAGTTTTGATGAAATGTTATTATCGAATAAAGATAAATATATAAATGGGAATCCTGTCAAGCAAGTTTTAGGGGGAGTCAGTTTTGGAGTAAGAATTGATGATACTATAACAAGTTTTAATCAAGGAACTCATAGAGAGACAGATAATAATACTGATTTTGCTATAAATGGAAGAGGATTTTTCAAAGTAGAAGATACAAATGGAAATCAGTTTTATACAAGAGACGGTTCATTCAAAGTAGACTCACAAGGCTACCTTGTAACTAATGGTGGATATTATGTTATGGGAACGAACAATCAAACAGGTATAAATGAGAGGCTTTATATAGGAAATGCAAAAATAGTTGCAACACCAGATAATAATATAATTTTAGATAACAAAAATTCATACAGTTTTAATATAGTTGACTTTGAAAATGAAGGAGATTTAATTAAGTTTGGAAATAATGTATACACAGGTAAAAACCCAATAGACGCAGTGAACTTTAATATAAAACAAGGATATTTGGAAGGTTCTAATGTGGATTTTATAGGTACTACTGCAGAATTAATGGAAACGGTAAAAGAGTTTGAAGCAAACCAAAAGGTCATACAAACGATCGATTCAACTCTTAGTAAAATAGCAAATGAAATAGGTTCAGTCAGATAAGGGGAATAGAACATGTATAATATAATGCACAATAGTAAAAGTGGAATGATGGCAAGTCAAGGAAAAGTTGATATTATATCTAATAATATTGTAAATTCTCAGACTGCAGGATATAAAAAGCTAGAAGCGGGATTCTTAGATTTATATGTAGAAAGTTTAAATAGAAATTCTTATCCAAATAATTCTAAAGACTCCATAACAGGAACAGGAGTAAGAATAACTCAAGAAATAAGAAACTTATCACAAGGTTTTTTAAAAAATACAGAAATAAAAACAAACATGGCTATAGATGGAGAAGGTTTTTTTTGTGTGATTACACCAAATGGAGAGCATGCATTAACAAGAAATGGTGAGTTTAGCTTAGATGCTAATGGTCAGATGGTTGATAACTATGGAAATAAGTTAGATATTAATTATGTTCCTGGACATGAGGGTGTGGATTTATCAAATGGAGATTTAAGTATTAATAAAGCTGGAGAAATATTTTTAGATAATAAGATAGTAGGAAAAGTTGGATTATATAAATACCAAGGTGATAATGATTTATTATCAGTAGGTGATGGATTGTTTTTAGGAAGGGAAGGAGCTATACAGGAAGTAGTTGAAGGCTCAAATATATTACAAGGACATATAGAAATGTCTAATGTAAATATGCAAAATGAAATGACTGATATGATAATGGCACAAAGAGCTTTTCAGTTTAATAGTAGGGGAATGAATGCTATAGATGAAATGTGGAGTATGATAAATAACCTTCAAGGAAGATAGATTTTTGAAAGGAGAATATAAGGGCATGAATAAAGAAGTAAAAGTATATGACTTTAAAAAGCCACAAAGATACTCTAATGATAATATGAGATATTTAGCTCTTATAACGGGAGAGTTTTGTAAAAGTATTAATTTATATTTAGCATATGAGGCTAAAAAGCCAAAGATAAATTGCAAACTAGAAAAAGTGGAACAAACAAATTATGAAGAATTCCTAAAGATGATCTCACAAAACTCAGTAATAGTAGAGCATGCTATAAAACCTTTAGTAGAAGATTTGATATTTCAAATAGATAAAGAAATATCGTTAACGTTAATAGATCTGATGCTAGGAGGAGATGGAACAGTAGAAGATTACAAAAGAGAGCTTACCGAAATAGATAAAGAACTTATGACCCATTGGTGTAATCAATATGTAACAAAGTTACATATTGTAGAAGGATGTGATTATAGAGAAATTTCTAGAATACACACAAATGTAGGTTCTAGTAAAAAATATCCAGTTAGTGAATCTGTTCTTATAGCACATATAAAAATGATGGATGGAGATAACGTTATTGGAAATATGCGTTTTTGTAACCCATATTGCTGTATGGAACCAATACTGGATCAATTATCAACTAAAAAGCTTTTTAAGGATAAAAATATTGAATATGACTTTGAATTTACAAATGCTATATATACTAATGTCTGTGAAGCTGAAACTGAAATGGTTGTAAGCTTAGGTAAATCTTTAATTAGTGTAGAAGAACTGCTAAAATTAAAATTAGGTGATATAATCACTCTAGATACACAAATAGATGGTGATATAGAAGTGTATGTAGAAGACTCAAAGTCATTTAAATGCAAACCAGGACTTATTAAAGATAGAAAAGGTGTTGTAATAACAGACTGTATAAAAAAGGATGTGTAGGAGTATGAGTGAAAATTTAGAAAGAATATTAGATATTGAGCTAAAAGTAGATGTAATACTAGGTAGAACAAAAATGTCCTTGAAAGATATTTTTGAATTAGCTAAAGGGTCATTAATAGAATTAGATACTTTTGATAATCAAGAGGTTGAGATATTTGTAAACGGTAGGCAAATAGGATATGGACAAGTTGTAATAGTAGAACAAAATTTTGGTGTTAAAATAACAAGTATACTAGGAGAAGAAGAGCTAGTAAAAACTCTAGCATAATCTTATACTGTAAAGGATGGTTTTGTAGATGGCTAAGGTGTTAAAAAGTAAATATAATAGCACAGGAGAAAGATGTATAGATGCTTGCCTAAACTACGGACAACTAAGATATTTAAAAGAAGACGGGTCGCCTATAAGTATAGAAATACCTTGTGATAAGTACGAAGAAGCTATAAGTGATTTTAATGAAAGATTAAGAGAAGAATTAATACAAAATACTATAGAACCCAAAGACTTATTAAAAAGAGGAAGTATAACATATAATCAAGCAAAAACTATAGCTAATGAAGGTATAATAAGAGGGTTAGAGTTCTATGAAATTGATGGTAGCGTAGAAACTGAACATATATTAGGGATATCAGGCAGTGTAGAATATGCTTTAGCAATATGGAATGGTGATAGCAGTCAAGAAGCAACGGAAAAAGCAATAGTAAGGGCGTTGATAGTTTATGGAGAAGAGTTTATAAAAAGTATATCGTTACATAATACGGTTGATCCTAGTTCATATATAAAGTTTGCAAAGAGTGTATATTCTACAGGGGATATACTAAATGTAGGTTTATATAAAGCTCAGAGTTATGCAATAGATAAAAAAATATACGAAGATGAATATAGTGTTAAAGAAAGCATAATAGAAAAAATGAAAGAACATATAGAAATACCACTTATTATTATAGGTATATTAATAGGAACAGGGGCTATACAGCATGCGATAGAGTCCGGTATTGAAATAGAAAATAATGTATTATTTATACTTTTAAATATAGTGGTAGTAGGAATATTTGTATCTATAGTTGTGAAAGCTAGTAAATTTATAAAAGAGAAACATGTTAAACGAACTACTCAATCAATAATAGATATGTTTAATGAAGAACTTGAAAAAGTAAGCTATAGCAATTTATTAACTAAAAATGAATATAAGTTAATATTAAAAAATATAACTAAAGGTGAAGTCTCAAAGTTACTTATGGATATGAAAGGTAGTGTTAATAAAAAAATATCAAGTAGTACCATAGTGGCAAAGGAGACTAAATTTATGTTAGATGCTAGAAAAATAATTATATTACCTAATGAATATGAAATAAAAGAGTCTTTAGAAAATCTTGTATCTATATATATGAATAAATTGAATAATGAATATAATATAAAAAATATTTAATAAAAGCGTGTGTAAATTTTTACGAATTTACACGCGCTTTTCTACTTTAATAGACAAATATAAATAATATTTTACATAAAATCTAAAGTATCTATATTGTTAACCGTATAAATTAAAATAAATAATAGTATATTGTACAGGGGAAAACGAATATGAAATTATATGGAGGTATATATTATGAAAAATTTAAAAATTGGTAAAAGGTTGATTATATCTTTTATCATTTTATTAACAATTACGACTATGGCAAACTTTTATTCAGTTAGCCAAATACGAAAAATGAATGGTTTACACGACAAATTATTCACAGGTCCATATGTAGATACAAATGAGTCTTGGTCGATTCGTAGAGATTTGGTAGATATAGCAAGAAATATGAATAATATTTTTTTATATGATGAAGATGCAAAGTATATGGATATAGTTTTGAGTGATCTAGACAGCATAGCTGAAAGTATTGACAAACTTCGTAAATATTCTGTAGAGAATGATCAGACGGTTAATGCTATTGAAAGTGCAACAAAAAAATTAAAGCAAGAATGTGAGAAAATATATGCAGTTTCACAAAGGGAAGGATTTAGTGGTAATGTATCAGATATAGATGAAGTTGAATTTGGTAATGCACTTAATGAAGCTGGACAATTAGCAACTACATTTAATGAGGAAGCAGAAGCTGAGGGTATTCAATTGATTCAGAATATAACTGATATATCAAAAATAATACAAAGAGTTGTTTTACTACTAAATATATTTGTTATAGTAATAGGAATACTAGTGTCTATATATATTACAAGAAGTTTAACAAATCCTATCAAAGAAATAGAATTAGCAGCTAATAAAATGGGAGAAGGAGATTTTGATATTGATATAAGCTACGAATCAAAAGATGAGTTAGGGGTATTATCTAGTATAATGATGGAGCTTAGTACAAAAATAAAAGATATAATAGGAGATACATCTAGTGTATTACAAGAAGTCGCATCTGGTAATTTTGATGTGAAAACTCAAGTAGAGTATATAGGTGTATTTGAAAATATTGAAAATTCTTTAAATATAATAACTGAAGATTTAAGTGAAACAATGTCGCAAATAGGTGTTGCAGCACAAGAAGTAGGTGCGGCATCTTCTCAAGTATCTAGCGGATCTCAAATGTTAGCGCAAGGAGCAACAGAACAAGCAGGTGCAATAGAGGAGTTATCAGCTACAATATCTGATATATCTGAAAAAATACAAACTACAGCGGATAATGCAAAAAAAGCTAACGCTTTAACTTTAAATGCATCACGTGACGTTGAAGAAGGTAATAGACAGATGAAGCAAATGGTACAAGCTATGGATAATATATCAGAATCTTCTCGTGAAATAGGAAGGATAATAAAAACTATAGATGATATAGCTTTTCAAACTAATATACTTGCTTTAAATGCAGCTGTAGAAGCAGCAAGAGCAGGATCTGCTGGTAAAGGATTTGCAGTTGTTGCAGATGAAGTAAGAAACCTTGCGGCAAAATCTGCCCAAGCAGTACAAAGTACATCACAACTTATTGAAAATTCAATAAATGCTGTAGATAATGGTTCTGATATTGTAAATAATACAGCAGAATCTCTTCAAAAAATAATTAAAACAACAAGTAGGACAA
Source organism: Romboutsia sp. LXY-2 (assembly GCF_056171995.1). Taxonomy (NCBI): domain Bacteria; kingdom Bacillati; phylum Bacillota; class Clostridia; order Peptostreptococcales; family Peptostreptococcaceae; genus Romboutsia; species Romboutsia sp. LXY-2. The sequence goes on along the minus strand of NZ_JBKFGI010000006.1, from coordinate 217,357 downwards.
GTAAGTTAGTAGATGAGATAGCAAAATCTTGTGAAGAAGAAACAATTGCTATTACACAAATTACAACAGGCATAGATCAGATATCTCAGGTAGTGCAAACGAACTCTGCAACATCAGAAGAAAGTGCAGCTGCAAGTGAAGAATTAAGCGGGCAAGCACAAATGCTAAACTCACTTATAGAAAACTTTAAATTAAAAAATAAATATAGTAACCAAAATAGTATAAGCTTTACAGATGAAGAGTCTGATTATTTTGCACATAGCAAAATTTAATTTAAATATAAAGTATATTTGTAAGTAGAAGGGAAGTTTATAGCTTCCCTTTTGTCTCTTGAAATTTAAAGTTTATTGAAGTAAGCAAAGGAGATTAGTATGAATGAAATAGATTCTTTAACGGAGTTTTATGTACAGGAAAATATGCAGCTATTGGAGCAATTAGAACAAATATTACTTATGGATAGATCAGATAGTGAAGGATTAGGCCAAAGTGAAATAGAGGAAATTTTTCGCGCCATGCATACAATAAAAGGTTCTTCGGGGATGATGGGCTATGATAGTATAACAAAGCTTACGCATAGTATAGAAGATGTTTTTGATGAAATAAGAGGTGGGCGTAAAATTTCTTTAGATATATGGGAAGAGATAATAGATGTTTTATTAGAAAGTATTGATTTTTTGAAAGAAGAAATTCTAAATGTAGCACAAGGTTTACTGCCCGAAGGAAGTATTGATGAACTATATGAAAAAGTCTTAGGATTATTAAATAAAAGTAATGACAAAGACGAATTTATAGTAAAAAATGAAGATTTAAAAATAGAAATTCCATTAAAAGATAGTCTTGTAGTTATAGACGAAAATAGTGAATTTGAAGAAAATAATTTTTGTATAAAGATAATGTTCGAAGAAGGCTGTTTAATGGAAGGCATAAGAGCGCTTGGTGTAGTGACAATATTAGAGGAAATTTGTACTATTGATAAAACAATTCCAGAAGATTTAATGGGAGAGTGTGATGATGCTATAGTAAAGGACGGCTTTAGTATATACATAAAAACAGACAAAAATAAATTAGAAATTGAAGAATGCATAAAAGAAACTATGTTTCTAAAAAGTTTAGAAATTAATGAAATAGAGTCTTATAGTAAAGATGAAAATAAATATGAATTATTAGAAGAAAGCATATTTAAAGAGGATAATTATGAAATTAAAGAAGCAGAAAATAGCAGTGAAGATGCATCCAGTGAAGAGTTAATAGCTAGTACATGTGAAGAAATTAATGAAGAAATCGAGACTAGTTTAGAAATAAAATCTCCTCAAAAACAAGTTAATAAGGTACAAAATAAAAATAGTTATTTAACTGTGAATATAGATAAAGTAGATATGCTTATGAACCTAGTTGGAGAAATCGTCACTACAGAGTCAATGGTAGAAAAACAAGCTCAGATAGCAAATATAAAATCAGAAAACTTTGAAAAACAAGCAAGGAGACTTCATCAATTAACAAATGAATTACAAGATGTAGTTATGTCTATTCGTATGGTGCCTATATCATCTACTTTTACTAAAATGCAAAGAGTAGTAAGAGATATGAGTAGAAAGACAGGGAAATTGGTTGATCTAGTATTAATAGGTGAAGAAACAGAAGTTGATAAAAGTATAATAGAAAACATTTCAGATCCTTTAATGCATATGATTAGAAATAGTATGGACCATGGAATAGAAACTCAAGAAGAACGTATGAAAACTTCAAAACCAGAAAAAGCAACAATTACTCTAGAAGCTAAAAATACTGGTGGAGATGTTGTCATTGTAATAAGAGATGATGGTAGAGGATTAGATAAAGAGGCCATTGTAAAAAAAGCAATTGAAAAAGGCATTACAAATAAAAATATTGAAGACATTAGTGATAAAGAAGCATACAATTTTATATTAGCATCTGGATTTTCTACGAAGGAATCTGTAAGTGAGTTTTCTGGAAGAGGAGTAGGTATGGACGTTGTTTATACCAATATTCGTAAGTTAAGAGGAACAATAACAATAAACAGTGATAAAGGAAAAGGAACGATGTTTGTTCTTCGTATTCCTCTTACATTAGCCATTATCGATGGAATGAAAGTAAAAATAGCTAATGAAACATACATTATTCCATCTCTTAGTATAAAAGAGGTATTTAGACACGGCACATATGAAATTGTTCAGAATCTAAATGGAGAAGAACATAGTATAGTAAGAGGAAATTGTTATCAGGTAAATAGACTTTCAAATATAGTAGGAATAAATTCAGAAAAAACCGATAAAGAAATTATGATTTTAGTAGAATCAGAAATGGGTAGTGTATGTGTAATAGTAGACGATATTTTAGGACAACAACAAGTAGTAATAAAGTCAATTCCAAAACTTCTTACACAATTTGAAAAGGTTCAGTCGTATATATCGGGATGTTCTATTTTAGAAGATGGTTCTATTAGTTTAATATTTGATGTAAATGCCCTTATAAATTAATCAAGTAAAGATTATATTACTTTAGATTTATAATATAAAAATTTGAGAGTTTACTAAAAGTTTTGCAAGTAAGATAGCTTTAAGGTTTAAAGGAGATATAGTCTATGAAAGATAGTAAAAATATAAAAGTATTAGTAATTGATGACTCTAGTGTATTTAGAAGAGTTATATCAAAACATCTTCAAGAATATCAAAATTTAGATGTTGTGGATACTGCTAAAGATTCCTATGAGGCTAGAGACAAAATACTAAAGTTTAAGCCAGATGTATTAACATTAGACATAGAAATGCCAGGTATAGATGGGATAGAATTTTTAAGGATTTTGATGAGTCAATATCCAATTCCTACAATAGTTATAAGCAGTGCAAATGGTAGATGTTTTGAAGCTATAAGTGCTGGAGCAGTTGGATTCGTTGAAAAACCAACTGCAAGCACGATGAGTGATTTCTCAAGAGATTTAGCATCTAAAATTAAAGAAGCTTCTGTAGCTAAGCTAAAAAAAATAAATACTACAACAAATACTTCTTCAACTGATGAGAATACATCTAAAAAAAGAATAATTGATAGTAATATAAATATAAAAAATAACAAAAGTATAATCGCAATAGGAGCATCAATGGGTGGTGTAGAAGCAATTAGTAAATTACTAAAAAAATTGCCATTAGGATTACCGCCTATTGTAATTACTCAGCATATGCCACCAATATTTACGAAAAAATATGCCCAAAGATTAAACGAGGAATGTTTAATAAATGTATCAGAAGGAAAACATGGCCAAGAGCTGCAGAGTGGACATGCATACATAGCTCCTGGGGGATTACAAATGGGTGTCATAAAGAAAAATAACAAATATGTGCTAGAAATAAAGGAAGGAGAAAAAGTAAGTGGACACTGTCCTTCTGTAGACTATTTATTTGAATCTGTGGCTAAAGCTTCTAAAGAAAAAACTATAGGAATTATATTGACAGGCATGGGGTATGATGGAGCTAAAGGGCTACTTGATATAAAAAAAGCTGGAGGATGTACTGTTGGGCAGAATAAACACTCATGTGTTGTTTATGGAATGCCGATGTCAGCCAAAAATATGGGTGCAGTATTAAAAGAAACATCTTTAGATATGATTCCAAATGTAATACTAAATCAATTAAAAAAATAATTAATATAAATCTTAAGATTAGATAGAAAGTAGGTATGTATGGAATTTGAATGTGATAAATTAAATGTATTTCGAGAGCTAAGCAATATAGGATCTGGAAATGCATCATCATCATTAGCGATAATGTTAAATGAATTAGTTGATATAGGAATTCCCAAAAGTGAAATTATTAATTTTTCAGATATAACAAATAGTTATGATTCTCCAGAGGAAATAGTTGTAGGAACTGTTTTACAACTTTCAGGAGATATGGAAGGATTTATTATGGTTATAATGAAAGTTGATTCAGCGCTTAATTTATCATCTAAAGTATCGAATCAAGAAATAAAATGTGATATAAATGATTATAATTCAGTGTGTAATGAATTAAGTTCAATGGGTGAAATTTGTAATATACTTTGCGGAACGTATTTAACAGCAATATCAGATATGACAAATTTAAGTATAGATCCATCTATTCCTTATTTTAGTGTTGATATGGTTATGGCTATAATGAATTTACCTATATCTTTATATGGATCAGTATCTGACTCAATATTATCTATTGAAACAGACTTTTTTACTATAGATAAAAAGATAGAAGGTAAGTATTATTTTATTCCTAAAGTTGACTCATGTAATAAATTATTAGAGGCGCTAGGGTTTAATGTTTAGGTGGGAAATTAATGGGAAATATAATAGTTGGAATAGCGGAATTTAAGGTTATAAAATCTCCAAATAAAATTATGACAGTTGGATTAGGCTCTTGTTGTGGGGTTGTATTATATGATGAAGTAAACAAAATAGCTGGACTGGTACATATATTACTCCCAAATTCTAAAAGTGAAAAAAGTATATTTAACGAAGCTAAATATGCAGATACAGGTATTTTACTACTATATAATGAGATGAAAAAACATGGAGCGAATATAAGATTTATAAAAGCTAAATTAGCAGGTGGTGCTCATATGTTTAACTTTAAAAGTGGGACAAATAGTATATTTACTGTTGGAGAAAAAAACGTAAAATCATGTAAAGAAGTATTAGCAAAATTAAATATTTCTATTGTTTCACAAGATATACTTGGAACTAGTGGAAGAACAATAGTATTCGATACTACCAATAATAACTTATTAGTAAAAACAGTGGGAAAGAATGATATAATTATTTAAAATTAGGGAGACGATGTTATGAATACACAAAGTGAAATAATAGAGAAAAAAACAGATGATTTACATATGCTGTTTGTTGTAAATAATCAAAAATATGCACTACCAGCTAAATATATTATAGAAATTATAGAAATGCAGCCTATAACAGAAGTTCCATTTATTAATACATATATGAAAGGAATAATAAATTTAAGAAGTACAATTATTCCTGTTATGGATGCTAGGTTGAGATTTGGTATAGAACCAATTGGGTATAATGAGAGAACTTGTATTATTATAATAGAAGATGATATGAAAAAAATTGGATTAATAGTAGATGCAGTAAATGAAGTTATAAATATTTCTCCTGATGATAGTATGAAAATGAATTCTAGCAAAAAAGAATTAAGAGATAACTTTATAAAAGGAATAAGTCGCGTAAATAATGAAATTCAATTAATATTAGATTGTGAATCATTACTAAAAATAGCTGAGGATGTAAATTATGAAATTAACGAATAAAGATTTTTTAATATTAAAAAACTTTATGCATAGTAATTATGGAATAAACCTAGAAAATAAAAAAACATTAATTGAAACAAGGCTAGCAATGATGGTAAGTAGATTAGGATTTAGAGATTTTAAAAGCTATATAGATAACTTAATGGAAGATAAGAGTGGTGAGCAAGTATCTTTATTGGTAGATAAGTTAACTACAAATTATACTTATTTTATGCGTGAAGAAATGCACTTTGAGTTTCTGAAAAATTATGTATTTGTTCCAGCATTAAAAAAATTGCCTGTTGGGGGAATAAAAATTTGGTCAGCAGCTTCATCTACTGGTGAAGAAGCTTATTGTACAGCAATGCTTGCAGCTAGTGTATTTGGTGAAAATGCAAAGTTTAAAGTTTCCATAACAGCATCTGATATTTCAAGTAAAGTTTTAAAAGAAGCTACAGAAGGGATTTACTCACAGGATAAAATAACTAAGTTACCATCAGTATGGGCTAAAAATTATTTTAGGAAAGTAAATAGTAAAGACTATATAGTTAATGATAGTATAAAAAAACTAGTTGAATTTAAATACTTTAATTTAAATGGAAATATCGGTTGGTACAAAAATAAGTACGATGTAATATTTTGTAGAAATGTAATGATTTATTTTGATAATCCTACAAATCTAATGTTAGCCAAAAAGCTATATGATTCTCTTAAACCAGGAGGTTATTTGATAATTGGAATGTCTGAAAGTTTATCTAATATTAAAACTGATTTTGAGCGTGTAAAGCCTTCAATATATAAAAAGAAAATATAGGTGAAGTAGAAGTAAAAAAATATGAAAAAGTATTTGTTAGCTAATTGTGAAGCATTTATATGTATGATATCTAAAAAGTAAATATATACAATAATTAACAAATAATACTTTTTATTAATATGGAAATTATGTATAATTATTAATAGCAATGGGTTATAAATAATATTTTAATCAAATAGATTTATGTACATAATTATAGTATTTTTAAAAATAGAAACAAGTGAAAACAAGCAAATATATGGAAAAAATCAGATAAGATGGAGGCAATATTATGAAAAGAGTATTAATCGTAGATGATGCGGCATTTATGCGTATGTCCATTAGAAATATGCTTGAAAAGCATGGATTTGAAATAGTAGGTGAGGCCGAAAATGGTTTAATGGCAATAGAAAAATATAATGAACTACAACCGGATGTAGTAACTATGGATATTACTATGCCAGAAATGGATGGATTACAAGCACTAAGAGAAATAAAGAAAATTGATAAAGGGGCATCCGTTGTTATGGTATCAGCACTAGGTCAAGAAGCTAGGATGAAAGAAGCAATTATTTATGGTGCCAAAGGTTTTATAGTAAAGCCTTTTAAAGAGGAAATGATTGTATCAGCTTTATCTAAATTATAATAGGGATGTCGCACTAAAAAATAGGGCGACGCCCTTTTTTGATAAGTATCAAAAAATCACTGCCTGTGATATAAAGTACCTCCATATGTAGACCGATGTCAGTATTTCTATTACTATTTTTCTAAATAAATTATTTATCTTAGCCGTCAATTCTTTGACGATTACGAAACTGTTACTAATTTGTAAGATTTATTATTATATTTTTCTAGTATAATTTATTTTAGCGAATAACCGACGAAATTAGACAATAATAAAGGGGGGTGCCTTATTTTGAGGAAAAAACAACAAAATATTTATACTAGAAAAAAGAAAAATAACTTTAAAAAAGTAGCAACTATAGTTATAGGGTCATTAATAGTTATAGGTGTGTCAAATACAGTAATAGCTTATGTTGGAGAACAAAGAGAAATTAGGTTAGAAGAAGAGAGAATAGCAGAAGAAAAAAGAATAGCAGAAGAAAAAAAGCGTAAAGAGGAAGAAGAAAAGAAAAAATACATGGTTGGAGTTAACCATGAAGCTAAAAAATACTCTTATGATGCAAAAATAATAGGAGAAAAGCTTAGTAAGTATGATTATTCTAACAATGGGGAGAAAATTGTATTTTTAACTTTTGATGATGGATCTTCTACAACAGTTACACCTAAAGTATTAGATATACTAGAAAGTGAAGATGTAAAGGCTACTTTCTTTGTAACAGGTCAAAACATTGAAAGAGGTGGAGATGCTGCTAAAGAAATAGTTAAGGACGTTTTTGAGCAAGGTAATGCAATAGCAAATCATTCATATAGTCATGATTATAAGAAGCTATATCCTAATAGAACAGTTGATGTTGAGGCTTTTAAGGAAGACTTTAAAAAGACTGATGATTTATTAAAGGATATATTAGGGCCATATTTCTCGACTAGAGTATTAAGATGCCCAGGTGGACACATGTCATGGAAGGGCATGGATGCTTTAGATGCACACCTTGAAGAAAATAACCTAGTATCAATTGACTGGAATGCACTTAATGCTGATGCTGAAGGAAAAAGAAAAGATGCTAAAAAACTTGCAGAACATGCAATAAGAACTTCTGAAGGAAAAGAAATAGTAGTACTATTAATGCATGATACTTATGGAAAGGAAGAAACAATGAAAGCTCTTCCTGAAATAATAAAATACTACAAAGATAACGGATATACATTTAAAACATTGGCTTAACAACTTTGGTCGGACTAAGTATTAAATCAATTCACAAATTAAATATATAAATAAAAAATACTGGATTAAATTAAAATCCAGTATTTTTTATTTATATAGAACTCGTAATAACTTATGATATGTAGTAACTTTTTATTGTATTTTAATAAATTTAATCTATTCTTAAGAAAATCTTAAGATTTTAGTAGGGTTTTTCTTAAGAATTAAATATTATAATATACTTGAGTTTGTAATGATAACATATAAGTAAGTTAGGAGAGAGTTGGGGAGTGTTAAAAAATATTAATAATTATAGCGTTAAATTAATTAGAAGTAAATCATTAATATATAACTGCATATTTATTTTAAGTATGTTTACCATAGTCCAAATAATAGGAGTAGCTGTCTGTTTTAGGTTTTTAAGTGGAAGATTGAGCATGACATTAGGGCTAATGTGTTTATTAAACTTTCTATTATATAAATTTCTTAAATTTTAGAAATAGTATATGCAATCACAAATTGAGCAATTAAAATTTTTTACATAAAAGGCTATATCAATATAATATTGATATAGCCAGTTTTTTGGTTACTTTAAACATTCTATCTTTAATATTCTATTGTATTTTAATATAATATCTTCTAGAGGTTCATTGTCTTTAAGTATAGTGCCTTCTACAAATCCAATGTCTTTATATGTTTTTACTATCTTAATAATATCCTTTTTTATTAAAATACATTGATCGTTTAATTTTAACGAACAGTATGTTATTTTAAATATTTTAATTTTACTTTTATCAATAGTTTCATAAAGAAGATCAGGTGATATATACTTCATTGTTGGATCCGGTCTCATATTATCACTCCTAGATGTAAGATAAAAATATGTCTATATTTTAAAATATGAAAAGGATGTAGCAAAGTTACTAGTTCAAAATATTATTATAAAAATTAAGACGCAGACTTCATAGAATTTTTCGAGTCTTCATTTCTTTTTAAATACTCAAAGTACTTTTTAGTTTCTGATATTACAATTGGAGATAATATAATAAGTGCGATTAAATTAGGTAAAGCCATAAGTCCATTTACAATATCAGCTATTATCCAAACCACTTCTAGTTTTAAAAATGCTCCTAATAGAACCATTAAAACGAAAATTACTCTATATAAATTAATTCCTTTTACTCCAAATAAAAACTCATAACATCTTTCTCCATAGTAACTCCAACCAAGAATTGTTGTAAATGCAAATAAGCTTAAACTAATAGTCAAGAATAAAGGTCCTAATGTTGGTAGTACAGAACTAAAAGCGGCTTGTGTCATTAAAGCTCCATTAAATTCTGATTGCCAAACACCTGAAAGTATAAGTGTAAACCCAGTAAGAGTACATATAATTAGACTGTCTATAAATGTACCAGTCATTGAAATTAAACCTTGTTCTGCAGGCCACTTTGTCCTTGCAGCAGCGGCAGCTATAGGAGCGCTTCCCAAACCAGACTCATTAGAGAATACACCACGTGCAACCCCATTTCTTATTGCCATGGAAACTGTAGAGCCTAAAAATCCACCAATTGCAGCAGATGGACTAAATGCACTTTTAATAATTAATATAAACGTTTCTGGTATTTGATTAAAGAAATTAACAACTACAGCTAAACATATTAATATATATATTATAGACATGGTTGGGACAACCTTACTTGCTACATTAGAAATACTTTGTAGTCCACCAAAAATCACAAATCCAACTATTATGGCTAAAACTACGCCAGTTATTCTTGGATCGATACCAAAGCTACCATTAATAGAATCGGTTATTGAATTAACCTGAGTAAATGTTCCTATTCCAAGAAGAGCAACTAATATACCGCTTATTGCAAAAAATACAGCAAGAGGTCTATACTTATTACCCATACCATTTACTATATAATACATAGGACCACCTGATATCTGACCATTGTTATCTCTAGTCCTATATTTTATAGCTAGTACACCTTCAGCGTATTTTGTTGCCATTCCAAAGAATGCAGCCAGCCACATCCAAAATAAGGCACCAGGACCTCCAGCTTTTATTGCAGTGGCAACCCCTACAATATTACCTGTACCTACTGTTGCAGCAAGTGCTGTACATAAAGCACCGAAGCTTGATATGTCTCCGCTACCACTATTCTCAGCCTTAAAAATTAGTTTAATAGCTTTAGGTAGCTTTAAAACTTGAATGATCCCAAGTTTCACCGTAAATAAAATTCCTGTCCCCACAAGTAGAATTAATAGTGGTGGACCCCATACAAATGAGTTTACATTACTTAATACATCAATTAAATTCATAAAACACCCCTTAAAGTAAATTATAGTGATGAACAACTCCAAATAAAATTTCGGGAATGAATTAATTGACAGGAAACTAATATAAAATTAGATATGATTTAGTAGTGTAATAAAAAAAGCTAAATTGAAAATAATCAATTTAGCTCTGGATACACTTTAACTATGGTATAAGATTATAAATAACCATAGTAAAAATCCCTGTCCTTTTGCCTGAGAGATTGAGCGAATTGCTTTGCCCCTTCGGCGCCCTATATGGGTCTCTCCAGAGTTTCCTAAGCTTTACAGTCACTACTTATAAAAAGTACCTGATATTATTAATCCTTCGGTGTGCACATGGCATCTCTTCTATAAAGCCTCAAACGGAATATGTTGTTGTCGCATTACTTATTACTAATCTAATACAAAAAATACATGATTGTCAATAATAAAATAAATAATAGGATATAATTTATGTAAATATAATAGCAATAAATATTTACATAGTTTATTATAGTAATATGAAAATAATAAGCAAATAGTAAAAATAGAAGAGGTAAAAATTATGTCAAAAACGTTAGTACTAGCAGAAAAACCTTCAGTAGGAAGAGATATAGCTAGAGTATTAGGATGTAAAAATGATAAAAATGGATATATAGAAGGGCCGAAATATATAGTAACCTGGGCTTTAGGTCATTTAGTTACATTAGCAGACCCCGAGAGTTATGGAGATAAATATAAATCTTGGGACATGGAAGATCTCCCTATTGCACCTAAAACCTTAAGAACTGTAGTTATAAAAAAGACTGGAAAGCAGTTTAATACAGTTAAATCTCAAATGAATAGAGACGATGTAGGTGAAATAGTTATTGCAACTGATGCAGGTCGTGAAGGAGAGCTTGTGGCAAGATGGATAATAGATAAAGTTAATGTTAATAAGCCACTTAAACGCCTTTGGATTTCATCAAATACTGATAAAGCAATAAAGGATGGGTTTGCAAAACTAAAAGATGCTAAAGAGTATGAAAATCTGTATTATTCAGCAGTTGCAAGATCTGAAGCAGATTGGATAGTAGGTATTAATGCAACACGTGCACTTACTACTAAGTACAATGCTCAGTTATCTTGTGGAAGAGTGCAAACTCCAACATTAGGTTTAATACTTCAAAGAGAAAAAGAAATTAGAGAATTTAAGCCAAGAGAATATTATACTCTAGAGCTTACAGCATTAAAAGGAAATAGTGATATAAAGTTATTTTGGCAAAATAACAATAGTTATTCAACTTTTAATAAAGAAATAATTGAGAAGATTGAGAAAAAGGTTAATGGTAAAGATGTTAATATAGTTGAAGTTAAAAATAATAATAAAAAGCAGTATTCTCCGGGACTTTATGATTTAACTGAGTTACAAAGAGATGCTAATAAAATATATGGATATTCAGCAAAAGAAACATTATCTATAATGCAAAAGCTTTATGAGCACCATAAAGTTCTTACATATCCAAGAACAGATTCAAGATACTTAACTAGCGATATTGTAGATACTATTAAAGATAGAATAAAGGCTGTAAATGTTAGTGATTACTCAAAAGTTTGTAATAAAGTACTAAAGACAGGTATTAAGGTGAATAAATCTTTTGTCGATGACTCGAAAGTTAGTGACCATCATGCAATAATACCTACAGAAGAAAAAGTATTTTTAGGTGAGCTAAGTGAGAAGGAAAGAAGAATATATGATCTTGTTGTAAAAAGATTCTTATCTGTTTTATTGCCACCATATGAATATATTCAAACAACAGTTAAAGCTCAAGTAGAAGATGAAACTTTTGTTACTAAGGGCAATAATGTTGTAAACCTAGGCTGGAAGGAAAGCTACAAATCTTATGAAGAGGAAGAGGTTTATGAAAGCCTTCCAATACTTAAAGTTGGAGATGTTTTAAGCACAACTAAAGTTAAAATAAATATAGGTAAAACAAATCCACCAGCATTTTTAAATGAAGGTACTTTACTAACTGCGATGGAAAAAAATAACCTAGGGACAGTAGCAACAAGAGCCGATATTATAGAAAAACTTTTCAATTCTTTCTTAATAGAGAAAAAAGGAAAAGACATTCATGTTACTTCAAAGGGAGTACAATTATTAGACTTAGTCCCAAAAGATTTAAAAACTCCGGAATTGACTTCTGAATGGGAAGCAAAACTACAGAAAATATCTAATGGAAAGTTAAGTAAAAATAAATTTATTGATGAAATGAAGAACTATTCAAGTGATATAGTTAAAGAAATCAAGAATAGTGAAAGTAAGTTTAAACATGATAATTTAACAAGAAATAAATGTCCAGAGTGTGGAAAGTTTATGCTTGAGGTAAATGGGAAGAAAGGTAAAATGTTAGTTTGCGAAGATAGAGAGTGCAACACTAGAAAAACTTTATCACAAACTACAAATTCAAGATGTCCAAATTGCCATAAAAAACTTGAACTTCGTGGAGAAGGTGAAGGAAGGATATTCACTTGTAAGTGTGGTTATAGAGAAAAATTATCAGCTTTTAATAAAAGAAAAAAAGAAGAAAAAAATAAGGCATCTAAAGGTGATGTTAAAAAATATTTAAATAATCAAAATAAAAGTCAAGAAAGTTTCAATAATCCATTTGCTGAAGCTTTAGCAAAACTAAGAAGGTAACTAATAGAACAATAATTTCATAAAGAAAATATGTTGCAGATATAAAGTACAAATATAAATTGACCTCCGCGGATAGAATGGTATGCACGGTGGTGTGATCAGGAGCTATATATACTAACTATTTAGCTCCTAATCTATTTAACATCAATAAGTTTACCGTGTACAACAGTGCGAGCATTATTAAATTCATAACTACAGGTAGATAAAGTAATAATTTTTTCAAAAGAAGAAGCCTCAAGTTGCGATTTATATAATGATTTATTGCAAACATCTTTAATATAGTTTTCAAAATCCATATCATTTTCGAATTTAGTTATTAAATAATCATATTCGACACTAGTATAATAAACAGAAAATACTTCATAGATATATTCTGTATCATCTTTAAAGACCCTAATCTTATTATTTTGTGAAAAAAACTCTTCATCTTTAAAATTCTCTAGTTGGGAGAACATTGTATCATTTTTCATGTTGTGTCCATAGATAATAGTGTTTTTATCATTTTCATATGTATTACGATAGTCCATAAAAATACACCCAGAATCTAGTTTATTTCCATAAAAATCTTTATACAGATAAAAGTAATTATCTTTTCCTTGGACAACAGGATAATCGATATTAGTATTATCAACACTTACCCAAAATCTAAAGTCATTATTAAGATGAGATAAGTCTTCTTTTATAGTTTTATCTTCATTTGAATCAATATAGTTAGACTGACCTAAATAAGTGTCCTTCAGCTCATTATAGGTATCATTAGCCATTTTATACTCATTAAACTTTATGTAAATGTTGTAACTGCAGTAAAGAATAATAGAGACTAATACTGTGTTAATGATAGTTTTAGAAAATTTTCTCATCAAATCACCCCATATACCAAAATTAAGTTATATTAAAGTATAGATATTTAGATAGAGAATGTAAATAAAAATAATTTATTATAGAAAGAAATAAATTAGAGGATATTTTAGAATAATATCGAAAAATAGAAATATATGCTAGGTAGAGTAAGGTGATGGAATTATTCATTTTACACAGATAAATTAAGATAGGAGTTTTGATGTGAAAAGATTAACTTTAAAGATAGCTACAATAGTAATAGCAATATTAATGTTTATTACTAATACAGTATTTATTTTAGCAGAAGATAATGGAGATGGTAGTGGAGGGGGTCAAGGAAATCCATTAGAACTAAGAAATCATTCAATTAGCAATGGACAGACAAATGTAAGCGTAAACACTTCGATAAGTTTAGAATTTAGCAAAAATGTAATCAATGCATCTGTAAAAGTAAATAATATGGGGTGTTTTAGCTTAAAGGACGACTATGGAGCTAGTCATCCTATTAATGTTATAATGGCTGATGATCAAGTAGAACCTGATAAAAAGAGGATTATTACCATTAGTGTAGCGACTCATCTTAAGGAAGGAACAAATTATACATTATTTATTTCTAAAAATATTAGATCAAAAAGTGGTGACAATATGATAAATGATATAAGGTTATCATTTACTACAGATGGAAATCAAAAAGAAGAACAACCTATAAAGCCAGAGGAACCTAAACCTTCACAGCCAAGCACTTCTACAAGTAATACACAGGAAAATACAAGTTCTTCTAATGACGATAAGGATCATACTAAAAATGAAATAGCAGATAAAGAAAGTGCTAAGAATGACGTGAAAGCAGAAAATGATAATGTTATAGATAAAAGTGATAATGAGGATGAAACAAGTAGTGAGGAAAGAGTAGAAAATTTAGTGGAAACTTCAAAAGATAACAATGTTGAAAATAATAAAAGTTATAATGCTTTAACCATTTCTTTAATAATAGTAGTAGTTATTATTGGAGTAGGAATATACCTATATATGAAAAAGGTAAAAAAATAATATGAACAATGGTAAAAAAAGATTATATATACTGTTTATTTTTACAGTTATTGTATTTTTTATAACAATATGTATTGGAAGATACGAAATAGAATTAGAAATGGTAGTTAAAAGTATGTATCAAGCAGTATTTAATGTTGATATGAATATTCCAAACGACATATACACTGTTGTAATTGAACTTAGACTTTCTAGAGCTATTCTAGCTACACTTGTTGGAGGTTCCCTTGCAGCTGCTGGTGCGGCATTCCAAGGATTATTTCACAATCCGCTTGTATGTTCAAGTATACTTGGGATATCATCAGGAGCAGGATTTGGTGCGGCACTATCAATTATTTTGTTTACTACAACAGCATTAACGCCTGTTTTTGCATTTTTCTTTGGGATATTAGCAGTTACTCTTAGTTATTTTGTAGGAAGGATTTATAAAAATACTACTAATATCACTTTGGTACTTGGAGGCACTATTGTAAGTAGTATGTTCTCTGCCTTATTACAACTTATGAAGTATGTTGCTGATCCATATAGTCAGCTACCATCTATTACATTTTGGATGATGGGAAGCTTAGGATCAACAAAAAATCAAGATATTTTTATTTATGGAATACCAATGGTAATGGGAATGATAGGACTTTGTATATTGGGCTGGAAAATAAATGTGTTATCAATGGGAGACAGAGAGGCTAAATCATTAGGGGTAAATGTAGATTTGAATAGATTGTTAGTAATAATTTTTGCAACTTTGGCTACTGCTGGTGCAGTATGTGTAAGTGGAGTAGTTGGATGGGTTGGACTAGTCATTCCTCATATTGGTAGAATGATTAATGGAACGGATAATAAAATATTATTACCAACTAGTATTCTATTAGGTAGTTGTTTTATGTTGATTGTTGACACTATATGTAGAACTCTTACTGGAGCAGAGATACCTTTAGGTATAGTGACAGCTCTTTTTGGCGGGCCATTTTTCATATATCTATTAAAGACAACTAAGGGGGCAAATTGGTAGATGGGGATATTAAAAATAAATAACATAAGTTTTTCATATGATAAAAAACAAATATTAGAGGATATATCTTTTAGTGTAGGTGAAGGTGAAATATTTTGTATAGTTGGTCCTAATGGATGTGGCAAATCTACATTATTAGACTGTATTATAGGTGTTAATAAAATAGATTCTGGAAGTATTATCCTTCAAAATCTAGATATAAATAAATATAAGTACAGTGAGGTTGCAAAATATATTTCTTATGTTCCACAATCACATGTAAAGAGCTTTCCATACAGTGTGAAAGACATTGTACTAATGGGTAGAACACATAGCTTTGGATTTGCTTCAAAACCGACTGTAGAAGATAAAGAAGAGGTAATAAATGCTCTAAAAAAAGTAGGAATTGAAGAACTAAAGGATAGAGCATATACATCATTAAGTGGTGGAGAACTTCAGCTTGTTATGATTTCAAGAGCTTTGTATCAGAATTCAAAAATAATAGTTATGGATGAACCTACTGCACACTTAGACTTTTTTTATGAAAATAAAGTATTAAAAATTATTTCAAACTTAGTAAAAGAGGATAACATTTCAGTAATAATGGCTACGCATTTTTTAAATCATCCTTTTTATTTTGAAAATGAAAAAATAAAAACCACTGTGGGTATAATGAATGATAAAAGAATGTTATTTAAAGGCAGGACATCAGAAACTATGACAAAAGAAAAATTAAACCAAGTTTATAATCTTAATGTTAACATAAGTCAGTTTGAGTATAAAGGAAAGACATATAAACAGGTTGTTACTTTATAAATAAAAAAGGGAATGAAGAGATGGGAAGAGAGTATACTGATAATAAAAATATAAAGTTAAAAATTATATTGATGATTATATCGTTGATAATAGTGTTAACGGGCTGTACAAAATCTTTAGATGATCGTAGTGAAATAAAAGAAACAAAAACTGTAATTGACTGCATTGGAAGAGAGGTTGTGGTTCCTAAAAATCCTCAAAGGGTAGCTATTCTATATGCATACACTGGACATGTGGCTACCTTATTAGGTGAAGAAGATAATATTGTAGGGCTAGTAGAAGGTTTAAAACGAGATGTTCTTATGCAAAGAAAAATAGAGAATATAAATAATATTAGCGTCCCCTATAACTCAGGAATAATAAATATAGAAGAACTTATCAAAATTCAGCCAGATGTTGCATTTGTAAGAATGTCAACTGTACAAAATGAGGGAGAAGTTGAAAAGTTAAATAAGGCAAATATTCCTTTTGTAGTAGTAGATTATACAAATATTGAAGAGCAAAAGAAATCTATTAGAGTGATGGGAGAAGTATTAAACAAAAAAGAAGAAGCAGAAAAATATTTAAAATTTTATGAAGATATATTAAATCTAGTTAAAGAGAGAACGTCAATTCTAAACGATGATGAAAAGATAAGAGTGTATCATTCTATAAATGAAGCAGTTAGAACTGATAGTAAGGGAAGTATAGGAGATGAAATAACATCTATGGCAGGACTTATAAATGTATCTACAGATGAAGAATTAAATATTTCAGAAGGCTCTGCTTACTGTACACTAGAGCAAATATATAAGTGGAAACCAGAAGCCATTATTGTTAATGAAGTTAGTGTGAAGGAATACATGTATACAGATAGCAAGTGGACAGGTTTGGGTGCAGTAGAAAATAAGACAGTATATAATTTACCAGTTGGGATATCAAGATGGGCACATCCAGGCTCACTAGAAACACCAATAGCAACACTATACATAGCAAATTTATTTTATCCAGAACTATTTGAAGAAATAGACATTAGTAAAATTACAAAAGATTACTATAGAGATTTTTTTGGACTTGAACTAAGTGTGAAAGATATAGAAGCAATATTATCAGGAGAGGGAATGAGATTAGAAAAAGATAATTAGGGGGGCTTGATATGAGGATATTAATTTGCATTGATGATACGGATAATTTGGAAAGTATTGGAACGGGTCATCACGCACAGAGTCTAAGAGTTAAGATTGAAGAGAATAATTTAGGTAAGACATATTTTATATCTAGGCACCAACTGTATGTGCATAGTGATGTGCCATATACATCTCACAATAGTGCTATGTGTTTTGAAGCAGATGTTGAAGAAGCAAATATAGGGGAAATAATAGAATTAGCTAAAAAACATTTGGTTGAAGTAAGTGCAGATGGGTCAGACCCAGGTCTTTGTGTTGTTGCAAAAGAAAATATTAAAGAACCTGCTAGTCTTATTGCTTATGGAAAAAAAGCAAAGTGTAGTTTGTTAACAAAAAAAGAAGCTTACGAAATGGCACAAAGTCAATGTATACATCTATCTGAACATGGTGGAACAGGTCAAGGTGTGGTAGGAGCTCTCGCAGGTGTAGCACTTAGATATTTTGGAAATGACGGTAGAGTAAAAGGTAAGGTAGAAATAGGTAAGAAAGATGATATACTAACTGTAAATCAAATTAAGGCCATTGGTAATTTTGATAGAGTTGTAACTTTAGATGGAATTGAACTAAAAGGTGAAATAAAATTGACTCTTAGTGAAAGTAAAATAAAAACAGTATTATTAGGATGGAAAAATACTTTATTAGTAAAAAATGTAGAGGGAGTATATTACACTCTAAAAAAAAGTGAGCATAAGTGCTACTAATATATGAGAAATTAGTTAAAATATTTTTTAAAATTATGCTGATGATTAATTAAAATCATATATATAACAAATATAGGGGGAAGATATGAAAAGATCATTAAAAAAATTAGTATGCATTCAAATGGTGTTAGGACTTACAATCCTGGGAGGAACATCTGTATTTGCAGACCAAAGTGAACCATTAGAATTAACTAGCTCTTCAGTAGCTAATGGAGCAGTGAATGTCGCTGTTGATGAGCAAATAGACTTAGTATTCAACAAAAATGTAAATGGAAGTGAAGAAATAATAGCTAACAATAAAAATTGTATTACTCTAGTAGATGGAGAGAGTAATAATGTGAATATTGATGTAATATCAACTTTAGCAGGTAAAGATGCTCCAGATGCAGTAAAAAATACAATATCTGTAAAGCCTTTAGAAAAATTGGAAAATGAAAAAGAATATACATTAACTGTATCAACAAATTTAAAAGCTAATAATAAAAACCAAAAACTAGAAGCACCTGTAGTAATAAAATTTACTACTGCTATTGTAAGTACACCTGAAGAAAAACCTGAACAAAAACCAGAAGAAAAGCCAGAACAAAGTACTGAAACAAATAAACCAGCAGTAGAAAACCCTCAAACAGGAGATTCTTTAAGTATCGGAATGTCATTAGGTATGATAGCTTTATCATCTGCAGGGTTAATAGGATTAAATTATAAAAAAAATAGAAAGTAATTACTTAATTAAAAGAGTGTATACATATTATAAATTATTAAAATATGTATATGCTCTTTTATTAATTTCAGGAACATAGAGAAAATTAAGTAATAAATATTATTATATGGTATATCCAACCGAATATTAATTATAAGGAAGCTAAAAATGTAAAGATGAGTTGTTATTTAATAATATTACATATTAATATATATAAACACTAAAACTAACTAAAAGCATAATATATTGACATTAATCTTCTATGTACTATAATAATAAGGTAGGTTAAAATTGCATAATCTATGATAATAAGAATTTATTAAATTGTTTATATAGATTGAAAAATAGAGGAGTGAAATAATATGTGCGGATTTGCAGGATTTGCAGACAATATATTAAATAAAGATGTTGTATTAGCAGAAATGATGGATGCAATTATCCATAGAGGACCTGACCAAAAAGGTGAGTTTATAGATGATAATGTTGCATTAGGTTTTAGAAGATTAAGTATAATAGATGTAAATAATGGGTTACAACCTTTATACAATGAAGATAATAGCATGGTTTTAGTTTTTAACGGAGAAATCTACAACCATAATGAATTAAGAGATGAATTAAAAGCAAAAGGACATGTATTTAAAACTCACACTGATAGTGAAGTATTAATACATGGATATGAGGAATTTGGAGAATCATTAGTAGAAAAATTGAGAGGTATGTTTGCCTTCGTAATATATGATACAAAAACTAAGAACCTTTTTGCTGCTAGAGACCACTTTGGAATAAAGCCATTCTACTACTGTGAAGTAGATAATAATGGACAACCTGGTTTATTATTTGGTTCTGAAATAAAGAGTTTCTTAAAGCATCCTAACTTTAAAAGAGAAGTTAATAAAGATGCTCTTAAGCCTTACTTAACTTTCCAATACTCTGTTTTAGATGAAACATTCTTTAAAGGAGTATTTAAGTTAAAACCAGGACATTATTTAACTTATAAAGAAGGTAAATTAGAAATAAAGAAATACTGGGATATTGATTTTAATCAAGAAAACATAACTCTAGAGCAAAGTATAAAGAAAATAGAAGATGTAGTTGAAGAATCTGTTGAAGCTCATAGAGACAGTGAAGTACCATTAGGTTCATTCTTATCAGGAGGAGTTGACTCAAGTTATATAGTATCATGCTTAATGCCTGAAAAGACTTTCTCTGTAGGTTTTGCTCAAGAAAAGTTTAATGAATCTAACTTAGCTAAAGACCTATCTGATATGTTAGGAATAGAAAACGTTCAAAAAATAATAACTCCAGATGAATGTTTTGATAAATTATCAACAATACAATACCACTTAGATGAACCACAATCTAACCCATCAACAGTACCACTATACTTCTTAGCAGAACTTGCTAGAGAGCACGTTACAGTTGTATTATCTGGAGAAGGTGCAGACGAAATATTTGGTGGATATGAATGGTACGAAGATGATGCTAAATTAAAAAAATATAAAAAGCTACCAGGATTTATAAGAAAGCCAGCTGCATCAATAGCTAAAAAAATGCCTCAATTTAAAGGTAGAACTACAATAATCAGAGGTGGAAGTCCTGTTGAAGATTATTTCATAGGACAAGCTTTAATATTTGAAGAAAATGAAGCTAAGGATATATTAAAAGATGCATATACTAAGTCACCATCAGTAAGAGAAATAACTAAACCAGTTTATGATAGAGTTAAAGACCAAGATGATGTAACTAAGAAGCAGTATCTAGACTTAAAATTATGGCTGCCAGGAGATATATTATTAAAAGCTGATAAAATGAGTATGGCACACTCTATAGAATTAAGAGTTCCGTTCTTAGATAAAGAAGTTATGAAGGTAGGAGAAGCTATACCTACAAAATATAAAGTTAATGAAGAAAATACAAAGTTTGCTTTAAGAGAAGCAGCTAAAAATAAATTACCGGATGCTTGGGCGAAGAGAGAGAAGAAGGGATTCCCTGTTCCTATAAGATTCTGGTTTAAAGAGGAAAAGTACTACAACTTAGTTAAAGAAGCTTTCACTGCTGATTATGCAGCTGAATTCTTTGATGTAGATAAGATAGTAGCATTACTTGATGACCATTATAATGGAAAAACAAACAATGCGAGAAAGATTTATACAATTTACTCTTTCTTAATTTGGTATAAGAGATTCTTTATAGATGAAAAAGTAGCAAACTAATAAATTCTGTTGAAGTACCTATGTAGCATATCTTAGATATTGTTGCATAGGTATTTTATGTTGATTTAGAAAATGTAATTGTAACATGAAAGAAAGGACAGCATACTATGTATAAATTTAAAGGTAATGATCAGGATACGATTAATAGGCAGAATAAAATTGCGACTATAGGTGTTATATCAATAAGTAGCATCTTTATAGTCTCATATTTTATAGGATTGCATTTATTATTGAATCCACAAGTTATTAGACCTTATGATATATTGATTTTTATTAGAATTTTTTCTGTTGTATTAGCATGTTTAGCCGTTGCAAGTTGTATCTTATGTTATATGAGCAATAACAAAGAAGAAGTGTTTATCATATCGTTGATGTATATTGTATTTATAGTAGATATAGCCCTTGGAAATTTCGATAGTATGACTCTTACTGATTCAGTCATTGATATAAATATATATATTACTATAGCAACATCATTAATAAGGATTAGTATATTAATGATTCTTATATTACCATTTGAAAATACAAGAAGATTAATAATAAACAATAAATTAAAATCATCGATATTTGTATTAATACTATCTTTAATAATATCATTATTAAGAAGTAAAGAAATAATATTTTTAGGTATTCAAACAAAGGAGCAATTTATATTATACAATGCATTTCTTATAGTAGTATACGTTATATTCTCTAGTAGGTTTATTACCAAAAGTTTTAAACAAAAAGAATATATTTATTCAGTAATAAGTGCAAGTATCTTTTTCTTTGCTATAAAGGCAGCATACGCAATAGTTGGTTCTCTATTTCCAATAGTAAATCTTAAATTAATGTCATTATCAATAACATATATAGGGTTTATTGTTTTTATAGGAGGGGTATTAACTGAACTTGCTATGAGTATAAAAAGAAATAAGCGGCTAAAAGATGAGATAAAGATCTTCTATAATTTAGTAGATGAAAGTAAAGATAGTTGTATATTAATACTAGATGAATATGAAAATATTAAATATGTAAATAAGACTGTAGAAAATTATATGAAATACATGTTTGATACTGATGTATTAGAAGTTGAAGAGGCATTTATTAAGCATAAGAATGAGCTAGATAAAGACTTTATAGATAAAATTAGAAATGATGTAAGAACACTTGGCTCTTGGAAAGGTGATATTAAAATACATACTGAAGATATAATTATAGACTGCTTTATTCAGAATATATATACTTACGATGGTAAAGTACATACTGCATGTATGTTCAAAGATATATCACAAAAATTAAGAACAGAAAAAAGATTGATAGAATATGAAAAGATAAAAAATCATGAAACAATAAAAAATGAATTTTTTGCAAATATCTCTCATGAATTAAGAACACCACTAAATATATTTTATTCGACTATACAATTGCTTGATATGAAGAGTAAAGATACATCAAATAACTTTGTTGAGGTTTATAATAACCATAAGCAGTGCTTAAAAACCAATTGTCAAAGAATGTTAAGACTAATAAACAATATATTAGATATAACTAAAATTGACGTAGGTTTTACTATACCGAAATTTGTTAATTGTGATATTGTTGCTCTTGTAGAAGACATAACATTATCTGTTATTAACTATGCTAATCCAAAGGACATATCAATAATATTTGATACAGAAATGGAAGAACATAAAATAAAGTGTGATCCAGCAATGATTGAGAGAGCTATGTTAAACTTACTATCTAATGCAATTAAATTTACTAAAGAAAATGGAAATATATTTGTAAGTATGCATTATGATAAAGAATGGGTTCACATTAGAGTAAAAGATGATGGAATTGGTATTCCACTTGAGATACAGGGAATAATTTTTGATAGATTTATTCAAGGAGACAAGTCTTTAACTAGACTTAATGAAGGAAGTGGAATAGGGCTTAGTATTGTAAAGTCAATAGTAGAATTAAATGGTGGAGAGATATATTTAGAAAGTGATGAAGAGAATGGAACGGAATTTGAAATATTGCTTCCAAATAGAATGCTATTAGATGATAACTTAGATGAAGAATCTATATATGAAATTGATATTCAAAAAATAGAACTTGAACTTTCTGATATATACAAGCTATATGAATAAAATGAAATTTAATTGGGGGAAGAAATGACTAAAAATTTAAAATCAAAATTTATTAGTTTTTTACTGATAGCAACATTAGCTTTAACGGGGTGTAGCAATAATATTAGTAAAAAAGAAGAAAATATAAGTGTACCAAAAGATGTAGTTTTAAATAATTCAAGTGAAAACAATCAACAAGATAACAACATATCTGATTGTGTTGTGACTTATATAAACACAGGAAATAGCGATGCAATATTGATAGAACAAAATGGAAAATACTTATTGATAGACTCAGGAGATAATGATGATGAGTCTTATATGGTAAATTACTTAAAAAATAAAAACATATCTAAGTTAGATTACTTTATACTTACACATTTTGATGCTGACCATATAGGCGGAGCAGATAAAATAATTGACAATATGGATATAGGTAAGTTATTTGTTCCAAATGGAGATGCAGATACTAAAACGTATAGAGATTTTATCCAATCATCAGCTAACAAAAATGTATATCCATCTGTACCGCTAGAAGGTACGAAATTCAATTTAGGAAGTGCCGTTTTTGAAATTTATAATACCGATGGTGGAGAGAATAAAAATGATGATTCATTAGTTGTAAAAATAACTAATGGAGAAGATGTTTTTGCATTTATGGGTGATGCTGGGCAAGTTATAGAAAATAAGATAGTAAATAAGCTTGGAGATGTAGATGTTTTAAAGGCAGGGCATCATGGTAGTCATACTTCGAGTGGATATGATTTTGTTAAAGCAATAGACCCGGAATATGCAATAATATTAGTAGGAAAAAATAATAAGTATGGCCATCCTCATAAGGAGACTATGGACACTTTTGAAAAACTTAACATAAAAGTACACAGAAGTGATGAATGTGGAGAAGTTGTGTTTAAGTCTAGTGGGAATGGGGTATCTACAGATTGTAGTAATGGAAGCTATAGTATTGGAGAAAATAGTAAATATAGCGAAAGTTCTAATAACGACCAAACCGTTAATGACAAAAAAAGTGAAGAAGTAGTAAAAGATAATCAAGTTATTGCAAATAGTTCTACTGTTTATTGGACTCCAAATGGATCTGTATACCATACAACACAGAATTGCTCTACATTATCTAAGAGCAAAAATATATTAAATGGAACAATAGCAGAAAGTGGCAAACCAAGAGTTTGTAAAAGCTGTGGTAATTAATAAAAAAGTTGACAAAATTAGTCAAAGGTTTATAATGAAAGTATAATAAAATATAAAATTAGCTAGGGGAGCCATATGGCTGAGAGGATAATCCGACCCTTATACCTGATCTGGATAATGCCAGCGTAGGAAAGCTTAAATATAAACGTAATGAACATTAAAGATATGTTGTATTTGTTTGTAAGTAAAAGCTATACCTACCTGGGTATAGCTTTTTTTACGTATTAGGAAATTATAACAGCTAATTTTAGAATAATTATTAGGGGGAATAGAAAATGTTTAAATTAATTGAGAGAGTTAAAGAAGTGAATCCGCTAGTATTGCATTACACAAATTATGTAACAATAAATGATTGTGCAAACACTACTTTAGCGGTAGGTGCAAGTCCATTAATGAGTTCATCATATGAAGAAGTGGAAGATATTGTTAGCGTCTGTAATTCTGTAGTAATAAATATTGGTACAATGAATAGTGGACTAGTAGATTTATATGTTTTAGCAGGAAAAGCTGCAAATAAATATAATAAGCCTGTGATCTTAGATCCTGTAGGAGTATTTGCTACTAAAGCTAGAACAGAATTAACTAACAAACTTTTAAATGAAGTTAAGTTTGATGTTGTCAAAGGAAATGTAGCTGAAATTAAGTTTATAGGGGGATTCGATGTAAACGGAAAAGGTGTGGACTCATTTGATGATGAGGTAGATGCTACAGAGATTATAAAAAAAGTTGCTAAAAAGCTAGAATGTGTAGTTGTGGCAACTGGTAAAGTAGATATAGTTACAGATGGAGAAGAATTATACAAAGTAGAAAATGGTGATGAGAAGTTAAAGAACATAACTGGTACAGGATGCATGACGGCAAGTTTAATAGGTAGTTACTTACCTTGTAGTGAAAATAAGTTAGAGGCTGCAACTATGGGTGTACTTACAATGTCATTATCAGGTGAACTTGCAAACAAGCAAAATCCGCCTATAGGAACTTTTAGAGTCAACTTAATGAATGAAATATATGAACTAAATACAGAAAAGTTAGAAAAATATTCTAGATTACAAAAAGCTTAGATAATAGACTGGAGGAGATTAAATTATGTTATTTACGGATTACCTATTTGAAGGAAGTAGAGATATATGGGAGGCTTACTTAGAGCATCCGTTTTTAATAGAACTTGCAAAGGGAAATTTAGATAAAGAAAAGTTTAAAGACTACTTAATACAAGACTACTTATATCTAAAAGAGTATGCAAAGGTATTTTGTATGGCTGTTGTAAAATGTAAAACATTAAAAGAGATGAGAACTTTTTATGATGGTGTAGATGGAATAATAAATGACGAAACCGCTACTCACATAACTTACCTTAAAAACTTTGGAGTGGATATTGAAACACTAGAAAGTTATGAATATCATATGACAAATGAAAGTTACACTAGTTATATGAAAGGTATTGCTATGACTGGAAGTGTTCAAGAAATAGCAGCTACAATATTACCATGTACATGGAGCTATAGTTTTATAGGAACTCGTTTAAAGGAAAAGTATAAGGACTCATATGAAGATAACTTCTTTAAACCTTGGATAGAGACATATAGTAATGAAGGATACACTGAATTTACTAACTTATGGATAGATTTTACTAATGAATTATGCAAAGACTTAAGTGAGTCTGAAAAAGAAACATTAAGAACAATATTTAGAAAATCAAGTATTTATGAGATGGATTTCTGGAATATGGCTTACGAAGGAGGGTGTAAATAGTGAATACTGTATTACTTATTTTATGTTTAATTCCATTGATATACTATGTTGTGAGCATGAGAAATTACAAGTTTACAACTAAAGAAATGGTTAGCATTGCTATGTTTAGTGGTATTAGCTATATGTTATCATTAATACCTATTATCCAATACCCGCAAGGTGGGGGGATAAATATGTTTTCTATGTTGCCTCTCCTATTAGTATCATTACTTTATTCTAGGCAGGCAGGGCTTACAGCTGGATTAATAACAGGAGTTATTAGTATGTTAATAGGTGGATATATTATGCATCCAGCTCAAGTAATATTAGATTATATACTTCCTTATATGGCTTTAGGTCTTAGTGATATATTAGGAAAAGATGATAAGAAAAAAATTATATTTGGTTGTTTAGTAGCAGTATTATTAAATGTGTTATCTCACTTTTTATCAGGTTATATATTCTTTGGTCAGTTTGCTCCAGAAGGAATGGGACCAGCGTTATATTCATTCTTATATAACTTCTCTGGTCATGGTGTAGAAGGAATTTTATGTATAGTAATATTATCTGTATTACCATTTAATAGGCTAAAGCAATTAGCAAGATAAATAATGGCTCTCTCAAAGTTGTATTTGAGAGGGCTTTTTTACGTATAAGGAAATTATGATAGATCATAATCTTTGTATAATTTATGCAACTAAGTGATACCAATAAATTAACCTCTAAGTAAAAAAGATTTTTGAGCAACGGGAGAAGTAGTTGGCTACATGAAGTGATTCACAGACGTAGTCGCTCAAGTGAAGCGAGTTTTTGTTTGAAAAAATTTGATATTATGTTAGTATAGAAGGATGATTGTACATAATAAAACTAGACTTTAATTTAATGTAAAGGTGAGTTAGAGATATGAATATTACATCAAGACAGTTAAATATAATAAAAATATTATTAGGAAGTAGCGAGACTATTAGCAGTATGGCTTTAAGCCAAGAAATAGGATGTTCTACTAAAACTATTCAAAGTGAGATAAAAGATATTAATAAACTTCTTAAAAACGGAAGAATAACATCTATAAGAGGTGTTGGTTATAAAATTGAAGGTAGCATTGATGAATTAAATTTAGATAGAGATGTTTATAATGACATTGGTAGAGTGCAGTACATATTAAGAGAAATGTTTAAAATAAGTAGTCAAAAAGAAAATACTATAAGACTTGAAGATCTAGCTGATTCTATGTATGTAAGTCTTTCAACAATTAAGAACGATATAAAAGAAGTGAAAATAATTTTTGATAAATACAATATTGAAGTAGCAAAAAAACATAAACAAGGGTTATATTTAAATGCTGATGAGGCAGATATTGTAAAAGCTATAGTTGATATTTGCAATAAAAAAGAATATGAGATAAGTGTAAATGATTTTCTTATAGATGATATAAAAAATAATATTTTTGCAATAAAAAAAATCTTATTAAATTCTTTAGAAGATGAAAAATTAATAATAACTGATGCAGAGTTTAAAAATATGTTTAACTACATATTAATTAGTTTAAGTAGAAATAATACTAATGAAAAAGAGAAATACATTAAAGAAAGTGTAGTTACTTATAAAAAACTAAGAGCATTGATAATTAACAATGATGAAAATAAAGATAAAATAATTAATTCTATAAAAGAATTTTGTAAAAACTTGAAAGTAGCAACATCAATTGATATAAGTGAAGATAAGGTATTTGAAGAGTGTTTATATAATCATATAAGTAATATGGAGAAGAAATTAAAACTGGGCATAAATCAATCTTCAATTAGTGCAGTAGAAATAAAATTAAAATATCCTTTTGCTTTTGAGCTAGCTAAAATTGCTAAGAAAACCATAGAAAAACATTTAAGTATAGACATTAGTGAAGATGAAGTAGCAAACATTGCTCTTCACGTTGGAGGCGCATTAGAAAGAGCTTCTTATAATGATGAAGAAAAAGTACTAAAAACAATTATTGTATGTACATCAGGAATAGGCACTTCCATGCTTATAAAAGCAAAACTAGAAAATATTTTTAAGGATAAGCTAGAAATTAAAAAAATTATACCTTCATACTTGATAGATTATATCAGTGCAATAGATATAGATTTTGTTATTTCTACAGTTCCATTAGTAATAGAAGATATTCCAGTTATTAATGTATCTCCTATGCTTACAGACAAAGAAATAAAAAAGATAGAAAAATACATAGAAAATAAAAAAATATATGAAGACATAGAAATAAAGAATTTATTTGATAAAGAGATATTTTTTACTAATATTAACTTAATCAATAAAGACGAGATTATTGACTTTATGTCCAATGAATTACTCCAAAGAGGATATATAGATGAAGAAATGAAGAATTCCTACTCTGAAAGAGAGAAAATAGCTACTACAGAAATAGGAAATATGGTATGTATACCTCATGGAGCCAATGGAAAAATATATGAGAGTAAGATTGCTGTTGGAATATTAAAAAAGCCTGTTAACTGGGAGCTAGGTGAAGTAAGGTTAGTTATTATGTTAGCAGTAGACAAAGATAAAATATTAGATTATGAAGATTTATTTTTAAATATTTATCGTAGAGTAGACTCAATAGCTAAAGTAATAAGTATATGTGAAAATAAGAATTATGATAAGTTTTTAAATATGTTTAAGTAATTAAGATAAATTTCTCTTTTGATTAAGGGAAATTTTTTGACTTTTAGGGAAAATGATTTCAATGTATTATAAAGATAAGAAATGAAGAGGAGCGAAAAATATGATATATACAGTGACTTTAAATCCTTCAATAGACTATGTTATAAAATTAGATAACTTAAATACAGGAGATATCAACAGAGCAAGTGAAGAATATGTATATCCAGGCGGAAAGGGTATTAATGTTTCTTTAATATTAAAAGAACTAGGATATAAAAGTACTGCTTTAGGATTTGTAAGCGGATTTACAGGCCAATATATAAGTGATATCTTAAGAGAAAAAGATTTAGAAGCTGATTTTATAAAGGTTAAATCAGGTTTTACAAGAATAAATGTAAAAGTAAAATGTAATGAAGAAACTGAAATTAATGGTCAAGGACCAAATATATCAGAAGAAAATTTAGAAGAATTATATTCTAAAATAGACAAGTTAACGAGTGAAGATATTTTGGTACTAGCGGGAAGTATTCCATCTACACTTGATGAAAAGCTTTATGAGAATATAATGAGTAGAATTAAAGAAAAAAATATTAAGGTAGTAGTAGATGCAACGAAAAATTTATTACTGAATGTATTGAAATATAATCCATTTTTAATAAAGCCAAATAACCATGAATTAGAAGAGATGTTTGGTGTAAAGCTAAAAACAATAGACGATATTGTAACTTATGCTAAAAAACTTAAAAGTTTAGGGGCTCAAAATGTTCTAATATCTATGGGTGGAGAAGGTGCCTTATTAATAACGGAAAATGATGAAGTGTTAAAAAGCTCAGTAGCAAAAGGTAGTGTTAAAAACTCAGTAGGTGCAGGAGATTCAATGGTTGCTGGGTTTATAGCAGGATATTTAAACAGCAATAAGTATGAGGAAGCCATTAAATTAGGAGCTGCAAGTGGAAGTGCAACAGCATTCTCTTATGATTTAGCAGCAAAAGATTTTATAGAGGAACTAAAGCCTCAAATAAAAGTTGAAAAACTAAGTTAATAAATAATGACATAAATAAAAATACAATACAGAAAGGAATTACTGACAATGAAAATAGTAGATTTATTAAATAAAAAGTCTATAAGCTTAAGTCTAAAGCAAAGTAGTAAATTAGAAGTTATAGATAATCTTGTAGCATTAGTAAATAATAGTGGAAACTTAAATAATAAAGAAGAATATAAAAAAGCAATATTAGCTCGTGAAGAGCTAAGCACTACAGGAATAGGAGAGGGAATAGCAATACCTCATGCGAAAACTAGCGCAGTAAATAATGCATGTATCGCAGCTGCAGTATGTAAAGAAGGAATAGATTATGAATCTTTTGATGGAAGTTTATCAAATTTATTCTTTATGATAGCTGCACCAGATGGAGCAAATAATACTCACTTAGAAGTATTATCAAGATTATCAACAATACTTATGGATGAAGAATTTAGAAATGATTTAATAAATGCTAAAAGTGAAGAAGAATTTATAGCGTTAATAGATAAAAAAGAAATAGAAAAATTCCCAGAAGAAGAAGTTGTAGAAGTAGTTAAAGAGAAGAAATCGGAATACCCAACAGTACTTGCTGTTACAGCTTGTCCAACAGGTATAGCTCATACATTTATGGCTGCAGAAAGCTTAGCAAAAATGGGAGATAAAAAAGGAGTTTCTATAAAGGTAGAAACTAATGGGTCTTCAGGAGCTAAAAATATATTAACTAAAGAAGAAATAGAAAATGCAACTTGTATAATAGTAGCAGCTGACAAGAAAGTTGAAATGGCTAGATTTGAAGGCAAGAAAGTGATAATTACTAAGGTTGCAAATGGAATACACAAAGCAGATGAATTAATAGATAGAGCTTCAAGAGGAGATGCACAAATATATCATCATAGTGGAGCAAATGATGCAGTAGAAAGCAACGAAGAAGAATCTTCATTAAGAAAAGTATATAAACATTTAATGAATGGTGTATCAAACATGTTACCATTCGTTGTAAGTGGTGGTATATTAATAGCTTTAGCATTTTTATTTGATGATTATACAATAAACCCAGCTAACTTTGGTTCAAATACTCCTTTAGCAGCATTCTTAAAAGGAATAGGAGACTTTGCCTTTGGATTTATGTTACCGGTACTTGCTGGATATATAGCATACTCTATAGGAGACAGACCGGCTCTAGTTGTAGGTTTTGTTGGTGGTGTAATGGCTAAAGAGGGTGGAGCAGGATTTTTAGGTGCTTTACTTGCAGGTTTTATAGCAGGATATTTAGTTGTTGGACTTAAAAAAGTATTTAGCAAGTTACCTCAGTCTTTAGATGGTATAAAGCCAGTATTATTATTCCCACTGTTTGGTACACTTTTAATAGGTATAATAATGACATTTGTTGTAATGCCTCCAGTAGTTGCTATAAATGATGCAATGGTATCTTTCTTAGCAAGTCTTGGAGATAGCTCTAAGATACTATTAGGATTAGTGCTTGGTGGAATGATGGCTATAGATATGGGTGGTCCTATAAATAAGGCGGCATATGTATTTGGTGTAGCATCGTTAGATGCAGGTCAATTTGAAATAATGGCAGCTGTAATGGCTGGTGGTATGGTTCCACCACTTGCAATAGCATTAGCTACAACATTCTTTAAAAATAGATTTACAAGAGAACAAAGAGACTCAGGTAAAGTAAACTATGTAATGGGATTATCATTTATAACAGAAGGTGCGATACCATTTGCAGCAGCTGACCCACTTCATGTAATACCAGCATGTGTAGTAGGTTCTGCAACAGCAGGAGCATTAAGTATGTTATTTGGTGCAGCACTTCGTGCACCACACGGTGGAATATTCGTAGTTCCAGTTGTATCAAATCCATTAGGATATTTAGGTGCAATAATAATAGGTTCAGTAGTTGGAATGTTATTATTATCAATATTAAAAAAGCCAATAGATAAAGAAGCATAATAATTTAAGCATGAATTCAAAAGAATTCATGCTTTTCTGCGTTATTATTACTTTCTGTACATAAATATTAATAGAGCAAGAATTTATTAATATTTAAGAGAGAAGGTATAAAAAATGAAAAAAGGTTATTTATACATTGGTTTAACAACAATTTTATTTAGTACCATGGAAATAGCACTAAAGCAGATAGGCCGTAGTTTTAATCCAATTCAACTTACATTAAGTAGATTTTTAGTGGGAGGATTAATACTGCTACCATTTGCACTAAAAAATATTAAAGAAGAGGAGATGCAACTTAGCATAGATGATATAAAACAGTTTGTACTACTTGGATTTATGTGTGTAGTAGTTAGTATGAGTTTGTATCAAATGGCAGTTGGAAATACAAAGGCATCAGTAGTAGCGGTATTATTTAGCTGTAATCCTGTTTTTACAATGATGCTTGCTTATTTAATATTAAAAGAAAATATAAATAAATATAATATTTTATCCTTATTATTGCAGGTTATTGGAATAATTGTAATAATAAATCCATTTAACGCAAAACTAAGTATATCAGGGATTTCATTAACATTACTATCTGCAATAACATTTTCAATTTATGGAGTATTTGGAAAAAAACTTTGCTCAAAACTTGGAGGTTTAGTAGTTACATGTGGAAGTTTTATATTAGGAAGCATAGAAATGTTATTAATAGTCTTCTTAGGTAAAGTAGATTTTATATCAACCTACATATCAAAAACACCATTATCAGTATTTTCAGAAGTACCATTACTTCAAGGATATTCATTAGAAAAATTACCTTACATAGTATATATCTATATTTTTGTAACAGGAATAGGATTTATGCTATATTTTAAAGGAATGGAAGAAAAATCAGCATCAATAGGCTCCCTAGTTTTTTTCTTCAAACCAGTATTATCACCAATACTAGCCTTTCTTATATTAAAAGAAATAATACCAATAAACATGATAATAGGAATAATATTTATAATAATAGGAGCAATATCATCAATACTACCCAAAATATTAAATGAAAGATTATCAACTATAGAAAATATTGAATAGTATCTTACCTAGCGTCTACACCAAAAGATGATGTTAATTAAGTTTTAGCAAAATAACCAGCGGAGGTTGGATAAATAGGTTCAACTGACATTTGCAGGCCCGCTCTTGGACTGCATGGAAGTGAAACTATTTATCCGACCGGAGCGGTATTTTACAAAAAAACTAATTAACATCATCAATCACATCCATTTTTGAGCCACCATATTCTACGCCAGTATTTTTACCAATACCTTTAAATATAATATTGCCACTAGCGATATCTTCTAATATCATTTCAACAGTTCCAGATAAAGTTTCTTTTACCAGAGGAATCATATGGCCATTTTTAGGAGCCATGCAGAGCACAAAATCAGAAAGGTCTGTCTTAGTTTTTAATGTTAATTGCAAATTACCTTTAGCTGCCACCAACTCAACATCTTGACCAAGACTTTTTAAAAGCAGTTTACTGTTATTGATAGTAGTAAAACTAATAAATTTACTGTTAATAGTAACTCCAATTAAAAATCCTCTAAAATCCCTTATAGGAAAAGGAATTGTAGCTAATGAGCAAGTAACACTAACGCTTTTATTTTCAAAACTATTGCTTTGAATCCAAATCCAAGACTTAGGGAAACTCTTACCCCAATTTTTTTCTATATATACTTTTCCACCTGTAAAATCAACAATCTCTCCATCTATTTTTAAGGATCCTTCTATTTCACCATTAAGAGCGCACACTTGGCTATAGCACTCCATAAACAATAGGTAGTTATAAAATCCCATACTACCTGGATTAACTATAGAATCTGGCCAAGATATAATATTTTTTAAATTAAGGGTACCTTTAATTTCTTTAGCTTTACCACTCCTATTGTAATCTAAGGATAGGTGAATTTTATCTAAGGAAAAAACATTGGATTTTATATTAACATTAAAATTATTATTGTTGTATCCAAAGGATTTTTCATCGAATTTTAAATACTGGTAGCTATTATTTCTACCATCAACTATTTGAATAAAACTATGGTTTTGACTAATATTTTGACCTAAAGCTATGCCAGGAATAAAAGCAAATTTATATAAACTATTTTTATCAACTATTTTAAAATACCAACCTTCAAAGAAATTACTTTTCTTCTTAGCTCCATGATATAAATTGGGATTAAGTATTGTTTTCATTTTTTACCTCCAAATAAGCATTATTTATAATAATTGCTAATTTTTAGGGGAATTATACTTATATAACTAATATTTAAAAAAGAAGGAGAATTAAAATGAATGATATAAATCAGTCATACTGGATTTCTAGTTCAAAGGGAGACAACTTTAATAAATTAGAACATGATATAGAAACAGAGGTTGTAATAGTCGGAGGAGGAATAACAGGTGTAACAAGTGCATATTTGTTAGCAAAAGAAGGAATTGATGTTGTATTAGTTGATGCAGATAAAATTGCTATGGGAAGCTCTGGCAGAAATACTGGTAAGGTGACAGTACAGCATGATGATTTTTATTGGCAAATTGAAAAAAAATATGGTCTAGAAGCAGCAAAGTTATACTATGATGCAAATAATGAAGGTTTGAATTTTATAGAAAGTAGTATAAAGGAAAATAATATAAATTGTAACTTTGAAAGATTACCATCATATATATTTACTGAAAAAGATTCTTTTGTAGATGATATAAAAAAAGAATATGATGTTTGTAAAAAGATTGGCATTGATTGTTACTATCATAGTAACTTAGATTTACCTTTAGATATAAAAGCAGCTATTAGCTTTAATAATCAAGCTCAATTTAACCCAAAACAATATATAGATGGTTTAGCAAAGGCAGCTGGCAAATTAGGTACAAAGATTTATGAAAATACTACGATTGTAGACTTAATGCTAAATAAAGGTTTCGAATGTAAATGTAGGGATGGACATATCATAAAATCAAAGAAGGTTATAATTGCATCTCATGCTCCATGGTATGATGGTCTAAATTTATTCTTTGCAAAAGAAGTATCGGAAAGATCTTATCTTTTAGCAGGAGATTTAAATATAGATTTGCCTAAAGGAATGTTTATTAATTTAGAACAGCCTTCAAGAACATTTAGATGCTATGAAGGAGAAGGAAAGAGGTTGTTAATTATTGGAGGAGGAGATCATAAGGTAGGTCAAGGTGGCAAAGAAAGTGAAATATATAATACCTTAAAAAATTACGCGAATAAGGTTTTTGAAGTAGATAATTTTAGGTATCAATGGTCAGCTCAAGACTGTATGAGTTTTGATAACTTGCCATTTATAGGTAGAATATCATCTGAAGAAGATGATATATATGTAGCTACTGGATATTCTAAGTGGGGTATTACTAATGGTGTATCTGCTGCAATTATTATTAAAGATTTAATAACAAAAGGAAGCTCAAGGTATGAAGAAGTTTTTAACCCTTCAAGAAAAGGAGGTTTCTTTACTAAAGACTTTATTAAAGAAAATGTGAATGTGGCCATAAATATGGTAAGTGGTAAATTAAAATTAGGTAGTGATAATATGCCTAAGGAAAAAGGTGAAGGTAAAATTGTAAATATAGAGGGTAAAAGATATGGGGCCTATAGAAACTTTGATAATGAATTATACATTGTAGATATTACATGTACTCACCTTGGATGTGAGCTTACATTTAATGGTGCAGAAAAAACATGGGATTGCCCTTGTCATGGTTCTAGATTTGATTATGAAGGAAATATTGTTGAAGGACCGGCTCTTAAGCCCCTAAAAAGATATGGTGATGGTAATAATGACATTAATCCAAAATTCATATAAAAATCAAATTGGATAAGTTATAAATGTGTTATACTAATAGCTAAAATTATAGTCAAAATATGGGGGCAAATAAAATGAAAGAAAGTAAACTGGCAAATATTGCAACATGGATTTCATATGTGCTATATATAGGATCCATTGCATTATTTATAAATGAAAGAAATTTATTCAACATAGTGATATGCATTGCATGTATATTACTTACATTAGTACTTAAAATTATAAATAGAAAGTTTAAAAACTTTTTAGATGATCAACTTTATATTGTAATGATAGCTTTTGTTTTAATATCCTCACTATTAGGATCATGTTATGGGTTTTACAGTATAAATCATTATGATGATTTCCTTCATATATGGTCTGGATTTATTGCATGTAGCTTTGCATACTCATTATTAGCTTTCTTTAATAATAAAGATCAAATAGATAATATGAATAAAATATTTATTATTATCTATTTACTAATGTTTAGTGTAGCAGTAGCTGGATTTTGGGAAATAGGTGAGTTTACAATGGACAATCTTTTAGGAACTAATACTCAAGTAGGTGGCTTAACTGACACAATGATAGATATGATAGATGGGCTTGTTGGAGCAGTAATAATGATACCTTTTATAATGAATAGAATAAAAAAAATTAAATAACTTTTTATATATTAAAAGGATATTTCAAAATATGTATTTTGAAATATCCTTTATTATTAATATAAATATATTGAATTATACTATTTAATAAACTTTTTTAAATATTCATCCATTGAATTAGATACTTTTTTAGCGGCAACAGTTGCCTCAATAACAGTAGCTGCACCGTGAGTAACATCACCACAAGCAAAAACACCTTCGCGTGTAGTATGACCTTCATCATCAGTTACTAATAACCCGCTTCTTTGAATTTCAAGGCCAGCATTATTTGCAACGATTGTATTTCTAGCAACCTGACTAACTGCTACAAGTATAGAATCACATTTATATAATTTTTCACTATTTTCTACGTTAACTAAAGATGTGCTTCCATCTTCATTTGTTACTTTCTTTGTATCTATTAATATAATACCATCTTCAACAATTTCTACAGGAGCCTTAAAAGTATCAAATAATACTCCTTCTTCTTTAGCCTCTTGTATTTCATGTTTAGTAGCTGTCATATCAGAAAAATCACGTCTATAAGTAATATATACCTCAGAAGAACCATAGTACTTAGCACTTCTTGCAGCATCCATAGCTACATTTCCTGCACCTATTACTATAACTTTATCACCTAAATCATAACTTTGTGGAGTTCTTAAATAATCAATAGCATAATGAACATGACCAAACGTTTCACCTTTGATATTAAGTTTTCTAGGATTCCAAACTCCAGTACCTATAAAGATAGATTTATATCCATCTTCAAATAACTTATCTAGAGTTACTACTGGACCTACAAGAGCATTTATTTTTATTTTTACGCCTAGCTCTTTTAATCTTTTTCCTAATAAATCAATATTTGTTCTAGGTAGCCTAAACTCAGGTATTCCATAAGTTAATATTCCGCCTATCTTTTCATTTTTTTCAAATATTGTAACATCATAACCTCTAGTAGCAAGTTCAAGGGCTACAGTTATTCCAGCCGGACCAGATCCTATAATTGCGACCTTAACTCCATTACTTTTTGGTTTTTCCATTTTTAAACTACTTAAGTACTGAGATGAAATTTCATGTTCAATCTCATGGAATCTTACAGGTTCACCTTTTATACCTTTTATACAATTACCTCTACATTGATCTTCATGTGGGCATACTATTGCACAAATTGATGATAATGGATTATTCTCAAATAATATTTTACCTGCTTCTTCTAAATTACCTTCCTTATAAAGCTTAATTACTTCTGGAATAGGTGTATCTATAGGACAGTTTTTTTGACACCTAGCATTTTTACAAAGCAGACAGTTGTTTGCTTCATTAAGTAAATTAATTTTCATGCATTCACCTCGCTGATAATATGTATCTAAAAATTCATATGATTTTTAATATTATACCACAAAGTAAATAGAATAAAACTTAAATATTAAAAAGAGGTTTTTTGACTTAGAGGGAAAATAATTAATAATATATGTAGAAGTTAATAAAATATTTAAGACAAAATAAGACAAATTCTTCTAACACCTTAGTTTACTATTAGTCTATATTTTAGTAATATATTATAAGACGAAATAATTTTAGGGTAAATATAATCAGTTTTAGGAGGAAATTTAATTGTTAAAAAAATTTTTAAAATTAATAAAGAAAAATGATGTAACAGAAGATGTATCAATACCTTTAGATAATGAAAAGGAAGAAATAGAAAATATAGAAGTTAAATCTAATGAAGAAAGCAATGAAATTGATTGTAATGGCAGCACTGCAGTTGCTATAGAAGAAGAGCTTGAAACAGAAACTATTACAGAAAATGAAAATATAGGAGAGCAACTAATAACCCCTAGCCATAATAATTTAGATACACATATTGAAGAAAATATTGTTGAGGACAACGAAGTTGAAGAACTAAGGGAAATAATTTTCGATGGGTTAAATTTAGTTAAATGTTCTGAAGAAGAAAATGAAATAATTGAGAATCGTATAGATGATAATAGTGGCGAGGAGAAAGATAACAGTATAGACATTAAACTTGTAAAGGAAATAAAAATAAAAAGGGAAAAATCTATTAAAGCTATAGATTTATATACCCAAGAAGAACAGATATTTAATACACATAAAGAATGCAGCAGAAAGCTTAAGATACCTTTAGGATACATAAAAGAAAATCTAAAATACGGGTATACAGACTATTTAGGAGAAGCAATAAAATATTTAAGTAAAGAGTTAAACTCAGGTGAAGTTAGTGATGAGAGTTTTGATTATTTGAATAACAATAAGAACCCTATGGAGCTATATAATACATTAAATAATAGAATATTTACTTCTAGAATTTCTGAGAAAAAAAGAGATGTTATTTTATCAAGTGATAAAATCGAGCCAATAAAAATGCATTACAGGTTTGAGTGTTTAGATGAAGAGTATGATGACTATTTCATGAAATATAAGTCTATAATACAAAGGGGCGGAAAGAAAAAGATAGAGTTGGTAGATAAAAAAGGTGAAGCTATAGAAATATTTAAGTCTTTAGATGAGTGTTCTACGTATATAGGCAAAGAAAGGTCTGAAATTGTAGATATGCTTAAATATGGAGAAACAAAGGTTGGAAGGTATGAAATTAGATACAGTTTAAGAAATGTTTAAGTTCACATTAAATTCATAACACTTTCATTCAGTATTCACCTGTATTTTTTTTATATAAGTTAAAATAAAATAGTATGAAGAATTAATTATATTTAGGAGGAAGCAATGTCGGAAGATAAAAAATTACCAAAAGAAGAAGAAAAAGCAAGTTTAATAGTAGAAAGTGAAGCTACAGGCAATGATGCTAGCAATAAGGAATCTATAAATGATAGTTCTGTAAAAGAAGGTAAAATGGGTATATTAAAGAATAATAAATTTAGAACATCGATGATTTCAGTAGCGGTAGGAGTATTATGCTTAGGAGTAGGATATGCTTCAGGGAAAGAAGTAGGTAGAGGTCTACCAGCTACTTCGAAAAGCTATTCAAGTAGTAAAGTAATGGCAACAGTTGGTGAAAATAAAATTACAGGTGCTGATTTAGCATATAGAATGGATCCTGTATTCTATTTAAATGGGAAAGATGCCATGAGTGAAGATCAAATAGTAGCTTATGAACAAAGTATGCTTGATTATATGACAACAACAGAAGTACTTTATCTTGAAGGTAAGGCTGAAAACATAGAAGTTACTGAAGAAGAGATACAAAATGAATATGATAGCTTAATGACTAGTATAGAATCTACTTTTAAAATGACAAAAGATGAGTATATAGAAACATTTAAAACTAGCGAAGAATATATTAAGGCTGATTTAGAAAAAGAGTTAATAGCGGTAAAATACATAGGACAAGCTTCAGATGTAAGTGATAAAGAAGCTAAAAACTACTATGACAAAAATAAAGATGAATTCCTTCAGACAAGGGCATCTCACATATTAATACAAAATAGAGATGATGAAGGGAAAGAAGTAAGCGAAGAACAAAAAGCTGCTAACAAAGAAAAAGCGCAAGGAATATTAGACAGAATAAAAGCCGGTGAAGATTTTGCAATATTAGCTAAGGAATATTCACAAGATGTTAGTGCTACAAAAGGAGGAGACTTAGATTTCTTTGGAAAAGGTGAAATGGTAGAGCCTTTTGAAAATGCAGCATTTGCTCTAAAAGTTGGTGAAGTTTCGCCTGAACTTGTAGAAACTGATTATGGATATCATATTATTAAAAAGACTGATGAGCAATATGACGAATTTGATGAGATTAAAGAGGATATAAAAGAAAACTTATCTCGTGAAAAGCAAAATAATTTAATTACTGATTTGTTTGAAAAATATAATGTAGATGTGAAAGAATAATATAAAAAAAGACATAAATGGAGAGCATTTATGTCTTTTTTATTATGATATAATTATTTTATATAAATAAGGGGGATATTAATATGATAATAAAAGAAAAAGAGCTAGAAGTAAAAAGTTTTGATAATTTAAGAGGAGGAGATGGTACTGTAAAAATGCAGTATCTAATTAAAGATGAGCTTTTAAAGGATAAATGTAAGCTATTTAGTAAGATTACTATACCGGTAGAATGTTCAATAGGATTACATGATCATACTACAGATTTTGAAGTTTACTATATATTATCTGGTAAAGGGCAAGTTAATGATAACGGGGAGGTAAAAGAAGTTAATGTAGGAGATGTTATATATACATCAGACGGCCAAAAACATGATATCAAAAATATAGGAAATAAAGAGTTAGTATTTATTGCAGTAGTAATAAATGAATAAATTAAAATAAAAATCAGCTGAAAATACGAAGCTTTTTATTAAAACCACAGAATAATATCTGTGAATTTTTATTATGTCTCTACTATAAATTTCGACTAATATTTGCCTTTAATACTATGGATGATAAAATAGTTTAAATATGTACTTTTATTTATTTTTGTACTTCCATTTTTGCCAATAGCACTATTAGGTTATTGGTTATATACAAGATTTAAAGCTGTTAAATACTTGTGGAAAGAAAAAAATAATTATAGCGATATCAATGATTGCTTTAAAAATAAAAAAATATTGGTGCACTGTTACTGGCAATAGTTTGTTTAGTGATTGTACCAATTGGTTTAGTTGGTTTTACAAAGGATTTTGATAAAAATGAAAAGATAAGACAAGAAGAAAAATTAGTTTTAGAAGTGCAGGAAGACATAGAATTAGAGCAAAAAAAGTATGATAGTGCGAGAAATAAAGCATTAGATACTAGATATAGGATACCAAAAGAAATAGATAAGGCTGAATTTGTAGATAGTACATGTATATTATCTAAAGAAGATATAGAAAAATATAATATTACGGATGAAGAGATTGCAAAATTTGAAAAAGATAGAGAATTAGCAATTATTGAATATAAAGATAAGAATATGGTGCAAAGCTTTGAGAAAAAAGCTAAGGAGTAGGTTTTATAAAATGCTACTAGTAGTATTTATAAAATAATTACAAGTGATAAAGCAGAAGGTTATGGGTTTAATGAAGATAAGAGTGAAGCAACAGTTAGAGGTTATTACAAAGCTAGAACATTGCAGTTGGTTTATGTTACCGGTATTTTTGATATAAAATTTGATGTTAAAACTAAAGAAATAATTGGGGTTGATTTAGGTAAAGAAACTATAGATATTACTAAGCATCCTAGAGAAAATTATATTTATTATTTAAAATAAAAGCTCACAATTATTTAATTGTGAGCTTTGTTTTAATTTGAACAGTTACAAGTGTTATATTTATAAATCAAGCTTTAAGTCACCAGGCTTTATTAGATTTTTCTTTCTCATAAATTCAGAAATTATAAGTGTAATAACTGCTGGCAAAATAAATTGAAGTAATAATATTCCTATCCACATAGATGGACCTTGACGTCCGACACCCTCCATTGCAGTTATTGTTCCTATTTGTCCGACTAAACCAGAAGTACCCATTCCAGCGCCTATAGGTATATTTTCTAATTTGAAAACTGTTGTTGAAAGAGGCCCTAAAATGAATGATGCAACAGTTGGAGGAATCCATATCTTATAATTCTTAATTATATTAGGCATCTGAAGCATAGAAGTTCCAAGACCTTGAGCTGCAAGTCCTCCTACCCCATTTTCTCTATAACTCATTACAGCAAATCCAACCATTTGACAACAACATCCTACTGTAGCAGCTCCACCAGCTAAACCACTAAGACCAAGCATTATACAAATAGCAGCACTACTTATAGGTAGGGTTAAAGCTATACCAACCAAGGTAGACACTAGTGCACCCATTATGATTGGTTGCATTTCAGTAGTTTGTATTATTATATTACCAAATGTAGTCATAAATGAAGAAATTACTGGTCCGATAAATTGTGAAGCTAGAACACCTATTAAAATAGTAGTTGCAGGAGTAACTAGTATATCTATCTTAGTTTCTTTTGAAATAAGCTTGCCACATTCAGTTGCAAGAACTGTTGATATAAACGCTCCTACAGGTCCACCTAAATCATTTCCACAAGCTCCAACTAGTGCACAAGAAAACATTACAAGGGGAGGTGCTTTTAGAGCATATGCAATAGCAACACCAATTGCTGGACCTGTAACTTGTTTTGCAAGCGGATATATAGTCTCAGTGAAAAGAATAATTCCAAACTTATCTCCTATAGTATTGAAGATTGTACCAATTAGTAGTGATGAAAAAAGTCCTAAAGCCATGTAACTTAGTGCATCAATTAAGTATCGTTGAGCTGTAATCTCGATATTTTTATTTTTAATGAAAGTTTTAAAAGTTCCTTTGTTTTGAATTACATCCAAAGTGTGAGTCCTCCTAGATAAATATTTTATATTAATAATTATATATCTTTTCATCTGACAAGACAAATGTTATTTCACCAATTTTTATATTGTTAATTTATATGGCGATAGGTTTAAAAATTCCATCTTATGGTTTATAATTAGATAAAGAAATAATGAAAATAATAAATATTTATTGTAATTTGTAAATTAAGTAAAGAAATTAGAAAATTATATTTAAAGGACAAATTAAACAATATAATGAATTAATAAATATATTTAGAATTATATTGCATTATATAAGATTCATAAACCTAAAATATATAATATGATGAGCCAAGGAAGGGATAAATGAAGCTAATGAAAAATGAAAAATTTAAAAAAATTGCTATTATTATATCAATTCCATTACTGCTTATTGCACAATACTATCTTTTTAGCTCTGGGATATTAAGACCAATGCTAAAAGGTATTGAGATTCAAATTGTAAGCGGGGACTACATACCAGATATAGATAAATATGTAGTTCAGATAGATGAAACTGTAAAGTTATCAATGGGTAAATATATAAAAATACCAAATTACTCAAAAGAACCGATTCTAACCTTTAGGGTATTGGACAATAAAGATGTATTGTCCATTGAAGGTGATGAGATGACTGGATTAAAAGAAGGTTATGCATCAATTGGAGTAATGCATGGAGATAGCCTACTTAAAAAAGCAACTATTAAAGTAGTAAAGCCGAAAGTTGAAAATCTAGAATTAATAATAGATGAAGACCTTGTATATGTTGGTGACATTGCTAAACTAAGCTCAAAAGTAGAAACAGATTACAAGCAATTTGATGATTTAAGTAAAGTAGATTATTATAGTAGTAATGAAGATGTTTTAACTATAGAAAATAACAAAGTGAAGGCAGTAGGTATAGGAACTGCAACTGTGTATGCAAAATATGGAGAAGATGAAGATCCTCGTACTTTCAATATTAGAGCCAGAGTTGCATCAATAAATATTGAAAACAAAATAGAAATAGAAGAAGGGCAAACAGCCAAGTTAAATCCAAAGATTATTACATCTCCTAAGGGCTTAAAGCATCCTAAGATTGAGTATGCACTAGTAGGGTCAAAGTTGCCTATTAGTAGAGCTATAGCGCTTTATAGTGACGGAACAATAGTGGGGCTACAAGAAGGAGAAGAAGAAATAAAGATAACCTGTGGTAATAAGGATTTAATAATTACAGTAAAAGTAAATAAAGTGTCTATAGAAAATAAAAAGATAGAAAACTTAGAAGTTAGGGAAGAAATAGTAGGAAATAACCTAATATTAACTGCTACCTTTGATTATATTAAAGGTGTAAATGATTATGAATTGTATTTAAGAAATAACTCATTAAATGAAAAAGAATTTAATGCAGTTCAAAATGTAACAGTTAAAGATGATAATTCAGGGATACCAACAAGAATAGAAATAACGTATCAAATAGATATTTCGAATTTAGAAGAAATAGATATTGAGTTATTTGTAGTTGGCTTAAATGAAAATGGTAAAACTCAGCCTAGCGATATAAAAAGAATTAGATATCCTAAAGAATCAGAATCTATTAAAAATCTGATGGGTTATTTTGATAACGACAATAATATTATAAAAATCACATGGGATCCTATTAATATTGATGGTGTAACATACAACATATATGCAAAAGATAACCTTAAAAATGAAGATAAATTTACACTTGTGGGAGAAGGAAGCACAGATAGTGAATATACAATTAATACTACTGGTGAAAGTATTGAACTAGAAGTATATATTGAAGCAGAATACAATGGTAAGATTATAAAAAGTAATACTA
Organism: Romboutsia sp. LXY-2; assembly: GCF_056171995.1. Classification (NCBI taxonomy): domain Bacteria; kingdom Bacillati; phylum Bacillota; class Clostridia; order Peptostreptococcales; family Peptostreptococcaceae; genus Romboutsia; species Romboutsia sp. LXY-2. Next base: position 172,679 of record NZ_JBKFGI010000006.1, on the reverse strand, counting down.
TAACAATAAAATAGTTAATTAAAAGTAAGGCTTAAATTATATTTAAGCCTTACTTTTTTCACACTTAAAGGAAAATTTATATGTAGGGAATTCTTTGTTATGCACCTTGTACACTCAAAAATGAAGGAATAAATATCTTGAATGTACGTATAGTTTATTAATAAATACTTATTCTAAACTATATTTCAAGGGAGATGTTATAGTGAAAAGAAGATGTGAACAAATAAATATAGCCTCAAAGGATTTAGCAGAGGAAGCTTTTAAAGCTTATTCTGGTAAGAGAGATTATAAAAGAGCTATAGAAATTTACTGCTTACTAGCTGAGTCTATTTGTGTTCCTAATGATATATCTAGATTTTCTAAAAACATGTTAGGTAGACTTAGTAAAAAAATTGAAGAAAATACTTAAAATTGCAAATCTCGCATAAGTTATTATGCGAGATTTAATTTTTATTTGTATTTTATTGTAATGAATATTTTAGTATGTTATTATTAGATTAACAAAATTTTTAATAGAAACACTTATCTTAATGTATACCATCTTATAAAATTTTCACAGAAAGTTTTATACGGGACAAAAAAGGAGACGCTATTTTAATTAATTATTAATAATTATATTAAATAATTATACATAAGAAAGGGGGAAGTCAGGGGAGTAACGCCTGATGAAAAAAATGACAAATGAAAGCAAAAGGATATCAAAAGAAAGAGCAAATCAACTAAAATCTAGAATAAGTGATTATACAAAAATCGTATCAAGTATTCCAAAAGGACTAGAAAATGAAGAAATAATTAATGAAAGAAAAAAAAGAATATTAGAAGTATTAGGTGGTTCAGAAGCAGATTGGAATAACTATCAATGGCAACTATCCAATAGAATCCATGACGTTCATACATTGTGTAAAATACTAAATATTACTGAAAAGGAAATAAAGCAAATCGAAAAAGTTCAAAAGTTATTTAGATGGGCAATTTCTCCATATTATTTATCTTTAATTGATCCACAAGATATTTATGATCCAATTAAATTAATGTCAATTCCTTCAATAATAGAGCTAGATGACAGCCAAGATGATTTAGATCCGATGGGAGAAGAATTTACAAACCCAGCAGGAAGCATTACTAGAAGATACCCAGATAGATTAATAATCAATGTGACCAATGAGTGCGCAATGTATTGTAGACATTGTCAGAGAAGGAGAAATATAGGCCAAGAGGACTGTCACCAATCAAAATCTATAATTAAAGAATCTATTGATTATATTAGGCAAAATGAGGAAATAAGAGATGTTCTTATAACAGGAGGAGATCCACTTACATTAAAGGATGATTACCTAGAATGGATAATAAGTGAAATTAGAAGTATACCTCATGTGGATTATATAAGACTAGGATCAAGAACTTTAGTAACAATGCCTCAAAGAATAACTGATAATTTCTGTAATATGATAAAAAAATACCATCCAATTTATATTAATACGCACTTTAATCACCCTATGGAAATAACAAAAGAAACTAAAAATGCTTGTGAGAAGCTTGCTAATGCAGGTATTCCTTTAGGAAACCAAGCTGTATTATTAAATGGTGTAAATAATGATAAATACGTTATGAGATGTTTGAACCACGAATTATTAAAAATAAGAGTAAAACCATATTATATATTCCATAGTAAGCATGTAAAAGGAACTAAGCACTTTAATACATCTGTAGATGAAGGTATGGAGATTATGGAGCATTTAAGAGGATATACCTCTGGTATGGCAATACCAACATATATAATAAATGCGCCAAAGGGAAAAGGGAAAACACCATTGCTTCCTCAATATCTTGTATCAAAGGGTAGTGACTATATTACTATTAGAACTTGGGAAGGCGAAGTTATAAAGGTTGATGATGAAAAAGCAGTAGATATTAAAGGTTTAATAGAAAAGTATATATAAGATAGTATCAAAATTTACATTTAGATAATACCTTAATAGTATCAAGCTTAAAGGGGGATTATAAATGAGAAATTTTGATGAAAATTATTCTCTAGTAAGAATGTTACATGCAGTCCCAGGGCTAGAGACTGTAGATATATATCTAAATCAAGATCCATTTTTTTATAATATGAGATTTACAAATTTTAGCCCGTATGTTTATGTGCCTAAAGGAAAATATTTGATGCAAGTATTTCCTAGGGATAAAAAAACTAATCCTATATTTGAACAGGAAGTTGAAATTGATGGAGGTAAATTATTGACTGTTGCTCTTATCGGCGAAAGAGAGCAATTAGAAATATTACCTATAGAAGAAGATACAGAAGTACCAGAAGGAAATCAATCTAAGGTTAGATTAGTTAATTTGGTACCAAATGGATTGTATATTAATGTGTATTTTGACGATGAAATATTTGTTTCAGAAAGTAATTTTAGAGATATTTCACCTTATGAATTAATGGCCCCAGGAACTTACAGAGTAGAAATTGAATTAGTAGAAAATAATCAACTCATAAGAAAGCTTAGAATAACAATTAATCCAAGCCGAATATATACAATTTATGCAATAGGAAATAAACCAAATTTTCAGCTATTCCAGTCTTTAGATGGAGCAACCTTCTTATAAATATAAAAACTTATGGATACAAAAAGATCAAGTATATAACAGTTTATGTTATATACTTGATCTTTTTTGAGAGATTACATATAGAATAAAAAATTTTATGAAGGAAATTCTTCAAATTATTTTTTGTTAACTAATTCAAGATATCCACTTGGGTGGAAATAGTATATTTCATTAGTTTTATCATTTACAAAGTATCCTATATCTGTAGGTACATCTGGTAAAAATACATACCCAGTAAGATTTTTTTCTTTTAATGCATCAAATTGGCTAGCATCTCCTTGAAATATATAATTTACTTCATTATTGTATTTGATAAGAAGCTCTTTTGCTTCTTCTTGTGTCAATTTAGCTTGTTGTTCTGTTTTAACATCAGTCAATGTATCAGCAAAGATAAACTGCTTTACTGGTTCTGAAATAAAAATGCTTCCACATAAAATAGATAAAATTATAATTACTTTTTTCATAACTCCACCATCTTTCATAATAGCTTATAAAGCTTGTATTAATACTGAATGTATCTATATTTAAATATTACCAAATTTTAGAGAAATATAACAGTTACATACCTGTTACTTTCGATTACAGAATCGTAACTAATTTCTGATGACATATAGGATACAAAATAATTATATGCAAAAAAAACTTAGTAGATGTCATTTCTACTAAGTTTTTTGCATAATTATTCTTCTATTTCAGTTTTTAATATGCTATATTTATATTCAGTAAATTTAACTAGATATATTTTTATTACGCCCATAATTGGAACAGATAGTATCATACCTGGAATTCCAAAGAAACCTCCACCAACTGTTACTGCTAAAATTGTTAAAAAAGGACTAAGACCTAGTTGGCCACCTACAATTTTAGGTTCAATTATTGCAACCTCTACTTGCTGAACTAGTAGTAAGTAAGCTAATGAGAATAAAGCAACTGTTGGATTGTAAAATAAATTTATAATTACAACAGGAGTCATTCCTATAACAGGTCCAAAATAAGGTATTAGATTCATAAACCCTATAAGTGTACCAAATAATAGAGCATATTTAGATTTTAATAAGTAAAGCCCTGCAGCTGATAACACACCAACAATAAAAGAATCTAGAATTTTTCCTGAGAAATACTTACCAATATTAGAGTTTAGAGTTCTCCCAACTTCTAAAGTAAAGTCTCCAAATCTTTTTCCTAAAGTAACATACATTAATTTTGTTAAGAAATCAAAGAAGCTTTCTTTTTCTAAAAGAATGTAGAAACAAATAATAAAAGCTAAAACAAATTGAACAATAAACTTTCCTACTGAAAAAGTAGTAGAGAAAACTTGTCCAAGATAACCTACAAATAAATTACTTAACTCCGGTATTGCGGACATAATATTATCGCCAATTTTCTTTAAAGTTTGAGGATCAACATTTTTTAAGCTTTGTCCTAAATCTAAAAAGAAATTTTGTGTTTGTGTAACATAAACTGGTATTTGATTAACTATATCTATAATACTGCTAATTATAGCTGGTACTGTGAAAAGCACAAATGATCCTATTAAAACTAACAAAATACTATATGTAAATAGTAATGCATATATCCGTTTAAAATTTAACCTGTTCTCTAAAAAGTTAATAAGTGGATTAAACATATAGGCAAGTACAAAAGCTATAACAAATGGTGTTAGTAGCGACAATAACAAGTTAAATACAGCAAAGAAATAACTATAGTTATCTATAAATTTAATCAAAATATAAGACACAACTACTGTGAGAACAACGTTTAAGTATATTTTCTTATCTTTCAATTTAACACATCCTTTTTTTATTTTCTTTTGTTTAGTTTCTAGTTTTTTTACTATTAATACAATATTATACTATTTATTTGAATAGATATCAGTATTTAATATAAAAAAAAATAATTAGCATATATATAAATGAGATAAAAATACGTGTACTTTTGTATAAGTGAAGATTTACCTGGGAGGTGATTAATATAGATTTTGAAGTAATTGTAAAATATAACGGAGATATTTTGAAAATAGAAAAAGAACTTGGAGTATCAGTAGAAGTACTAAACCAAGGGTATGCAATAATAACTGCAAAAACACAAGAAGATATTGAGAAGTTATTATTATATCCTGAAATAGAATATATTGAGAAACCATTTATTTTACAGGCGCAAGATACTCAGAGTTTTTCAAGTACAGGAATAACTAGCTTTAAAAATAAATCAGGATTAACTGGTAAAGGAACTCTATTAGGTATTATTGATTCTGGAATAGATTATACTTTGCCCGTTTTTCGAGATGCAAACAATAAATCTAAAATATTATATTACTGGGATCAGTCTATAGATGGTAACCCACCAATTGGGTTCAATGAAGGTTCTGTTTACACTAATGAAGATATTAATAAAGCCTTAGATGGACAGATGTATATTCCTATATCTACAACTAGTTCTCATGGTACACATGTGTCAGGAATTTGCGCATCTATTGCAAATGAGGCTAACTTAATAGTAGTAAGGGTAGGTCATAGACAAACCGATACATTCTCTAAGAGTACAGAATTCATGAGAGCATTAAAATTTATTTTAGATAAGGCGCTAGAACTAAAAATGCCAGTGGCTATTAACATAAGCTACGGAAGTAATGAAGGTTCGCATAGAGGACTATCACTATTTGAACAGTATATAGATGATATGTGTCTGGTATGGAAAAATAATATAGTTGTTGCAGCTGGTAATAATGCAGATAAGGGAGGACATAAGCATATACAAATTACGCCTATTGAAAATAAAGAAGTTGAGATAGTGATAGGAGAGAGTGAGCGAATATTAAATATTAATATTTGGCCAAATTTTGCAGATGATTTTAAAGTATATTTAGTTAATCCCTCAAACGAAAAGACTCAAGCAATTTCTTTATCAAGTAGACAAGTAAATAACACAATATCAGGTACTAAAATATTAGGGATTTTTTTTGAAATAGCGCCATACTCATTAACTAGAAGAATAAGTTTCAATTTATCTTCAACAAGGCAAATAACTCCAGGCATATGGAAACTAATATTTGAGCCTGTAAATATAGTTGTAGGAGATATAGATATATATCTTCCTACATCTGAAGGTCTAAGTAGAGATACTAGATTTTTAGAGCCGAGTACGTCTTTAACAGTAACAGTTCCAGGAACTGCGAGTAGAGCGCTTACAGTAGGTAGCTATAACTCAAGATCAGACACTGTATCTATATTCTCAGGAGAAGGTGATGTGGAGAGGTGTGTTTTTAAACCGGATATATTGGCTCCAGGAGAGGATATTGTTTCATACTTACCAGGAGGAACTACAGGAGCACTTAGTGGAACTAGTATGGCAACACCTCATGTTACAGGCGTATGTGCTCTCCTTATGGAGTGGGGAATCGTTAAAGGAAACGATTTATTCTTATACTCACAAAAACTAAAATCTGTTTTATTGAGAGGCGCTAGAAGAAAACAAAATGTAAAACATCCAAATAATTATTCTGGTTTTGGTTTTTTAGATTTATCTAATTTAGAGATTTATACAGAGCAAAGTGCAAATGAAGAGTCAATTTATGTATTTAATGAAAGAAAGTCTTCTCGAAGTCAAAAAAGATCACCAGGAATAATAAGGGGTATAAATATATTTCATGAACCTGGATTTGATGAAGAATATAAAAGTGTAGGTTTGAGTAATAAAAAACTTAAAATAAGTGATACTTTAGATGTGATTTTTATTGATGATATTGAAGAGTTTAATATTAATTCTTTATTGACATTATCATCAGTAATAAGAAGTGAAAGTACTATTCGAATGGCATCCTTTAGCGAGGTGAGTCAGGGGACGACTAATGGAGTTATAGCTACAGAAGAAATAGGAGTAAACTTTTTTAAGAATAACCCTAATATTTCAATAACAGGCAAAGGTGTAATAATTGCAGTCATAGATAGTGGTATAGACTATTTACATGAAGATTTTATATATCCAGATGGAACATCTAAAATATTGTATTTATGGGATCAATCTAAAGATGGAAATCCTCCAAAAGGCTACTATATAGGTACAGAGTATACTAGAGAAGATATTAATAAAGCTATTGCTAATAAGGATGCAAGTTTATCAATTGATGAAGTTGGAAGTGGAACTATGCTCAGTGGCATATGTGCAGGGCTTGGAAATATAAATAAAGACTATGCAGGGGTTGCACAAGATTCAGAGTTAATTATTGTTAAATTAGGAAAAATAGATGGATATTACAATAATGCTATGAATACTGCGGCAGCTGAATATGTTTATAATAAATCTTTAGAGCAAAAAAAGCCAATAGTTATAAATTCATCTATAGGTAGTAATAGCCAGGCGGGTTTTACAACAAGGGTTACAAGTGAGAGTGCTTTTTACGTTAGAGGGCTAGCTCTAGTAAATGCTGCAGGTAATGAAGGAAATACACAAACTCATGCATCAGGAAAAGTTCCTTTGGTTGGGGAAACTAAAGAGGTTGAAATAGAATTAGGCACTGATGAAGAAGAAATAGAGATACAAGTGTGGATAGATCGACCATATAAAGTTGATATTATTGTCATTTCTCCGACAGGCGAGGAAAGTAAAAATGCAGGAGCATCTAATATTAATGAGGTAGTGGGAATTTACGATTTAGAAGGAACAAGTTATTCAATAAATTATGTATTTCCAACATCATACTCTGGTCAGCAATTTACAAGCATAGTATTAACTAATGCAAAAAAAGGTATTTGGAAAATTAAGTTAATAGGGTCATATACAACAGCAGCTAATTATAATATATATTTACCAAACAGAGTATTTATAAATAAAACAACAAAGTTTAGAGAAGCAGATCCACAATTTACAATAAATTTTCCAGCAACATATGATGATATTATTACAGTAGGTGCTTATAACATAAGTAATAATAGTTTGTGGCCATCATCATCAAGAGGACCTAATCTTGCGGGAATAATTAAGCCTGATATTGTAGCACCAGGAGTTAATATTATAGCTCCTTATCCTGGTAATACCTATGGAACTATAACAGGAACAGCACCAGCAGCTGCACACGTTTCAGGAGCAGTGGCAATGTTTTATCAATACACATTTGTAGACGGAAAATATAAAAATAAAGCTTTTATAGAAATAGTGAAATCATATATGAAAATGGGAGCAAAGACAAGCCTAAATATAAACTATCCAAATACATCAGTAGGATACGGATTACTAAATGTAAGAGGAATGTTTGATCAATTTAAATAGAAGGGGGGGAAAATTATCAAATCTTACTACATGATCTATCAAGGAGATATAGAAAAAGCATTTGAATCTAATAATATAGATGAATACATAATTTTAACTCCTCAACTTGCGGTAATATATGTTCCTGATGATTTTAACTATAGAATATTAGATAGAATACCAGAAGTTGCATGGTGGCATGAATCTATTCCTCTTAGTTCATTGATTGAAATAACTAATAACTTAGAAAGTGGAGAATCGGTCACTGTAGCATCTGGAACAGATTATATAAATAAAAACCCATATACAAATATAAGGGGGAGGGGGGTTTTGGTAGCTATAATTGATTCTGGAATAGATTATATGCATCCGGATTTTATTGATAAGGATGGAAATAGCATAATCTTAAGTTTATGGGATCAAGAAAGTGATAAAGGTAATCCACCCAAAGGAATGATTTTTGGAAGTGAATTCACCAATGAAGAAATAAATCAAGCAATAAAAGATAATAATAACACATTAAGTATAGATAAGATTGGAACGGGTACTATTGCAGCAGGAATAGTGGCTGGAAATGGCAGATTAAATCCATTGTATACAGGTGTAGCGCCGGATAGTAAGCTAGTAGTGGTTAAATTAAGGGAATATGAAGGGGAATACAAAAAAGGAAAAATAAATTATACGAATTCAGATTTTTTGGCTGCAATTAAATACGTGACAGACATTGGAGAAAGGGAAAAAAGGCCAATGATAATAAATTTGACTGTTGGAGCAATGTCAAGCTCTACAGCAAATACAAATATATTAGAAGTTTTTAATGTACTAAGTAGAAGCGGATTTATTGTTGTGAGTGGTGCTGGCAACGAGGGTAATACAGATATTCACTACTCAGGGAAATTCAACAGTCTTGATGAAGTAGATGATGTTATTATTCAGGTTGGAGATCAAGAAAATATAGATATAGTTTTGAATACTGTTGGTCCTAATAAAATAAGTGCAATGTTAATATCACCATCCGGAGAAGCAGGCTACACTATTATGTATTCTCCAGATAATTTTCAATATACAGGCAAGTTTAATTTAGAAAATACATCGTATACTATGAAATATATATATCCTTATATTGCTACAGGAGCGCAACGATTAGAAATAAGCTTAAAAAATGTAAAACCTGGAGTTTGGACTTTAAGACTAATTCCAGAGGTGATTACCAGTGGTGAATATGACATATATTTACCTAATAAGAATATAATATCAGGTGATAGTAGGTTTTTAGATCCAGATTCTGTAGCAACATTAACCATGTATGCAGCAGGAGTAAATATTATTACAATAGGAACTTTTAATGATAAAACAGATAGTATGTGGCTAGGATCATCAAAAGGACCGGTCAGAGGAAGAGGTATAAAACCGGATATTGTAGCACCAGGAGTAGATATAATATCTACATATATAAATAGTAGCTACAATACGGGAACAGGAACTGGGGTAAGTTCATCAATTGTTAGTGGAGTAGTAGCATTACTTTCTGAATATCTTATAGATCAAAGTAGTACACCAAGAGGATCGTTATTTACTCAAGTTATAAAAACATATTTAATGTTGGGAGCTACTAAAAAAATAATATATACATATCCAAATATTTCTCAAGGATATGGTATATTAAATTTACAAAAAACAATTGAAGAAATGGCAAATAATTTATAGTATTTACATTTAATACCTAAGATTGCATGAATTTAAATATACAATATCGATAAAACTAAGGAAAAGATATATGTGAGGTGATAAATATGCAATCAAAAAAAGCTACTCCTTTAAGAGGAGAAAATAACAAAAGATTAAATAAGTATAGACCTACTAACAATGAGTCTACGGCAGCATGGGCAGATATTGATAAGATTAGACCAGAAAGCAAAGTATCAGTACCATCTCTTTCTAATGTAGAAGAAGCTAAAGATTGGGTCGATAATGGAAGTAGGCTATAATTGATAGTAAGGCAGTCATAGAATATATGACTGCCTTACTTGTATAAAAAATCCTTATAGATAATCAGTAGGGACAGTAATATAATCACCTGATTTTACTTCGTATGACTTAGATACTATTTCAGGATTTTCTTTGTATATTACCTTTCTAAAATCTTCTATATTATCAATTTTTGTATTATAGTCTTTTATTATATCGTCTAAAGTTTCTCCAGGAGCTACCAAGTGTTTTGTGAGTCTTCTATCTAGCATTACTTTATCATAGGCAATCATATAAGGTCGTTCAACTAGTTTTGATAGTAATGGAATGTTTGATACTAAGTAATTCACAGAGTTATCAACACAAGTAATATAGCTATATACACCACCTTTAAAAACCTCAGATATTGTTTTTTCATCATCTACAACAGGAGCAATAAACAATAAAATTAAAATAAATGTAATAAAATACTTCAAAATAACACCTCCTTTTATTATTATTAATAAATAAGGAAAAGTTAAACAAATATATAAGTAAAAATTATTTAAAATCGTAAAATAATTATAAATTTTATTATTTTAAATAACTAAGGTAATCATAATTTAAAGGTAATTAAAAAATTCGCTTCGCTTGAGCGACTACATCTGCGATTTTATTTTACTTACAATTAGTGTATTGGTATAACTTTATTACAGGGGTTAAATACAGATTATGAACTATTGTAATTTACTTATATGTAAAAAATAATTGACTTAAAATTTATAACTTGGTATAATCTTCTTAAATAATAGGAATAATTTAAATAAAGACTATGAAGAGAAGAGTAAATATAAAAGGTAGTAACAGCGAGTTAGGGATGGTGCAAGCCTAATACGAAATTTATATTGAAGAACATCTCGGAGTCTCTAACCGAAAGTTTTTAATCAGTAGGCTTAGACGGAAGGTCCCGTTATCGACTATAAGCATAGCTTAACTAAGAGGTCAATATTATTGACAATTAGGGTGGTACCGCGAGAGAATTATAAGTCTTTCGTCCCTTTACATTGGGATGAAGGGCTTTTTTTAATACAAAAATAAGCAGCATCCTTATGACTAAGTAATCGATATAGTTTTGGCACTGTAGGTGCAAACTAAAATTAAGAATTCTTGAACATATAAAAGGAGGAAAAACATATGCAAAAACAATTTATAACAGTAAAAGAATTATACAGAGAAAAAGAACAGTACATAGGAAAAAATGTATCTGTAGCTGGATGGATAAGATTATCTAGAACATCTAAAAACTTCGGGTTTATAGAACTAAATGATGGAAGTTTCTTCAAAAATATGCAAGTAGTAATTGCAGAAGATAAATTAGAAAATTTTAAGGAAATATCAAAATTACCAATAAGTTCTTCAATATTAGTAGAAGGTGAATTAGTAGCTACAGAAGGTGCTAAGCAGCCTGTAGAAATACATGCAACAAATGTAGTGGTAGAAGGTGAATCAGATAGTTCATACCCATTACAAAAGAAAAGACATACTCTTGAATACTTAAGAACAATAGCTCACTTAAGACCAAGAAGTAATACTTTCTCAGCAGTATTTAGAGTAAGAAGTTTAGCAGCTTATGCTATACACAAGTTCTTCCAAGAAAGAAACTTTGTATATGCTCATTCACCAATAATAACAGGAAGTGACTGTGAAGGTGCTGGAGAAATGTTTAGAATAACAACTATGGATCTAAACGATATTCCAAAAACTGAAGATGGTGCTATAGATTATTCTAAAGACTTCTTCGGTAAAGAAGCAAACTTAACAGTTAGTGGTCAGTTAAACGGTGAAATAATGGCTCATGCATTTAGAAATGTTTATACATTTGGACCAACATTTAGAGCTGAAAATTCATTCACTCAAAGACATGCGTCAGAATTCTGGATGATAGAGCCTGAAATATGCTTTGCTGATTTAGAAGACAACATGGAACTTGCAGAAGACATGATAAAATATATAATAAACTATGTTATGGAAAATGCTCCAGAAGAAATGGAATTCTTCAACAGTTTCATAGACAAAGGATTATTAGATAGATTAAACAATGTTGTGAATTCTGAATTTACAAGACTTACTTATACAAAAGCAGTTGAGTTATTACAAGAGTCAGGTAAAGAGTTTGAATATCCAGTTACATGGGGAGATGACTTACAAACTGAACATGAAAGATACTTAACAGAAGAAATATATAAAGCTCCAGTATTTGTAACTGATTATCCAAAAGATATAAAAGCATTCTACATGAGAATGAATGAAGATGGTAAAACAGTTAGAGCTATGGACTTATTAGTTCCAGGAGTTGGAGAAATAGTTGGTGGTTCTCAAAGGGAAGAAAGAGAAGAAAAACTATTAGAAAGAATTGAAGAAATGGGATTAAACAAGGAAGATTACTGGTGGTACTTAGAACTTAGAAAGTTCGGAACAGCTACTCACTCAGGATTCGGATTAGGATTCGAAAGAATCATAATGTATATGACTGGTATGTCTAACATAAGAGACGTAATACCTTTCCCAAGAACTCCAAAGAACGCTGAATTCTAGATTTTACTATGGTCATTTCAAAATTACATATTTTGAAATGACCTTTTTATGTTCAATATGAATATTATATGAATTATTAGTCAACAAACTTTACATATAGAAAATCTACATTTATAATAAAAGAATATGGTTTTATACTAAAAAAATTAGCAATGAAATATTAGTGACTTTAGAGTAAAAATGAAGTTACCAGGAGGAAAAAATGAAAATAAATTGGAATAACAAGTATACAACAATTTCAGTATATGCATTCTTAGTAGTATGTTGTAGTATATTATTCTTTAGCGCAGTATCTGAAATGGAAGCTTGGATAACAAAGATAAATGAGTATATAGGTATATTACAACCATTTATGATAGGATTTGTAATTGCATATTTACTAAATTTTGTATTAAAATTCTATGAAGAGAAAGTATTTAACTTAAATAAATTAAGTACGATAAAAGACAAATCTAAAAGAGGTCTTGGTATATTACTTACTTATATTACTGCAGGAATAATATTATATTTATTCACACAGTTTGTTGTACCTCAACTAGTTGATAGTATAGTAGGATTGGCTAACGATATTCCTAGGTATGTAGCGAATTTAACTACAGTAATTGATGATTTAAGTAAGCAATTTAATATTGAAGAACAATATTTAAGTCTTGCAAAAGAAAAGTTCAATGAAGTGGTTACATTTATAATAAATTTAGGTGCGAACTTAATTCCTATATTAGGAAACTTTGTAATGATAATAGCATCAAGTATATGGAATATTGTTTTAGGTATAATTATATCTATATACCTATTAATAGATAAAGAAAAGTTCTTTGGGTTAGGTAAGAAAATCACTTATGCTATATTTAGTGAAGAACATGCAAATAGCTTAATAAAATTAACGCATAGAAGTAATAATACTTTTGGTAGATTCTTAAGTGGAAAGATTGTAGACTCAGCAATTATAGGAGCTTTAACATTTGTTATTGTTACAGCATTTAGAATGCCATACACAATATTAATTTCTGTAATAATAGGTGTAACTAATATTATTCCGTTCTTTGGTCCTTTCTTAGGAGCTATACCAGCTGCAATAATAATATTATTTGTATCGCCTATAAAAGCAGTTTGGTTTATATTTATAATTATAGTAATACAACAAGTAGATGGAAATATTATAGGACCAAAAATACTTGGAGACTCAATAGGTATAGGAGCGTTTTGGATACTATTCTCTGTACTTATTGCTGGAAAGCTATTAGGTTTACTTGGTATGATAATAGGTGTACCTGTATTTGCTATAATTTACTTTATAGTTAAAGATTTTGTAGAAGCAAAACTAAAAAAGAAGGGGCTTCCTACCGAGACCTTGGACTACATGAAATAAATAACTAACTAAACTTAAAATACACCTTTACTAATTATTAGTGAGGTGTATTTTAATATACTTAATTTTTAGTTAAGGTACAGTTAAGTATTCTTTGATACAATAGAGCAAGAATGTGTAAAATGCGTGAAATAGGTTGGATGATTTTCCTGATTTGATTACATAGCGTAAAGGAATTAATACATGCAGAAGTAAAGAAAAGGTTTAATAATGGAGGATAAATATGGATGGAAAAGAGCTAAATACACAAAAAAATTGTAATTATTCTAAAGAAGATGGAAGGATAATGACAGAATTAGATTTAGAAAAATACAGCATAAAGAAGAATGAATTAGGCTGTTGCAATAACTGTGGTTCTGAAAATGATAACCTAGGAAGCTATTGTAAAAATTGTGGAGCAAAATTATATAGTATTTGTGAAAATAATAGTAATAAGAAGTATTTTTATGATATAAAAAAGATATTAATTACATGTTTAAGTTCTGTATTTATTTTATATATAGCTTCCTTAATATATAAAGGTATTATCTTTATGGAAGGGAAAGAGCTAAATGAATTAGTTAATCCTCTACACATATTACTAGCAATGAATTTAGGGAATGTTGATATATTTACAACATCAATGATTTCTTCAGGGACTGTTAATATTAAAGCAGGTATGGTTGTAATGGTTGTACTTCCTATAATTACATTGGCAGTTACGAACTTAATATTTATGAAAGAATCTAATGATAGCATTAAATCTATATCAGCTAATTCTATTGCGATTGGTTTATGTTATGGTGTTATTTTAGCTATATTGAGTGCTTTTAGTAAGGTGCGTATAAACACGGGCGATAACTTTTTATATTCAAGTGCAGTAGTATACGGATTTAGTACTATTAGTTTACTAGTACATGGATTTGTACTTGGCTTTATAAGTACATTTACGGTAGGATTATTTAAAGTGAGAGATAAAAATGTTAATATAGAAATAATAAAAACATCAATCAAAACTGTAGGACTAGGAATTGGATGTACTTTGATTATACTCATGATTTTAAGTTTCTTTAATAGAGGCTATATTCATGAATTAGGATTATACAGCTATGTTAATAAGATATCTTTTGGAGTAGTAGTTATACAATTAGCAGTGTATCTTTGGGCATTTGCAAATTTAGTGCCTGTAACTATTGGAAATATAACACTTTCCTTATTAGGATTAGGTAGCAGAAGTTTATCTTTAGATACAAAACTAGTTCTAATTTCCTTTATTTTCGTTTCTGCTTTGATTTTATTAGTGGCAGGCAACAAGCTTAAGCTAAAGTATAGAGATGATGGTATAAGGCTAGTGAGTATGTTTAGTTTAACATACTCACTAATTATGGGAATATTAGCGTTAATATCAACAATAACAGTTAGTGGAAATAGTACATATTCATTATCTATGGGATTTGGAATTGTTGTGGCAGTAATTGTGTCGTATATATATAGTTTTATAATCACTTTGGTAGGATATAAACTTAGTTAATAAGGTATTTATAAGGAGAATATTTATGATAAAAATAGAAAATAGATTTATAAAAACTAAAGGAAATAATAGTCTAGAAAATAGAACATTAGTTGATGAAATAAAAGAAGCAGAAAAAGAAAAAGCAAAAATATTTATGGAAATGGGAATTTTACTTTATCAAAAAATTAGAGAAAATACTATTGAAGATGCCAGTTTTGAAAAAATGAGTGATGAGTTAGTTGAATTAGATAAACTAATATATAATAATAGACTAAAGATTGAGGGAGCTAATCTACAAAATCATAAATCAACTTGTGATTGTGGAAATATAATTGATGAAGACAGTAAATTTTGCTCTCAGTGTGGTCAGATGATCGAAAAAGATGAAGGAATAAGAGCTATAAAATGTCTATCGTGTGATAGTGAACTAGATGTAGACTCAAAATATTGTGTATGCTGTGGTAGTAAATTAAACAATCAAATTTATATTGATGAAAAATAGTTTTATATATGATAAACTATAGTGGTATTTAATTTATTGGAGGTATAGTATGAGTGAAGATGTAAAGGTAAAAGACGATAAGATATATGAGACTTTCAGTATCACTATGGAGCTAGAAAGACCTTTACTTGTTGATGAAGAAGAGGATAACTCTTCTAAAATACCAAAGAAAAAAACTATATATAGAAATATATTGATAGGTACAGTTGCTTTATTAATAACTGGAGTTATTGTTTTTCTTATATGGGCAAGTAATTCTTATAAACCTCAAGACGCTGCTAAACACGCATTAATAAGTGATAACACTGTAGATGTTAAAATATCAGACTATATATCCTTTACACCTAAAAATGTAGATGCGACAAAAGGATTTATTTTTTACCCAGGAGCAAAGGTAGAACCAGAAGCTTATGCACCTTTAGCAAGAAAGGTTGCAGAACAAGGATATGAAGTTATTATTGCAAAAATGCCATTTAATTTAGCTATCTTCTCTCCAAATGAAGCTAGAAAGATTGTAGATGATTACAAAAATATTGAGAGCTGGACAATAGGAGGTCATTCTTTAGGTGGAGTGATGGCATCTAAGTTTGCTAGTGATAATAAATATATAGATGGAGTGGTTCTTTTAGCATCATATCCAATGGGGGATGAGCTTAAAAACTTAGGCAAAGAAGTAGTTTCTATATGGGGAAGTAGTGATGGAGTTTTAAATTTTGAAAGCCTTTATAATTCAAAGGCTAATTTACCACAGGATACAACTTATGTTGAAGTAGAAGGTGGAAATCATGCTCAATTTGGTGATTATGGAAAACAAAGTGGAGATAGTGATGCACTTATAAGTCAAGATGAGCAAATGGAATTAGCAGCAAAGAGTATAATAGACTTTATGAATAAACTTAAATAATAAAATAAGAGGATATATCAAATGATTATTTGATATATCCTCTTATTTTATGTAATAGTATATAGTTTAATTGAATTTAAACTATATACTATTACAATTATATTATACAGTTGGCTTATTTATACTTTGATTAGAAGTGTTTATAAACATTTATGTTGTTCCATTCAACTTGTTTAATTTCTTGCCTAAATCCATCTACAAACCACATTATATCTTTTTTTCTTATGCATCCTATAATATAAAGTAAAACAAAGTATATTGATATAATACAAATTATTTGAAGTGTTAACATTGAGCTTAAACTGAAGAAGTTAAAAGAATATTTAACTATGTAACAAGATAAAGAAATACAAATTGATGGCTTAATCAACCAATCTATAAGTTGAAAGTTTAAACCTGTTACTTTAAGAAGCCTGTTTATACTCAAGGACGAATTTAATATTGTACTTGCAAATAGTACAATAATGAATCCTTCGATTCCTTTTTTAGGTATTAAGTAAAATATCAGAATTATTCTTATGACCATATCAATTAGGTTATATTTTAAAGTACTCATTTGTTGGTTAAGGGCATTTAGACTACCATCTACAACTCTATCTAAATACATCATTGGAATAAGAGGAGCTAGTATTTTCATCATTACGCCAACCTGAGCATCGTTATAAAGAGCTAATCCTAACTCATTAGAAAATATTATGAATAGTCCTGATGCAAATACTGCTATAATCAAAGTGAATTTAAAAACTTTAGAAATTATGTAAATTACAAGTTTGTTTTTATGTAGTGCACTAGCTTCTGCTATCTCTGGTATTATCAATGTTGAAAAAGAAGCTAAAAATATTGCTGGAAAACCAAGTATTGGAAGAACCATTCCTTTTATCATACCGAATATTGATAATGATAATGCATTTGACGATCCAAATTGTCTCAAAGCATTAGGAATAAGGATATCTTCGACAGTTCTTAAAGCCGTTTGTATGTAAGCGCTACAAGCAATAGGAATTGCTATAAAAGCAATATCAAAAAGTCTAAAACCTGGAACTCTAGAAAGTGTTTTTTTGACTTTAGGCTTCTTTTCAAATATGTAAAGTATATAAGAGTATACTGCTGAAAAAATATTCCCAACAGTCATTCCAACTGATATAAGGCAGCAAGTAACTTCTAAGCCCTTGGGTAAAAATATACTTAGTGGAACTATAATAATAGTCATCATTATTAAGGATTCAAAAACATCAGTAGTAACACTTTTTATAACTTTCCTAGCTCCGTAAAAGTAGCCACAAAAACAAGATGCAATACCTGTAAAAGGCAGACCAAAGGCTAAAATTTTAAGTGGTATTATAGCACGAGTATCTTTAATCCATGCTATACTTATAAATTCAGCTCCATTATATAAAAGTATGGAAGTTATGATACTAAAGAAAATACAATATATAACTCCTTTTGAAATAATACTTTTTATATTATTAGCATTACCTTTACCTAGCTCTTCGGCAACTAATCTTGTAGTAGTAACCCTTATACCTGATATTGCCAAAGTTGACGCCATAATATTTATACTCATAATAATTTGGTATAATCCCATACCTTCTGCACCTATTTTATTAGATAGGTAAACTCTAAATCCCATTGAAATAAAGCCGAGTGACATAGTTGAAAAAGTTAGAATTAAAGCGTTTAAAATTAATTTTTTTCTTTTCATAATATTATCTCCTAAAAAAATATAGCATGTTCATATATATGCAATTTGTCCTTATAAAATTATTGATTGATAAAAGTTTACAAATTTTAAAATGAATATGATTAAGTGATAATTGAAAGAATATTAAAGACATCATATTTTAAGGAGGAAATTCATCAATGAATATAAAGAATCCAAATAAGAAAAGTGTTTTTTCATCACAAAGTGAATATTTTAAAGGACTAAATTCATCTAGTCCTGAATTTAAGGCAAAAATGAAGGATGGCCAATTCCAACACTCTCCAGAAGAGAGCAAATATGGAGGAAGCAAAGAAGCTGCAAAAGCTAAAAATATATATAAGTAAAATAAAAGTACCTCAAGATATCACAATATTTTGAGGTATTTTTATTTATTTTTGTTTTAGAATTTAAGAATGGGATATGAGATAAATAGGTTAAAAAATGATTGAATTTCAATATATAATAATAAATATTGTACATTAATTAGAAGGAAATGCTTAATTAGTGTATATTTTTTTTAAAAATACTAATATTTTATTGTAAAACGAATAGTAAATTGGTATAATTATATCGAGAAATGTCGAAAAACGATGAAAATATTATATAAATGTTCGGATTTTGGAGGTGTTTATGGAAGATAAGTTTATGAAAACTATAGACCTAATAAAAGAAGAGATGATTTTATTAAGCGAGTCTATATTTGAAAAGCCAGAATTAGGGTTTAAGGAAGTAAATACTAATAAGGCAATATGTGAAATACTTGAAAAGTACAATGTTACTTATAAAAATGATGTTGCTATGACAGGGATAGTTGCAACACTAGATTCAAAGAAAGAAGGGGCACATATAGGTCTACTATGTGAATTAGATGCAGTACCAACAATAAATCATCAATTTTCAAATCCATTAGATAATGCAGCTCATACATGTGGTCATTATGCTCAAGTAGGAACTATATTAGGAGTATTCCTAGGTCTCAAAGAATCAAATATACTTGAAAACCTAGGGGGGAAAATTTCTTTTATAGCTACACCTGCAGAAGAATACTGTGATTTTGAATATAGTAATAACTTAGTAAAAAATAAAAAGCTTACTTACATATCAGGGAAACAAGAAATGATAAAATTAGGTGTTTTCAATGATGTAGATCTAATAATATCATGTCATACAATGGGAACAGGAACAAATTATTACGCAGAAACAAATTCAACGCTAAATGGCTTCTTAGGAAAGAGGATAACATTCAAAGGTAAATCAGCGCATGCTGGAGCGAATCCAAGTGAAGGTATAAATGCCTTAAATGCAGCAACGCTTGCAATGAGTGGTATAAACTTCTTAAGAGAAACATTTAAGGAAGAAGATGCAATAAGAGTTCACTATGTAATGACACAAGGTGGTACTACTGTAAATTCAGTACCTGAACAGACAATGTTAGATATGTATATAAGAGCTAAAACTTTAGATACAATACTTGAGGTGAATAAAAAGGTAGATAGAGCAATAAGAGGTGGAGCCCTTTCTATAGGATGTGATGTAGAAATCTGTGATACAGGTGGATACTTACCTTTAGTTCAAGATAAAAATCTTAATTCAGTAATAGAAAATAATCTGTTAAAGTTTATGGATGAAGATAGAATATTAAAAAACTGTCACTCATTTGCATCAGGTGATATTGGGGATTTATCGCACTTAGTACCTACAATTCAGGTAGGGGTTGCAGGTTTTGATGGGAATATTCATGGATTTAATTTTAAAACAGAAGATACAAAATTAGCTTATGAAATGCCAATGAAGTATTTGGGAACATCAGTTATAGAATTACTTTCAAATAATGGTGAAGTTGCCAAGAACATAAAAAGTAAATTTGAGTCTAAATTCACTACAAGTGAGTATATAGACTTATTAAATAATTTAAATAAAAATAAATATTACAACTTGGAGGATGAAAATGTTTAAGAAAAAATTAGTTAGTGCCCTTTTAGTTATGAGTATGGGTGTTGCAGCTTTAACAGGTTGCTCAAATGGTTCTGAAGATTCTAAAGGTGGAGACTCTGATAAGGTTAAAGTTTCTCTTTTAGTTACAGGAGCTTTAGGTGACAAAGGTTTCAATGACTCAGCAAACGCAGGAATAAAAGAAATAGAAAAAAAGTTTGGTGACAAAGTAGAAGTAGAAACAATAGAAATGGGATTTGACCAAACTAAATTCGAACCATCTTTAGTAGATGCATCTGAATCTGATGCAGATATAATAATAACTGGTGGATGGGATATGAAAGAACATTTAGAAAAAACAGCTCCATTATATGAAGAAAAGAAATATATAGTATATGATACAGATGTAGATTATGATTCTTATGAATTAGAAAATGTATACTCAATGACATACAAGCAAAATGAAGCAGGTTTCTTAGCAGGAGCATTAGCAGCATCTGTTACTACAAGTGATATGGAATTTGCAAATGCAGAAAAGAAAATAGGATTTGTTGGTGCTAGAGATACATCAGCAGTTATAAATGACTTCTTAGTTGGATATATAGAAGGAGCTAAGTTTATAGATAAAGATGTTAAAGTAGAAGTTTCTTATGTTGGTTCATTTACTGACTCAGCAAAAGCAAAAGAATTAACTTTAGCACAATACACTAATGGTGTTGACGTGGTATTTACTTCAGCGGGACCTGCATCTGTTGGATCAATAGAAGCCGCAGCTCAAAGTAAGAAGTATGTATTAGGTGTTGATAGTGATCAAGCATTAGCGTACGAAGGAAAAGATGAACAACAATATATAATATCTTCAGCTTTAAAAAGAGTTGATAATTCTTTAGTTTTAGCTGTTGAAAAATACTTAAATGATGAACTACCATTTAATACTCATGAAGTATTAGGTATAAAAGAAGATGGTGTAGCACTTGCTAACAATGCTATATACCAAGAAAAAGTTACAGAAGCTATAAGAACTAAATTAGAAGAAGTAGCTAATGAAATGAAAGATGGTAAAATAACTGTTTCTACAGCTTTAGGAATGGAAGAAAAAGATTTAAAAGAAATAATAAATAACGCAAAGTAATAATTATTAACACGTAGGGAGACGAGATTATGAAAAAAGAAATCTTAAAAGCTACAGAGCTTACAAAAGTCTACCCTGGTGGAGTAGTTGCAAATAACGGCGTAAATTTAAGTATAAATGAAGGGGAAATACATGCCTTAATAGGAGAAAATGGTGCAGGTAAATCTACACTTATGAAAATGCTATTTGGTATGATAAGTCCTACTTCAGGGGACATATTTGTTAATGGAAAGAAAGTGGCATTTGGATCTTCAAATGATGCTATTAAGGAAGGTATCGGTATGGTGCATCAGCATTTCATGCTGGTGCCTTCTTTAACAGTAGCAGAAAACCTAATACTTGGACATGAAATTCAAAATATGGGAATTTTAAAAAGAGAAGAAGCTTTTAAGATTACCGAGGAAATATCTAAAAAGTATAATCTTAAGGTTGATGCTAGAGCAAAGGTAGCTGACATAAGTCTTGCCATGAAACAAAAACTAGAAATATTAAAAGCCCTATATAGAGGAGCTAAAATACTTATACTTGATGAGCCTACTGCAGTACTAACTCCTCAGGAAACTGACGAATTATTTGAACAATTAAAGTTACTTAGAGAAAATGGATATACAATAATATTTATTTCTCATAAATTACATGAAGTAAAAGAGCTTTGTAATAGACTTACTGTACTAAGAGACGGAAAAACAATGGGTACGTATTCTGTTAGTGAATTAACTGAACAAGAAATATCAAGATTAATGGTTGGTAGAGATGTTGACTTAAATATCGAAAAAACTCCAAGAGATTTTAAAGCACCAATTCTTAGCGTTAAAAACTTAGAACATACTAATAGTTTTGGTAAAAAAGTAATAAATAATGTTACTTTTACTGTAAGGCAAGGTCAAATACTTGGTGTTGCAGGAATTGAAGGTAATGGACAATCAGAGCTTGTATCAAGTATAGTTGGTGCAATAAAAAATGTTTCAGGACAAATAGAATTAGAAGGCGAAGACATACTTAAGCTTAATATTCTAAAAAGACAAGAAATGGGTATTTCTCATGTTTCTGAAGATAGAATGATATATGGTAGTGCACCAAAATTATCTATAGAAGATAATGCCATATCTAAAATATATGCATCTAAAGAGTTAAAGACTAAGGGACTTATGGATCTTAAAAAGGTTAAAGAATTTACAACTAACTTGGTTCAAGAGTTTAAAGTTAAGCATGATACAACGAAGCAAGCTATAAAAGACTTATCTGGAGGTAACATCCAAAAGGTAATAGTTGGACGTGAATTTTTATATGATCCAAAGCTTCTTATAGTAAACCAACCTACTCGTGGTATAGACGTTGGAGCTATAGAATTTATAAGACATAAAATATTAGATATGAGAGAAGAAAAGAAAGCTGTTTTACTTATATCAGCAGATTTAGGAGAGGTGCTGTCTTTAAGTGATAGTATAATCGTAATGAGTGAAGGTAAGATAGTTGGATATATTGATGATGCAAGTAAAGTTACTGAAGAAGAATTAGGACTTTACATGCTAGGAATTAAAGAAGACAGTAAAGAAGTGATTGGAGGTGCTTACTGTGAATAAAAAATCAAAAAAAAGTTCTAATTTCCTAAAGCACTTTGAATCATTTAGATTATTAATAGCTATTCTTATAGCATTAGCTATAACAGCAGTTATAGTATTTATGGTTAGTGATGACCCTGTTAAAGCACTTACAACATTATTAACAGGACCATTACAATCTAAGAGATACTTCTTTAATGTGCTTGAAATGATGGTACCATTAATGTTTACAGGTTTATCACTAGCACTTGTGTTTAAATCTGGGAACTTCTCAATGATTACAGATGCTTCATTCTACATGGGGGCAGTAATAGCGGTATTTATTGCTATAAAATTACCGCTACCAGCAGTAATACATCCTGCAGTTGCAATAATAGCAGCAGGGATAATTGGTGGTTTAATAGGTATGATACCTGCATTTTGTAGAGTAAAATACAAGGCCAATGAACTTGTTACATCTTTAATGTTAAACTATGTATTCTTCTTTACAGGATTATATATAGTAAACAAATTCTTAATAGATAGAAAAGCTAGTAACTTTGCATCGCTTAAGTTTTTAGAAACATCTAGCTTAGGAAATATAATAGATGGTACTAGACTTCACTATGGATTTATAATAGGATTATTACTTTGTGCTGCTCTTTATATATTCTTAACTCGTACAAAGTGGGGATATGAAATAAGATTAGTAGGAAGTAATATAGACTTTGCTAAATACTCAGGAATAAATACTGGGAGAACTATATTATATACATCATTTATATCAGGTGCAGTAGCAGCTATGGGTGGTGCTATAGAAAAGCTTGGAATGTATAATCGTTTCCAATGGGCCAATGCTCCGTCATATGCTTGGGATGGTGTAATAATAGCTACACTTTCAGGAAATAACCCTAAGTTTATACCATTAGCAGCATTTTTCTTATCTTACCTTAGGGTAGGGGCAGATATAATGTCTAGAAAAACTGATGTTGAAAACGAGCTAGTAGCTATAATACAAGGTATTATAATATTACTAGTTACAGCTGAAAGATTCTTATACTTTATGAAACAAAGAAAAGAGAGTCAACTAGCTCTAGAAAATGCAAAGGCAGAAGGAGGTAAATAATAATGGAAGCTATTTTTGATATATTATTAAACCAAGATTTCTGGTTTGCAGTTTTAAGATCTACAACACCTGTTCTACTTACTACTTTAGGTGCCTTAATTGCTTCAAGAGCTGGAGCTAGAAATATAGCATTAGAAGGTACTATGCTTACTTCCGCTTTAGTTGGGGTAATAGGTAGTGCATTAACTCAAAATGCTTATATAGGTCTTTTGATGGCTATATTATCAGGTATTATAATGAGTAACATACTTGCATACTTTGCATTAAAATTAAAATCGAATATTATACTTACAGGTATAGCACTAAACCTAATGGCATCAGGAGGTACTGTATTTGCTCTATACTTATTTACGGGAGATAAGGGAGCGTCTACATCATTACATTCATTAGCTCTACCTAATATAAATATACCTGTAATAGAAAATATACCTGTAATAGGGAATATCTTATCAGGACATCATTTACTTACTTATGTAGGTTTAATATTAGTTGTATTAATATGGGCTATGTTTAAGTATACTACATTAGGACTTAGAATAAAGGCTGTTGGAGAGTCTCCAGAAGCTGCTGAATCAGTTGGTATACCAGTTAACAAGATTAAATATATAGCACTTACAATGAGTGGGGCCCTTGCTGCTATGGGGGGAGCATTCTTATCTATGGGATATGTTACATTATTCTCAGCGGGTATGACTTCTGGACGTGGATATACAGCACTAGCTACTCAAGCTATGGCTAATGGTAATCCTGTAATAGCTCTTTTAACATCTGGGCTATTTGGATTTAGTGAGAGTTTATCAAACTATCTTCAAGGATTCTCTTTACCAATAGAGTTTATTCAAATGTTACCATACTTAACTATATTTGTAGTTTACGTAGTTTACTGTGCTAATAAAAATAAAGAACAAGATAATCTATAAATAAAAATATACTAGCGTTAATTAACGCTAGTATATTTTTTTTAATAATATGTTTTTTTCAAAGCTACCATATTCTTCTTTCTTTTCAATCATTCTCTTTATTAAATCTTCTGAGCTATATCCGTATTTTTTGCCAATTGTATAAACTATCTCTAATATATCAGCTAGCTCGTCTAAGTCTTGTGTATCAACTAAATCGAATATCGTTTCTTGTAATTTGATGTATAGGTATTCTAAGGCGTGGTCTTTATTAAGAGTGTCTACATCACATTTATTTCCTTGATTTTCTAATATTTGTGGGACATTATCTCTGACTAATTTTCCGAAAGACTCCATGCAAATACCTCCTAGCACAATTTCACATATAAATAAAAATTAATATGGGATATTATAATTCTATTCAGACAAAATAAATATATATCTAAAATTTAAGGAGAAATAAAAATGAGGGTTAGACTTGGATACGTTGCTATTGCATTAAATCTAGGAAAAGTTACATCGTCAAGTACTTTTACTTATGCTAGATATTCAAAGATGCAGTGTGATAAAGAAAGATTAAAGAAGTTAAAAGAGATAACTTATTCAAATATAGAAGCCTTAGAAACAATACTTGATTATAATATTAAGAATAACATACACTTTTATAGATTAACATCGAACCTAATACCTTTAGCTACCCATCCAGAGGTTATGTGGGATTATATGAAGTATTTTGAAAAGGATTTTAAGTATATAGGAAAAATAATAAAAGATAGTAATATTAGGGTTGATGCCCATCCAGATCAATTTAATGTTATTAATAGTGAAAGAAGAGAGGTTGTAGAAAGTACTATTAGAAATCTTAATGTACAAGCAGATTTATTTGAAGCTATGGGAATTGATGATGGAAAGATGGTTATCCATATTGGAAGTGGTCAAGGCGGTAAAGAAGCTAGTGGTGAAAGGTTTATTAATAATTTAAAGGATTTTCATAAAAGGATTAGTGATAGGTTAATATTAGAAAATGATGATAAGGTGTTTACTGCTAAAGATGTATTATACATATGCCAAAGGGCTAATTTACCTATGGTATTAGATGTGCATCATCATGTTTGTAAAAATGATGGAGAGTATATTGGTGATTTGCTAAAGCCAATATTTAATACTTGGGATAATGAGAACCTTCCACCAAAAATACATTTTTCAAGTCCTAGAGAATTTGAAAATGACAGAAAGCATGCAGATTTTATAGATGTAAATTCATTTATTGATTTTCTTCTTATAGCTAAAAATACAGTAGATAGAGATTTTGATGTAATGATTGAAGCTAAGCAGAAAGATGTTGCGCTATTTAAGTTGATTGAAGATATGAAAAAAACTAGAAGTGATTTTAAATATATAGATGATACAACTATAGAGATATAGATTAGCACTAATTTAAAACTGCGAACAATTAAGTTATTAAGGGTAGATAGCATAAAATTATGCATAAATTTTTACGCTTAAACTTAAATGTTCGCAGTTTTTTTGTGAAAATATGAAAAAAATATAGGCTTATAAAAAATATTTTTTATACGATTGAAATTTTATATTAAAAATTTATGTTTTTTAAAATGAGGATTTTTTCAAAAAGCTATTTTGACTAAAAACCTAAAAGGGTTAGAAATACTAAACTCATATAAAATTAATGTAAACTTGAGTTTAGTTATAGTAAACAAATTTAAAATTAATGTAAACTGAATATAAAATAATTGTCGGAGACACTGGCAATACTGGTATACAAAAAATATGGTAAAATTTAAAAAAAATAAAAAAGTTATTGCAATTAAAAAAAAAAGTAACTATAATAAAAAAGGTAAGTTTAATAGAACTAAATTTTAATTATAGAAATAATAAGAAATTCTTATAAAAATTCAAATAAAATTATAAGAAAGGAGGGTGTTATCTTGAGTGTTTACAACAATCAACTTAATGAGATAGATATGTTTGTAAATAGAGATGAGCATGAAAAAGTACCTCTTTTACAAGGATTAAGAGAATATTCAACTAAAAATATTGCTTGCTTTGATGTTCCAGGACATGTAAGAAGTCAAGGTGTGGAGATACTAAACGAATATTTTGGTAAAGACATTATGAAGATGGATATTAACTCATCACCTACTATGGATAATGTCGCTAATCCAAATGGTTTAATCAAAGAAGCTAAAGATTTACTAGCAAAAGCATATAGAGCAGATGAGTCATTTTTTATAACCAATGGCACAACAGCGGCAATACATGCAATGATACTAAGTACAATAAGTCCAGGTGATAAAATACTTTTACCAAGAAACATTCACAAATCTGTAATAAATGCATTAACATTTTGTGGAGGACTACCAGTATTTATTCAGCCTAACTATGACGAAGAGTTTGGCATAAGTCTAAATATTGATTCGGATAAAGTAAAAAAAGCACTAAATGATAATAAAGATATAAAGGCTCTTTTTATTCTGAATCCAACTTATTATGGTTCATGCAGTGACTTAGGTAAAATAGTTGATGTATGTCATAAAGAAGGTGTATTAGTGCTTGTTGATGAAGCCCACGGAGCGCACTTTCCATTCCACGATGATTTGCCGAAATCAGCAATGACAGTAGGAGCTGATATGTCAGCAGTAAGCATACATAAAACTGGAGGAGCTTTAACTCAAGCATCAGCACTTTTAGTAAATAATAAAAATATAGATGCAAAAAAAGTTCAACAGTCAATAAATATGCTACAGTCAACATCAGCATCATACTTACTAATGGCAAGTATTGATGGTGCAAGACACAATTTAATGTTAAATGGTAATGCTCAACTATCAAAAGCATTAAATTTATCAAGATATGCAAAAAGTAAGTTAAAGAAAATTGAAGGAGTAAAAGTTAGTTCTAGTGAAAATCAGGATAACTATTCTTCAATAAATGTTGATGAAACAAAACTTTGTATAAATGTTAATGGTTTAAATTTAACTGGTTTTGAAGTTTATGATTTATTATATAAAGAATTTGGAGTTCAGGTAGAACTAGGTGATATTAATAATATTTTAGCACTTGTTTCTTTAGGAACTACAAAGGCTGATATAGATAAGCTTATAAATGCAATTAAGGTTATAGCTAAAATTCCTAAGAAAGAGAAAAATGCTTTAGATATTGAAGTTAAGCCTATTACCCCAAAAGTAAAATTAAGCCCTAGAGATGCATTTTACTCAAGTAAAGAAAGTATTAAGATAGATGATTGTGTAAATCGAGTAAGCGGAGAATGTATAATGGCATACCCACCGGGAATACCAATTATTGCACCAGGTGAAATTATTACACAAGAAATTATTGATTATATAAAAATTTTAAAAGAAAATAATGCGTATATGACAGATATGAAAGATAAAGAACTTAACACAATACTTGTTGTATGCGAGTAAATACTTTAACAAAATATAAGGAGCGTGAAAAAAATGAAGTTTGAAACTTTAGGAAGACACATATTAGTAGAATACTACAACTGCGATGAGGAGATACTTAGAGATCCAAAACTTATAGAAAAATTTATGAATGATTCTGCACTTAATGCAAAAGCAACAATAGTTGATTCAGTATTTCACCACTTTAACCCATGGGGAGTTTCTGGAGCAGTAATAATAGCAGAATCACACTTAACAATACACACATGGCCAGAATATGGATATGCAGCAGCAGATTTCTTTACTTGTGGTGATATAGATCCATGGAAGAGCTTTGAGTTATTAGAAGAATTATTAAAGGCTGAAAGAAGTGAATCAACAGAAATACCAAGAGGTTTAACAACAAAAATACAAAAATTTGCAAAAAAAGATTTAGGCAATATTACTCATAAGCCGGAAGCTGTATAAATAATAAATACCTAAATAAAAATAAATAAAAATAAAAAATAAATTGGACTAATATTATAACATAAAAATAGAAAATACACAAATTACTATAAAAATATATAAATAAACATAAAGAAAAATAAAAAATAGCAAAAAAATATATAAAGCTATCAAGAAAATAAAGATAAAATTACAAAGTAAAAAGTATTAAATCAAAATATAACTTTTTTAAGTATTATAAACATAAAAATATTAAATAAATTGGAGGAGAGAGTATGGAACTTTGGTACACAGAAGAGTGGACAGAAAATGTACGTTTCTCAATAAAAGCAGAAAGACAATTATATAGTGGTCAATCAGATTTCCAAAGGGTAGATGTTTTCGAAAGTAAAGAATTTGGAAAATTTTTAACACTAGATGGTTTAATGATGGTAAATTACAAAGATGAATTTATTTACCATGATATGATAGTACACGTACCTATGGCTACTAATATGAACATAGAAAATGTATTAGTTATAGGTGGTGGAGATGGAGGTACAGTAAGAGAACTTACTAGATATCCACAAATAAAGAAAATAGATATGGTTGAAATAGATAAAATGGTTGTTGATGTATCTAGAGAGTTTATAGATATATGTGCATGTAAGTTAGATGATGAAAGAGTAAACCTATATTATGAGGATGGAGTTGCTTTTGTTAAAAACTCAAAAGATAAATCATACGACTTAATTATAGTAGATTCTACTGATCCTATAGGACCGGGAGAAGGATTATTCTCAGTAGATTTCTACAATGATTGTTATAGAGTATTAACTGATGATGGTATACTTGTAAATCAAAATGAAAGTCCATATTTTGATTTTAATGCAAAAGAAATGAAAAGAGCTAATGAAAAGATAAATAACTTATTCCCGATAGCTAAGGTTTATCAAGCTCATATACCTACTTATCCATCAGGACACTGGTTATTTGGATTTGCATCTAAAAAATATGATCCTATAAAAAATCAAAACAGAGAAGCTTGGGAAAAGTTAAATCTAAAAACTAAATACTACAACAGTGATTTACATTTTGGAGCATTTATGCTACCTCAGTATGTAAAGGATATGCTTAATGAAAAATAATATGTTCTCTCATATAAAGACATTTATGTGTATGGATAATGAATATGATGAAGCTGATGTAGTAGTGTTTGGAGCAGGATTTGATGGAACTACTTCAAATAGACCGGGAACAAGATTTGCAAGTACTGCAATGAGAAGTGAGTTTTATGGACTAGAAAGCTATAGCCCAATGCTAGATTTAGATTTAGAAGATTTCAAGTTATGTGATATTGGGGATTTAGAATTAAGTATCGGGGATACTAACAAAGTACTTGAGGAAATATATGAAGGTACAAAATCAATAGTAAAAGATGATAAAGTACCTTTTATGATAGGTGGAGAACATTTAGTTACGCTACCGGCATTTAAAGCTGTAAATGAGAAGTATGAAGATATATATGTTCTTCATTTTGATGCTCATACTGACCTTAGAGAAGAATATAATAATAATAAAAATTCTCATGCAACAGTTATAAAAAGAATATGGGATATAATAGGAGACAATAGAATATTCCAGTTTGGAATAAGGTCTGGAACTAAAGAAGAGTTTAAATTCGCACTTGAAGATAAACATACTTATATGGAAGTTTCTACTATAAATACCTTTGAGAATATTGTAAAAAGCTTAAGTGGAAAAAATGTATATTTAACTATAGATTTAGATGTATTAGATCCGTCTATATTCCCTGGTACAGGAACGCCGGAACCAGGTGGAGTAACTTATAGAGAGTTTGAAAATATATTTAGAGTATTAAAAAACTCAGATATAAAATTAGTAGGATGTGACATAGTAGAATTAAGTCCAGATTACGATAATACAAATGTTTCAACAGTTACAGCATGTAAAATATTAAGAGAATTAAGCCTTGTAATAGGAAATAATATAAACAAAAGATAATAGGAGGAAAGAATTATGGCTAGACATTTATTTACTTCAGAATCAGTTACGGAAGGGCATCCAGATAAAATATGTGACCAAATATCAGATGCAATATTAGATTCATTATTAGAGAACGATCCACTTGCGAGAGTTGCTTGTGAGACTACAGTTACTACTGGTCTTGTACTTGTAGCGGGAGAAATAAGTACAAATACATATGTAGATATACCAAAGTTAGTTAGAGAAACTGTAAGAGAAATAGGATATGATAGAGCAAAATACGGATTTGACTGTGACACTTGTGCAGTAATAACTTCTATAGATGAGCAATCTGGAGATATTGCTATGGGAGTTGACGAAGCTTTAGAAAATAGAAGCGGTGAACAAAGTGAAGATGAAATAGAAAAAGTAGGAGCTGGAGACCAAGGTATAATGTTTGGTTTTGCATGTAACGAAACAGAAGAATTAATGCCACTTCCAATATCTTTAGCTCATAAATTAGCGAGAAGATTAACAGAAGTTAGAAAAAATGGTACATTAGCTTACTTAAGACCAGATGGGAAGACTCAGGTTACAGTTGAATACGATGGTAATAAGGTAGTTAGAGTTCATACAATACTTATATCAACTCAACACGGAGAAGAAGTTGATAATGAAACAATAAGAAGAGATTTAATAGAATATGTAATAAAAGCTGTAATACCTTGTGAATTACTTGATGAAGAAACTATAATATACATCAACCCAACAGGAAGATTCGTTGTAGGAGGACCACAAGGAGATACAGGTCTTACTGGAAGAAAAATAATAATAGATACTTACGGAGGATACTCTAGACACGGAGGAGGAGCATTCTCAGGAAAAGATCCAACAAAAGTTGATAGATCAGCAGCTTATGCTGCGAGATATGTAGCTAAAAATATAGTAGCTGCGGGACTTGCAGATAAGTGTGAAATAGAATTAGCTTACGCAATAGGTGTAGCTAAGCCATTATCAATATTCATAGATACTTTTGGAACAGGTAAAGTAAGTGAAGAAAAGTTAGTAGAGCTTGTAAATAAGCACTTTGACTTAAGACCGGGAGCAATAATAAGAGATTTAGAGTTAAGAAAGCCTATGTATAAAAATGTTGCCGCATACGGACACTTTGGTAGAACTGATTTAGATTTACCATGGGAAAGAACAGATAAAGCTGAAATATTAAAAAGTGAAGCTTTATAAATAATACTTATAAAAAGCTTGGTTAATAAATTTAACCAAGCTTTTTTGCGTAACGGACGAAGTCGTTGGAGTAATGGGATAGGAAGTAATTTGACGACGTAGTCGCTTATGTGAAGCGAATTTATGTATAAGAAAAATAGGCAATAAGAATTGTATAATATATCATAAAAGTAACTAAAGTATGAGTACTTCATATATTGATATTAAGAGTTAATAATATAAAAATATTAAGGGGGAAATGATTATGAAGTATTGTTCTTACAAAATAGGATATATAGTTGAAATAACTGATAGCCCAAATGAACCTTATAAATTTATCACTATAGCAAAAGATCCTAATGATATATATACTTATACAAAACTAGTTTATAGTGAACAAACATTAGTACTAGATTGGAACTATAATGAAATTAGTGTAGATGATTTAAGAATAGGGGATCTTGTGGTTGCATATCACTCTAATGCAATGACTATGAGTATACCACCTCAAACTTCAGCTTATATAATTAAAAAATTAAATAGAAATTAATAAGGGGGATTTACTTTGAAGTGCTGTTCATACAGAGTTGGGATGATAGTAGATATTTCAAGTACTTTTAATGACCAATATAAAACTATAACAATAGGAAGTAGCCCTTATGATGTTAATACATTTATTAGGTTGGTGTGTAATGGTACAACTTTGGTACTAGATTCTAGATATCAAGAAATAAGATTAGAAGACTTAGAAGTAGGAGATTTAGTAGTAGTATACCATTCAAATGCAATGACTAAAAGCATACCACCGCAAGCAACAGCATATATAATAAAAAAATTAAATAATGAATAGTTATGAAAAAGCCGCAAAACATAGCGGCTTTTTTTGTTGTTACAATAACTATAGGATTGTAAATTTAATTAAGAGTATAAATCTATAAAAATCCAACCTTTTAAAGTATATGGTGTCTTAATAGATGTAAAGTGATTTGAGGAGGAATTTCTGATGGAAAGGTATGAGGATGTAAGTGAAATTTTAAGCCAATATTTAAAATCTATTCTTAGTTTTACGCTTAAACGTACTAAAACAGTACAGGAGGCAGAGGATCTTGCACAAGAGATAATAATTAAAGTTTATAAGTCATTAAAGAACATAGAAAATATTTATAATGTAGATAGCTATATTTGGCGTATAGCGCATAATACTGTTGCAAATTATTATAGGTCGAAATCAAGAACCTTTGTAGGGATAAATATTGACGATATAGCTGATGTAATAAAGTGTAACAATGAGAGTGTAGAGGAAAATTATATAAAAAATGAGGAAATAAGTAAGCTTAAAGATAAAATCGCATACCTTTCTAAACTACAAAGAGAAATAGTTATTCTCTATTATTATGAAGGTAAAAAGCAAGAAGAGATTTCTCGATTACTAGATATTCCAAAGGGAACAGTAAAATGGCATTTATTTGAGGCAAAAAAAGAATTGAAGAAAGGGATGGAGAAAATGGATAATAAGGTATTAGATTTAAAGTTTAATCCAATAAAGTTTAGCTTTATGAGTGTTAATGGCTCGATAGGTAGAGAAGGAGGAACTAGTAACTTCTTTAAAAGTTCTCTTGCACAAAATATTGTTTATTCTATTTATTATGAAGGAAAGACAATTAATGAAATAGCAGATTTATTAAATGTATCACCAGTTTATATTGAGAGTGAAGTAGAATACTTAGAAGAATATAGTTTTTTAACAAAGTTACCAGGTGATAAATATATTTCAAATATGCTTATAGATGAAGTTACAGAAGAAAGATTATATCTGTTAGATAATATGTATAAAAATGCTAGTAAGCTTATTGCTAATGAGATATTTGATGAAATTATGAAAAGTAAATTATTAGATAGCGAAAGTATATATTACCCAGATAAAGATAAAAATTTTCTAATGTGGACACTGGCACTTTATATTCTTGCTCAATCAGAAAATTGTGAGAAGAATATTATAAAATTTGAAGATGTAGCTACAATACGAAAAGACGGTAGTTGTTATATTGCAAGTGCTAGTATAGAGAGATCATTTTTAAAAAGACCAGATATATTTGAATATAGAGAAAATTGGTTTGGACCAATGTGGAATGAATATGATAATAATATCTTATGGCAAATAAATTCTAAATGGTGTATGAGGAATATAAATATTGATTCATATGCTGATATAGCACAATCAGAGATAAGTTTATTAAAAAGATATGTTAACAAAGATAATTTGTCATCAGAGGAATTTTCACGCTTAGCTGAAAAAGGCTATATAAGAGGTAGTAAAGGTAATGATAAGCTAAATATTGTATATTTAAAAAATAGTGATGTAATAGATGAACTTTTAGATATTGGTTCTAA
Source organism: Romboutsia sp. LXY-2 (assembly GCF_056171995.1). Lineage (NCBI taxonomy): Bacteria > Bacillati > Bacillota > Clostridia > Peptostreptococcales > Peptostreptococcaceae > Romboutsia > Romboutsia sp. LXY-2. The sequence goes on along the minus strand of NZ_JBKFGI010000006.1, from coordinate 138,241 downwards.
GATTAAGTTTAGCTATAAAGATGATTTAAAAAATATTAAATATGATTACACAAGAGAAATATTAAAAAATACACCGAAGCATTTAAGAAAAGTAAGAGAAGTTGAGCTTCAAGATATTTTCAAATCTAATGGAGTATTCTTACTATATTGTCTAGTGGAATTATTGGAGTCAAAAAGACTGGTAGATGTTGAAGATGAATATAAGAAAAAAGCACTAAAAACACTTTTAATAACTAATTCTTAAAAAAAGGATAAATGTTTTACTATAAATATAATTTAAATTCAAATATTCAATAAATAATAAACTATAAAGGTAGAAGCATTGCTTCTACTTTTTATAATATAATCAGAATCATGTTTTGCTGCAGGAAATATATCGATTATTATAAATGAACAGGATAAAAGTTCATATTGTAGTTGTATTTTTATATATTTATAAAGTAACAAATTAAAACTATTTTAATATAAATTTCGTATATAATAATTAAGAGAAAATTTAACAAGAGGTAAAATGATGATCAATAAAGAAATAAAACTCATAAAAAATATAAAAAAGAAATCCTGTAAAAGTTGCGCTAATGAGCTGATTTCAAAATATTATAAAGAGATATATGCATACTCATATAAACAAACTTTAGATAAGGAATTATCTATGGATTTAACACAAGAGATATTTATAGGTGTTCTAAAATCAATAAACAGCTATGATGAAAGTAAATCATCATTTAGAACATGGATATATAAAATAGCAACAAACAAGATTGTAGATTATTATAGATCGAAAAACTATAAATACAATAACATAGCAGTACCAATAGAAGATACTACGATAGAAGATAAAGATGATTTTATTAAAAATATAGAAAATAAAGAAGAAGTAGAAAAAGTATTAAATCTAGTAAACTTAATGAAAAGTGATTTACAAGAGATATTTAGATTAAAAATATTCTCAGATTACACATTTACTCAAATAGCGTCAATACTAAAAATACCAGAGTCAACAGTAAAAACTAAGTACTACTCAATAATTAGGAAAATAAAAAGTGAATTTAGTTAAAAGTGGAAAAATTAATTAAATTATAAACTAAGTATGATTAAATAAAATTATAAAAAGCGAGACTAAAATTAAGGAGAAGACAATGGATAAATTTTATATAGATATGCCAAGTGATTTTGAAATAGAAAATCAAATAAACAATATAATTGAACAGAGTATAAAGGAAAAAGAAAGTTTTTATAGTCATATAAAAAACATGTACAAGTCTATTGGGTTTAAATACATATTTCATGACATATCAGAGTTAACATTTGTAGGAATGCTTATGCTAGGCATAATATTACTAATAACAAAAAATATAATACGAGAATCAGATTTAGGTGTAGAAAACTTATATGCATTTATATTTATGACATCACCATTAATATATTTTACAAATGCTGTATTTTCATATATAAATATTAAAGAAAATAATACGTATCAAGTAGAAATGGTTTGTAAATATAATATTTTTCAAGTGGCAGCACTTAGGATGTTAGTATTTAGTATAGTATGTATATTAGTAAACACAGCTATAATAATGATTATTGTAGATAGGATAGTATTTATAAAAGGAATAATGATATCAATAAGCTCACTGTTTTTATTTTCAACATTGGTACTATATTCATTATTAAATATAAAAAACATAATAACTAAGTACTTTGTGGTATTTGGGTGGATAGGATTCAATGGTATACTTTATATGAGCGACTTAAATTTATATAATCAAATACTTTCAAATATACCAACTTATGTATATTGTATAGTTAGTATAGGTGCAGTTCTCTTATATATAAAGAACATAAAAAAATTATTAGTATATAAAAATTTAAATTTAGAAATATAATAAGAAACCAAAACTCTAGCAAATAATGGCTAGAGTTTTTTCGAGTAGCAATATATAAAGTGTTTTGTAAGTATATATATCAAAGCCTATAGAATCTAATAAACCTATAAAATTCAATAAAAATAATATGAAAATATTTTTAAAAAAGTAAAACTATATTAAAATCTATTACGAATATATAAATAGAAAAACAACAAAGGCCTGAAAAGTATCATAAACGTAAATAAGAATAATAGATCTATAAAAGTAGAAATCATATGATTAAAACTATAAATAATTGCGGAGGTAAATATGTTAGCAATAAAAAATGTAAGCAAAAACTATGGAGACTTTTGTGCTCTTAAAAATATAAACATGGATTTTGAAAATGGAGTATACGGACTTCTAGCGCCAAATGGAGCAGGAAAGACTACCTTAATAAAAATGATAGCAACACTAAACTTCCCAACAAGCGGAGAAATACTTTATAACGGAGAAAACATTCAAAATCTAGATGAAGAATATAGAGATATAATAGGATATTTGCCACAAGACTTTGGATACTATAAGAGCTATTCTCCAATAAAATTCTTATCATACATATCAGCATTAAAAGGTATTGATAAAAATAAAACTGATGAAAAAATTAAAGAACTACTAAAACTAGTTGGACTAGGAGAAGTAGGAAATAAAAAAATGAGAAAATTTTCAGGAGGAATGGTACAAAGAGTAGGAATAGCCCAAGCTCTTTTAAACAATCCTAAAATACTAATACTTGATGAGCCAACAGCAGGGCTAGATCCAAAAGAAAGAGTAAGATTTAGAAATCTACTTAGTGAGCTATCAAGAGATAGAATAATAATAGTATCTACTCATATAGTATCAGACATAGAATCTATATCAAATGAAGTAGTAATGATAAAGGACAAGGAGCTACTGTACAAAGATAAAATAGAAAATATTTGTAAAAAAATACATGGAAAAGTATTTGAAACAGAAATAGAAAATAATCAAATGATAGACTTTAGAAAGAAGTATTTCTCACTATCAGAAAAACAAGAAAATGGAAAAATGAAAATAAGATTTATATGCGAAGATAAGTACGATAAAAGATGGAGCTTAGTATATCCAAGTTTAGAAGATGTATTTTTATATGAATATAAAGATGAAGTTACAGGGGTATAGCTATGAATATTAAGTTATATGAATTAAAAAAAGTCATAACATCTCCTGTAATATTAGCACTTACTGTATTATTTGTGCTTTTTAACATTATGAATATTATTAGTAGTTCATATATAAAAGATGACATAAGAGCTATAAATAAGATTATTGGAGACTTTGGTTCCGAGATAATTGAAAATACATTAGAGGAAATGAATTCTCAAAGTGAGCTAAATCTTAAAAAAATAAATAAAATGTCAAAAGACAAATTAAATAAGATTTTTGAGAGCATAGCAGATTTTATAGAAAGTGAAGAATATAACTATAGTATTTATGATAATAAAACTTTTACTAAAGAAGAAAAACAATTTTTTATAGAAGCGAATGCACTAGATTTTTATTCAAGCATAGCTATGAAAACAGTAGAAGAATACGAAAATATAAATATTAAAAATGTAGGTGAGTCTCAAATAAAAGCTTTCGATATAAAAGGTAAGATAGAAAAAGAAATAAGAGAAAACTACAAAAAGCTAGAGACTAGGTTTGAGGAAATAAAAGAAAATAAAGAACATAAAAACTTTTTTTTCTTTGGAAAGCTTTTTAAAACTCACAAACTATTATATAAAGATACTATAAGAACTTGTATATTTGAAATAGTAATATTAGTAGTACTAATAAGTACATATTTAATAAATTATGAGTTTGATAATAAGACAAGCCTTTTGATTTACACAACAAAAAGAGGTAGAAACAACGTAAAAGATAAGTTACTAGTGTGTGTGTTTGCATCATTACTTGTAAGTATTATAGTACTTGGAATTACACTTTTAGCATACTTTATAACCTTTGATTATAATAGTGTACTAAACGTGCCTATAAATAGTGCGTTTAATTGGGATTACAAACTGCCATACATAGGATGGTTTAATATAACATTTATACAGCATTTAGGATTATCACTTTTAGTGATATTAGTTTGTGTACCTATATTTGCATGTATCACGCTAATAATATCTAAGATAGTTAAAAATAGTTATATAGTATTCTTCGTATTTTTCATAGTATTTGGAATCTGTATAATGATACCATCATTAGTTAGTACATCATCACCACTAATTACTAAAGTAGGATATGATGTATTCAACTTAATACTATCGCCTGATAGTTTCTTTATGCAAAGAGGGCCTTTTAATTTGAATAAGTACTACGAGCTTATAACACTATCAGCATGGACTATAATATCAGTGATTGGAAGTAAATTAATAATAAGAAGATTTAAGAAAATAGATATAAACTAGGGAGAGTAGTATATGAGGATAATAACAAATGAAATAAAAAAGATTTTTAATCTTACCAATATACTTGTAGTAATAGTAGCAAGCTTTCTAATATGGAACTTATTTATATACTTTGAAATAGAGCATTTTCCAAATGGACAGCCTATGAATCAACACTATAACAACGCAGTAACTATGTTGAATAAGTATGGTACATCTATGGATGAAAAAGAGTTTGAAGACTATAAAAATATACGAGAAGAAAAATATAAAGAAGCAAGGGATTACTTATTAAGCAATAAACAAGCTATAAACTTAGGTATATCGACTTATGATGAATTTATAGAAAGTGTATCTAGAGAAAATCCTACAGATATAGAGAAAAAAGTAAATGATTTACATTCAAAGATAATGTTTGAAGAAAATGTACCTGTATTTTGGGATTTACAAGCGATAGATTATGAAATAGATAGATATGAAGATAAGCCAAATTGGACAGGTCTAGCATCTCAACACTTAAATAAAAAACAACTAGAAAGACAAAATGAAGTCATAAATAGTGAACAAGTAAACTCTCCACTCAACTTTGTAATACTTAGAAACTATAATGATTTAATAATGGGTGTAACAACACTTATATTAATAAGTGTAGCAATAATGATATCACCTATATTTAGTAGTGATAATAGAAACAAAGTAAACTATATTCAATACAGCTCAAAGATAGGGCGTAAGTTATTTAAGAAAAAGATAATAAGTGGATTAATATCAACAACTATTATAGTAACTACTCAGCTAGGAGTATTCTTTGCAATATATAAATCAAACAACACTTTAATGTTTTGGGATTGTAGCATAAACTCAGTGTTTAGTGATGTATTATCATGGTTTGATTTAACCTTTGGACAGTATATAATACTTTCTGTGGTTATTACTTATATATTAGCTTTAGTGTACTCGGCTATAGCAATGTTTGTATCATCTAAAGTAATAAACTATATTGCACTTATAGGTATTCAAATACCAATATTATTTTCAATAAGTCCAGTTTTATCAGACCTAATGGATGTTATGGCACTTGGTACTAGCGTTTATGTACCTAAGTATACATTACCAATATTATTAGCTATAAGTATTACAGTGGGAACAATACTAATATTACTTGGATATAAAAAAGAAAAAAATTGTGATATTAAAATTTAGATTACTAAAAAATATATTGGCATAAATTTATGTCAATATATTTTTTTACGATTAAGGATATTATAATACTTCGAATTATATGGATAACTTCTCAGCCTAAGTAATATCAATAAACTGGTTTTGAGCGTAAAAAAAGATTTTTAGCAACGGACGAAGTCGTTGGCGACATGAGCGAAGCGAATCTTTTATTTATACATATTTAATATATATAAATGTCAAGTTTAAGTTTTTTACATATAGGGAATGAATAAGTTTAATTATAATTGAAAAAATATTTAAACATAGTAATTATGGTATAATAAAAAAAGAATGTAACAGCTAAGGTGGTAGAAAATGAATAAAAAATTTACAGAATTTAAACTAGATAAAGGTATATTAAAAGCATTAAATAATTTAAATTATATAAATCCATCAAAGGTACAATGTGAAGTAATACCTAGATTATTAGATAAAGAAGATTTAGTAGTAAAATCTAAAACTGGAAGTGGTAAAACTGCTAGTTTTGGGATTCCAATATGTGAAAGTATAGACATAGAAAACACAAATGTACAAGCACTTATAGTAGTACCTACTAGAGAATTAGCTTTGCAAGTTAAAGAAGAAATATCTAATATTGGTAGGCTGAAGAAGGTTAGATGCAGCGCTATATTTGGTAAGCAACCAATAAAGGAACAAATTAGAGAATTAAAGCAAAGAGTACATGTTGTAGTAGCTACACCAGGTAGAATAATAGATCACATAGAAAGAAAAACTATTAGCTTAGAAAATATTAATTTTTTCATTATAGATGAAGCTGATAAAATGCTAAATAAAGGCTTTGTTGAGGATATGGAAAAAATATTAGATGAAATGCCTAGAGATTGTATCAAAGGTTTGTTCTCTGCAACCATTGATAATAATATAGATACTATTTGTCAAAAATATATGAAAAGCCATAAATTAATAGAAATTGAATATAAAGAAGAAATACATAAGAATCAAATAAATGAAAGAGTTATTAAATCTGAAGAAAAGGATAAATATAAAACTCTTAAAAATATTATTCATTCTGAAAATCCAGATACTGTTATTGTATTTTGTAACACAAGAGAAAGAGTTATGAGATTATACAGTAAGATGAAAGAAGACAAGTTTTTAGTCGGTCAGTTACATGGTGAAATGTCTCAGGATAAGAGAATATTTATTATTAAAGATTTTAAGAAGAGTAAATTTAAGGTATTAGTAAGTACAGATGTTGCTGCTAGGGGAATTCATATAGATGATATTTCTTTAGTAATAAACTATGACGTACCTCGTGATAAAGAAAACTATGTACATAGAATAGGAAGAACTGGTAGAAAAGATAGCTTTGGAAAAGCTATAACTATTGTAAGTTCTAAAGATGAAAAATACTTTGAAGAAATAGAAGAATACCTTGATAAGAAGATAGAAATTATTGAAGAAATAAAATATGAAGATATTCAAAAAGGTAGAATAAGTTTTGATGAAAGCTCTAAAAAGTTAGTAAAAGAAAGAAAAAATATCAAAGATGATAAAAAAGTTCATAGTGAAGTGACAAGAATATACTTAAATGCAGGTAAGAAAAAGAAAATAAGAGTCATTGACATAGTTGGAGCATTTAGTAATATTCCTGGAATATTAGGAGAAGACATAGGTGTAATAGATGTTCAAGATTTATGCTCTTATGTAGATATATTAAATCATAAAGGTGAACTAATAGTAAAAAAATACAAAGAAATAAGTATTAAGAAAAAAATGGTAAAAGTAAGAAGGGACAATCAAAACTAAGCTGATCAAAGAAGGGACTAAAGATGCTGTACAAGGAAGAATTTCTTAATAAATATAAAATAGATCAAAATTATTTAATAGAAAATAATATAGAATGGAGTGAACTTGAAAAGATATATGATGACTTTAATAAATATAGAAAAAGTTATGAGACTCAAGCTGATTTAATAGCAAATATACTAAGGGGTCATCATAAAGTTCATTCAGTTAAAACAAGAGTAAAGGATGCAAGTCATCTTATAGAAAAAGTTATAAGAAAAACTGTTGATAGAAGAAAAAAATATGGTGAAGATTTTAATTTTACAGTTGAGAACTACAAAGATGAAATAACTGACTTATTAGGAATAAGGGTAATTCATATTTTTAAAGAGGACTGGGAAGAGATACATAACTTTATTAGTCAAATGTGGAATGTAAATGAGATAGTAGCAAACATAAGAGAAGGCGATAATACAAAGAAATTTGAAGAGCTGGGAATAGAAGTTTGCTCTAGACTATCAGGATATAGATCAGTGCACTATTTAGTAGAATCATATCCAACTTCTAGTAAGGTTATTGCAGAAGTTCAAGTTAGAACAATATTTGAAGAAGGTTATGGTGAAATAGATCATCAGTTAAGATATTCATTAGATAAAATACCAGAACTATTAGAGCAAAATCTTATGTTACTTAATAGAATAGCTGGTAGCTCTGATGAAATGGCATCCTTAATAAATATGTTAAGCAAAAGTTTTAATGATATAACTATAGAATGCCAAGGTAAAATTAATAATAAAGATACCAAATTACTAACACTAAAAAACAAAATAAATAATAATAAGTCTATTTCAGATGAAGTAAAAAATGATTTATTAGATGAAATCAATGATATATTAAATGCTTAGTATAATTTATATTGATATATTTTAAAGAGTGCTAAATATGGCACTCTTTTTTACTTTTAAATGAACTATATCAGCACAATAATTTAGAATAAGTTCTATACATAAGTAATACCATTTAACTCAGTGAGAATGAAGTATTTCATCTACACAGGTATTAAGTAAATAAAATTTATTACTCAATATTGTAGTAATAGAATACGTATATATAAGTAGACCAATAAGATGTTGGAGTATTTAAGGCAATAGGTCTTAGCATGAAAATGATGAAGGATAATAAATTCAATAGATATTAAAAGTTAATATACTAGGGAATTACAATTTAATATAATAAAGCTATTACAACAGCAATAAAAATTTATAAATATTAGGTAAGAGATTTATGATAATATATACATAATAAAATAATTGGAGGAATAAAAGTGCTATTTACTATAGGGCAAGTAACAAAGATGTATGACATAAGTCATGATACATTAAGATACTATGATAAAATAGATTTATTAAAACCAAGTGTAAAAAAAGAAAATGGATATAGATATTACACAATAAGAGAAATAGAATTACTAGAAATAATACTTATAGCAAAACAGCTTGAAATACCTATAAAAGACATAAAAGATACTATAGAAAAAGAAGATGAAAATAGCTATATAGAATTATTTGAAAAGCATAATAGATTATTACAGGAAAAAATAGATTATTTACAGAATTTAAGAAAAGAAATACAAAATTCTATACATACAACCATTAAAATGAGAAATTTTGAAAATGATAAAGAGATTAAATTAAATGAAGAATATATAAATAAAAAAGTAATATACTTTAGTCAAAATGATTATGGACATTTTGGGTGTTTTATAAAAGAGAAAAATTTAATATTTAAAATAAATGACATAGACAATAAAACTATAATAGCAGATGAAAATATGCTGGGATTTGAAATAGAGAATGAAATTATAGATAGCTCTCTACCTTACAAACAAAAAGAGTACATTGGAAGCTATATAACTTTAACAATTAAAGAAAATATAGCGAATATAGAAAAGTATATAATTAAAACTATAGAACAAATTTATGGAAAAGAAGAATATTATAAAAATATAAATATATTTATAGAGTGTATGTTTACTCTATTTAAAAGAAATAATGAAAGTATTTACTTTGTAAAAATATATATAGAAAATAAAAAATAAGTCTTGACTCTAGAACAGGTCAAGACTTTATTATTGTATTGTAATCATAAAGAAATAAATTGTATCAGAAGAGAGGGTGATTATAATGCAAGACAATATATTATTAACTGAAAAAACATCTAAATTATTCATTAAATTTGCAATCCCAGCAATAGTATCTATGGTAATAGCAGGAATGCAAACTATGATAGATGGTATGTTTGTAGGTAACATATTAGGACCAAATGCAATGGCAAGTGTAAATATAGCTCAGCCATTTATGCAACTTATTATAGCTTTAGCTATGATTGTGAGTGTAGGGTCTCAAAGTTATATGGGGCTTAGTTTAGGTGATAGTGAAGTAGAAAAAGCACAAAATGTATTTAAGACATTTGTTATATTTATTTTAGCTGCAGGAGCTATGATAACAGTATTCGGATTAACATTTAATGAGCATATAGCTAAAACACTAGGTGCTAGTGATATTTTAATGAAAGATGTATCAGAATATATTAAAACACTTTCTATATTTACAATTCCAATGGGATTAATGTTCTTATTTGGGTTTACAAATAGAATATTAGAAAAGCCAGATTTATACTTTAAAGGTATGATACTTAGTTTATTTGTAAATATAAGTCTAAATTATGCATTAATATATAAATTAAACCTTGGAATGGAAGGAGCTGCAATTGCAACAGGATTATCTTATTCATCAGCATTTTTAGTTGTAGTTTGGCCAGTTTTAAGCAAGTCAAATATAATAAACATATTTAAAGGTAGATTTGATAAATCTGTTATATACCCAGTTATATATAATGGTTCATCAGAAGGAATAAATGCAATAGCAACTGCTGTTAGTGCGTATTTATTTAATATGGCATTTATGAAAATAGCAGGAGAATCAGGAGTTGCAGCATTTACTGCTATAAACTATGTAGCACAATTTGGAACATTTATAATGTTTGGTATATCAGATGGTATAGGACCAATTTTAAGCTACAATTATGGAAGTAAAAACTATGATAGAGTTAATGAAATCTTGAAATTATCTTCAAAGGTTATAATAGGGATAGGAACTATAATATTCATAGCATTATTTATATTTGGAAGAAACTTAGTTATGATATTTATTCAAGGAAATAATCAAATATTAGATATAGCATCAGTAGGAGCTAAAATATATGCATTTGCATTCTTTATGAATGGATTTAATATAGTAAACTCAGGTTTTTTTACATCTATAGGAAATGCTAAAGACTCAGTAATAGTAGCAGCATCTAGAGGGATAATATTTATAGTTATAGGAATATTTATATTACCTATGATATTTAAAATAAATGGTATATGGATGAGTGTACCTTTTGCAGAGATTATGACTTTCTTTATAGGATTTAGATTACTAAAGAAAGAAAAGAATACTACTGTTGATACAAACAAACAAGTGCAGCATAGTGGAAATTAAATATAATTAACAAGAGTTATTTCAATAAGAAATAGCTCTTTTTTATGTATGCGGAAATTATAGTATTTCATAAAGTGATTAGCAAATTGGTAGACTGAGAGAATAAAATTTTTATATTTAGTATGTGAATTATATTTCATACAAAATAGTGAAGGAATAAACCCAATGAAATAGAAATATGTATGTAAGGAAGAAACCAAAATATAAGAGGAGGTCCTTTATGTCTTTAAGTAAACACCAAATGTATAAAACTTATGATAGCGTTGAGTTAAATATAGCTAGAGATACAGTAGAAAATGCAAAGGCAGTAGTATTAATAGTGCATGGATTAGCAGAACATAGTGGTAGATATGATTATGTAGTTTCAAAGTTGAATAATTATAAATACAGTGTGTACAGATTTGACAATAGAGGGCATGGAAAATCAGGGGGAAAGAAAATATACATAGATGATTACAATAAATTCCCAAGTGATGTAGATGAGGTGGTAGATCTAATAAGAAGTGAAAATGAAAATCTTCCTATTTTCATATTAGGTCATAGCATGGGTGGAATGATAGCTACTTTATATGGTATAAAATATCCAAATAAAGTAGATGGAATTATTTTATCAGCGGGTGTTACAGTAGATAAGGCAGGTATAATGTCATCTAATTGTAATTTAAAACCTGAAGAAATGGTAGAAAACTCTCTTTCTAATTTGATATGTAGCATTAAATATGTCGTAGATGACTATAATAATGATCCGTTGGTGGCAAAAGAAATAAGTGGTAGTATGTTTATACAGTGTAATGAAGCAATAAAATATATTGAAGAAAATAGTCACAAATTTGAGTATCCAACTTTAATATTACATGGTGGAGAAGATAAAATAGTATATCCGGAAGACTCAAAAATATTGTTTAATGATATATGTTCTAAGTATAAGAAATTAAAGATTTATAAAGAAATGTATCATGAAATATTAAATGATGTTAATAAAGATGAAGTATTAATGGATATTAATAATTGGATAAGAAAAGAAATAAAATATATAGAAAAAGATAAACTAGCTAAAAATACTTAAAAATATATAGTTAAGTATACTAAATATTTTTATAAAAATTATTTATATAGAACAATTAAAGTATAAAAGAATAAAGTGAAAATAGGGTACTGTAGATAAGATTGTGTGAATACAAGCTTATCTACAGTACCCTATTTAATAATATATATATTTAAATCATTAATTGATGTTAAATTGCTTCTTGTAATTCTGTATCTTCGTTTATCTCTGACTCATCTAACTTAGTTATACCAAATCCTGTAGCAGCTAAAGTTAAAGATATTATAGGACAAAGTAAGTTAAAGAATGCAAATGGTAAGAATGCAAATGATCCAACTCCAAGAGTAGCTGACATATAAGCACCACATGTATTCCATGGAATTAATGGTGATGTTATAGTTGCACTATCTTCTAAAGCACGAGATAAGTTTTTAGCAGCTAAGCCTTGCTTTCTATATGCATCTCTATACATACTTCCTGGAATAACTATAGCTAAATACTGATCTGCTACTGCTAAGTTTGTACCTATACAAGTAAATATTGTAGCAAATATTAATCCGAATGTTCCTTTTGCAACTTTTAATATTGCAGCAGCTAAAGTTTCAAGCATTCCTGATTTTTCAAGTATACCACCAGTAACTAAAGCACATAACATAAGTGAAACTGTACCTAACATACTATCTAAACCACCACGAGTAAGTAGTTCATCAACAAATGCCATTCCTGTATCTGCAACGTAACCACCTTTTGCAGCCACTATTACATCTGCTATTGAAGCATCTTGGAATATTACTGAAACTAAACCACCAAGTAGTGTACCCATTATTAAAGCAGGTATTGCTGGAACCTTAAATATTACCATAACTATTACAGCTACTGGAACTAAAAGTAATAATGGAGATAATGTATTGTAATTTCCTGCTAATGCAGTTTGTATTTGAGTTATTTGTGAAGTATCTATTTGTGCACCTGCATATTTGAATCCTAATATAGCATATAAAATAAGAGCTATTACTAAAGCAGGAACTGTTGAATATAACATATGATTTATATGTTCAAATAATGTAGTTCCAGCCATTGCAGGAGCTAAGTTTGTTGTATCTGATAATGGAGACATTTTATCACCAAAGTATGCACCCGATATTATAGCACCAGCTATTATTGGAGCAGGTATACCAAGGGCACTACCTATACCTAATAAAGCTATACCTATTGTACCAGCTGTAGTCCAAGATGAACCAGTAGCTATTGATACTATTGCACATATTAATGTTGAAGCTACTAAGAATATACCTGGAGATAATATGTTAAGACCCCAGTAAATCATACTTGGAACTATTCCTGAAAGTATCCAAGTTCCTATAAGCATACCAACTACTAAAAGTATAAGAATAGAAGACATTGTCATATTTATAGTAGATAATATTCCTTCTTCTAATTCTTTCCATGAAAATCCTAATCTAAAAACTGCTATAGAACCGGCAAATATACCACCTATAACTAATGGGATATGAGCAGATATTTCATAATCCTTTAATATTACTAAGCATGTAACTAATACTGATACTAGAAATCCTATACATAGTAATGAGTCAAATAATGTTGCTTGTCTTTTTGTTCTTGATGTCATTGTGAATCCTCCCTTAAATTTTACTCGAATATAACGGTCTGAAGAATTTAGGGAAATAAAAAAGTCTAGGGCGAAAGAAATTCTACCCTAGACATAAGTATGCGAAAACATAACATTATACTTAATCTAAAGATAGCCCTCCACAAATTAATGTGACAGTGACATACATATTTTGTATGCCCCCAACATGTAAGAATTAAAGCGTTACTTACATATTTCGGCATTATTACCTTTTATCTTGCTTCTACGTGCTTAACTCCACAAAACTACTTATTAATAATGCAACCTCTACCGTTAGTTATATCCGATATTTATTTGTTAAGTAGGATTATAGCACAAAATTAAAAGGTTAGCAAATAGGAAAAGAAAAAAATGTAGAAAAAAGTAAAATAATATACCTTTCAAATAATATTCATTTATTATACAATAAGTAGTACCTGTGATGGTTGAAAGTAAAATGGATAGATATATCTTTTATATATAGGAGTGGTTAAATTGAGTAAAAAAAAATATTATGCAGTTAGAAAAGGTAAGAAAATAGGTATCTTTAACACTTGGGATGCATGTAAAGAACAAGTAAATGGATTTTCAGGCGCGGAGTATAAAAGTTTTCCAACTATGGAAGAAGCAAATGAGTATGTTTATGGCAAACAAACTATAAAATTTGAAAATGAAGAAAGTACAATAGAAGCATATGTAGATGGAAGTTATGAACACTCTTTAAAAGCATATGGTTCAGGTATTGTAATTCTTAAAAATGGTGAAGTAAAAGAAACTTTTAGTGTTAAAGGTGATGATAAAGATTTAGTAGGTATGAGAAATGTAGCGGGGGAGATAGAAGCATCTAAAATAGCTATGATGTATTGTATAGAGAATAATATAGAAAATTTAATATTATACTTTGATTATGAAGGAATAGAAAAGTGGTGCACTGGTGTATGGAAAACTAATAAAGAAGGAACTATAGAATATAAAAAATTCTATGATGCTGCAAAAGAAAAGCTTAATGTTAAATTCGTAAAAGTTAGAGCGCATAGTGGAGACAAGTATAATGAAGTAGCTGATAAATTAGCTAAAAGAGCTTTAGGAATATAAAATAAATTATTTATAGAAGTTTTATTTATTATATAATATGTATTTTGAATTATAAAAAGGCATGAGATTTTTCTCATGCCTATTTAACAAGTATTATATATAAATTATTTTAAAATATCACCATAGCTATTTAAAACTTCATCTTGCAGTTTTTCAGGATCATTTATTGCTAAATCCATAGAATTAGCTAATATATTTGCTTGGTCATAAGGTGATGTCCATGAGAATATACCGCCTAAGCAATTTCTAAGAACATATTGTCCTTTAAGGTATATTGATAGAGGATCATCATAGGACATTGCAAACTGTCCATCTTTAATTAGATATACTGCTTGAGCATCTTCATCGAAATTAAATTCATATCCATTTTTATTTATGAAATTTTTTCTAAGGTCATCATATGTCTTTGTTACCTTTGCACCTAGCCTTCCATAGAATGGAACTCCTAATAATATTTTTTCAGGAGGCATACCAGCTGCTTCTAAGTTATTAACCCATATATCAACGCTATAACCAGGAAGAGCAAGTTTTGACTCATATAGGTTTGCTTGATGTCTCTTACCTAGTTCACCAGTTTCTCCAGCAGTAAAGTCATAGCTCATAAGATTAAAATAATCTAATAAAGGTGCAATTTTATTTATTTCTGCACTTCTTGTAATATAACCTTTATCACCAGGACCGGCAACACTTAACCATTTATCATTACCAATTACATCTCTTATTGCAGTAAGAAGTAATGTAAAGTTTTCTCTGTCTTCTGGTCTAGATTTTATACCTGCAGCACCTACAGCAGGGTATTCCCAGTCTATATCAACTCCATCTAGTTTATATTGATTTATAAGTTTATTTACTTGTCTTGCAAAATTATATCTTGAAGCAGGTGTAAGAGCCGCATCAGAGAATCCTTCAGCACCCCATCCGCCTATTGCGGCAATGACTTTTAATTCAGGCTTTGTCTTTCTTAAAGCTAGTAATTCATTTAAATATTTTGGTGTAGGAACATATAAAGTACCATCAGGTTTTATTTCTACAAAAGCATATATAACGGCATCTAGTAATTTAGGGTCTACGTTTCTAGGATTACCAAAAACATATTCCATAACTATAGGAGCTACATCTGGACAGAAATTGACATCATATGGTTGGTTATTGATATCCTCTATCTGAGGTCTGGATGAATTTTGTTCTGATGATTTTTTTACTTTTTTGTTTTTCATGTTTTTGTTAGGTAAATAGTCATAGCCACCAGATTCTAAAGAATTATCTCTATTATCAGGCACAAAGCATAAATACCAATCCATGCAAGAATATTTTTTATCACAATTTTTTACTCTAGCCTTCAAATCCTTGTAAGTTTTAGGATATGGTAGGATTACAGGCATACCTGGGAACCAATTAGCAGGAGTAACAACATTATCTCTATCACTTGTTTGTAAAGCTTCTATAATTCTAAGTATTTCAGGGATATTTCTACCTGTAGTTAATGGATAATAAAGAATAGTTCTTAGTATTTGTTTATCATCTATTATAAAAACTGAACGAATAGTAGATGTATTGCTCATAGGCTCAGAAATCATTCCATACAATTTTGATATTTGCATGTCTCGATCTTCAATTATTGGAAATGGTATTTCAACTCCTGTATGACAATATATGTTATAAACCCATGCTAAATGAGAGCTATTACTATCGATGCTTAATCCTAGTAGCTCTGTATTTCTACTTTTAAATTCTTTATAGTACTTTGCAAAACATAAAAACTCTGTAGTACAAACTGGTGTAAAATCACCAGGATGGGAAAATAGAACCACCCATTTTCCTGTATAGTCTGATAATTTTATAGGTCCAAAAGTTGTATTTGCAGTAAAATCAGGAGCTTTTGATCCTAAACTTGGCAGACATGGCATAAAAATCACCCCTTAATTAAAGAAAATATTATTTAATCTATTGTATTAATTAGAGATAACTAGTGTTACTAAGAAAAGCAAGTGCAAAATTTGTAGAAAAAAAATTGTTCTTTTTCCAACAAAATACCACAATAAAAATTGATATTTTTCTACTTATTTGATATTATTATATAAAGTAGAATTGTAAATATATGTTAGTATATGGGGTGAATGGGTTGAAAAAAGTCCTAAGAATTATTTTAACGTCAACGGCAATATGTTTTTCTTTAACTTTTGCATTAATAATTATAAACGCTATTATGGGCATATTTGTTCGATTAGATTATTACTTTACTATAGCATGGGTGTTGACTGCATGCTTAAGTTTAGGGCTAATACTATTTGACTCAAAGAAAATATTCTCAAAGAAAAAGAGAGTTGTAAATAGAGCAAAAGCTAATAAAAATATAGGACAAAGAAAACAACAAACAAGTCAATCAAGAAGAAAAATATCATAATAATAAAAGCACATGTAAATATTGTGCTTTTTTTATTGCATTTTTATATATTAATCATTTATTTATTAATTTAAAGTAAGTATTTGTGTATAAATTCATTTTTATTTTAATAAGAAATAAGTATGGAATAGATTGAATGTTACAGGAGGTTACTTATGGATATATTTGATGCAAGTATAGTTGGTTATAAAAATAAAATTAAAAGATCTAAATCGCAAGATTATGTTGATTATAAAATAATAGATAATGGAGTGATATGTGCAGTTGCTGATGGTCATAGTACTAGTTATTTTAAGCATAGTGATATTGGTTCAAAGTTTGCATGTCAGGTAGCAATACAAGTATTAGAGAATATTCCTAAAAAACTAGATTTATTGCTTGAGAAATTAGATAATGGAGAAATACAAAAAGAAATAAATGATAAATGGAATAATATGGTCAATGAACATTATAAGAAAACATATCCAGTGGTTTTTAAAACTGAGTATATAAAATATTCTACAACATTAATAGCGGCACTAATAAGTGATAGTTTTAGGCTATATTTGAAGATTGGCGATGGGGGAGTAGTAGAAAAAGTAAATGAAAAATTTAGGAAGGTATTAGATGTTCCTCAAAAACAAGTTGTTGATTCTTTTGGAAGAGAAGAAGCTTATATTAATATGGTATATGATTTAAAAATTAATAATAAAGAAGAGGATAATCCTAATTGGATAATACTTTTTACTGATGGATATGAAAACTCATATTTTTCAGATGAAGATATGTACAATAGCTTGCAAAAAACTATTTCAAAATATAATAGTAATATTTTTTCTAAAGCACGTCTTAAGAATAATTATAAAAATTATCTAAATAAGTTAAGTAAAGATGTGACCCAAGATGACATTAGTATAATTTTTGTAGGTCTAAAATAAATAAATGCTCCCGACTAATAAAAGTTTCACTAGTCGGGGGCATTATAATATAGATAAAGGTGCTACAGGTAAAAATGAAATAAGTTATATGATAAGCAATAATAATGAAGTTAGTTTTCATGTAGTAGTTGGTGACATAGAGGCTATACAAGGGATACCATTTAATAGAAATGCATGGCATTGTGGCGATGGAAATGGGACAGGCAACAGAAAAATTGAAACAACATAAATACTGGAGTGGTAAAAGGGAAGATACAGATACATTTGCTACATTTAAGAATGCATCAAAATTAGTGTAATATATTTTATAAGTAAAATATACTTATGTTTAATAATTTAAAATTATATTAAAATATATATGAAGTAGTAAGTAGAATCCCTACTACTTCTATATGTGTGCCTGTCATGGGCACTTTTTTATGCTTAAGGATATTATAATACTTCGAATTATGTGGGTAATTTTTGAACCTAAGTAATATCAATAAACGGGTTTTGAGCGTAAAAAAAGATTTTGAGCAACTGATGAAGTCGTTGGCGAAATGAGCAAAGCGAATTTTTTATTTTATGATAGAATAAATTTTATAATAAAATATTTAGAAACATGATTTGATTTAATCTATAAATATATGTAAATACTTTATAGATATGATATAATAAATATCAAAATGCTTATGTAAATATTGTAAAACGGAGAGGGAAATAGAATGAGCTTCAAAGAATTGTTTGATAAATCAGTAGACTTTATAGATGAGAAAAGAAAGTATATAGCTACCATTTCATTGTCACTGTTAGGGTTAATAGTATTACTAGTACTATTTTTTTTAAGTAGTGATGAACTAAGTGTCAGTAAAGAATCAACTGCATTATTAAATAGTATAGAGCAAAGAAAGTATAGTGCTGCCATTAATTATTATAATGATGTGGAAAAAGAGTTTTCTGAAGCTAAAATGAATAGATTTAACAAATCTGTATCAAAGAAAATTAATAAGTTATTATTAACTAATGGAGATAAGTATATCAATGGCCAAATTAATAAAGAACATTTTATTGGTTTGGTAAATATGATTAATTCTCTAGAAGCAATTGAAATTGATTCAGATAAAATAATAGATCAAGCTAAAAGAGTTAATGAAATGTATAGGGATGAAAATATCACTTATGATGTTGCAGTTTCGTATATTAATTCAGCATCTAGTTTAAGCACTATTGGAAACGAGTTAAATGAATATAAACAACAAATAAAAATACTTAATGACTCTAGATCTATTTATGAAAGTTCAGTAAAAAATCAGGAAATTAAAAAGTATTATGAAGCAATTACAGGATTTGATAAGGTATTGGAAGAAGATAAGAAATATTATAACTTAGCTCAAAAAGCTAAATCAAAATGTATTGAGGATATGTATGATTATTATATTGGAGAAGCAAAAGATAATAATTCCAAAGGCAATTATGAGAAGGCGCTTCAATATATTGACTATCTAAAGCCTTATTACAGTGATGATGAAGAAGTTTTATCATTAGAGAAAGAATATAAGAAAAATCTGTCTTTATACACACTATCATCAGATGATATTGTAAATATAATTGTTAAAAAAGGTGATAAGGAAAAAGAAAGTATATCAGTTAATTCATTTCAACAAATGATAGGTGATGAAAAATATTATTATGTTGAAGTGTATGAATATGAAACATTAATTGATGAAATATTAATAGAAGCAAAAACAAAAAAAGTATATTCTTATAAAGATGGTAAAAAGGATTTCAACTCAAACTTAGGCGATGGATACTTTAAAGTGTTAGAAGATGGAAGTGTTCAATTTGCGATTAGTGAAGGTGAAGCTAAATTTTTACTAGAAAGTAAACTTTCAGATAAAGGAAATAGTTATAAGAGTATTTCATTTGTTGATATAGAAAAGGCTAATGACTATATTAATAGTCAAGAAAGTATAAATGATATGCTTGGAAAAAATAAGAATACTTATTACTATGCAGTTCTTAATAAAGGCTTATTTAGAAAAAAAGAAGTCTATGCCATTAATATGTATGATAAAAAGATTTATAGTATATCTAAGAATGGCTTGAAAGAATACAAATAGATATAAACGACAGAAAAAAACAAATGTTTTTTTAACATATTATTAAAGGAGATATTATTACAACATCTAACTTAAATATGTAGAGGAAAATTTGTACGAGGGGAAAGAAGAGTAATGAACAACCAAAAGAGAAAAATATATACTGTTATTGGAGTAATATTTGCCTCGATATTATTATTCTTAGGTATTATGTGTGCACAAATAAGTGGAGATAAAATAGTTAAGAATACTTATATTGACGATGTAAATATTGGAGGATTAACAAAATCTGAAGCAATTGAGAAACTAGATAAAAACCACAATGTGGATAATATTGAATTATCTTATAAAGATAAAGTATGGAATATTGAACCATCTACAGTAGATTTCTCTTATAATATCAATGAAACAGTAGAAAATGCATATAAGCTAAGTAGAAAAGGTAGTTTTTTTGAAAATCTATATTTAACAATAAAATCTAATTTTAATAACAAAAATATATTAGATTTTGAAGTTAAATACAATGAAGATAAGTTAAAAGAAGAAATAGAAAATATAGCTAAAGGTATAGATGTTGAAGTAGAAAATTCAACTATAAATATTAGTGGCTCACAAATAAATATTACTGATGAAAAAGATGGAATGAAAGTAAATATTGATAAGACTATAGAAAATATTAATAAAGATATTTCTAAGGGAATATTTTCAAGTGATATAGTTGTAGAAAATGTTGAGCCAGAGATTAAAAAAGAAGACTTAAAAGAAGTGGATACAGTGCTTGGTAGTTATTCAACTAAAGTAACTGGACCAGTTACAGGAAGACATACAAATATAAGATTGGCAACAGAAAGAACTAGCGATGTGTTATTAATGCCAGGGGATACATTCTCTTATAATGAACACACAGGTCTTAGAAGTGCCGAAAATGGATACCAATATGCACCAGTAATTGTACAGGGTGTACTTCAAGAAGGTTTAGGTGGTGGAGTTTGTCAGGTTTCTTCAACATTATTCAATGCTACTCTTTATGCAGGTCTTGAATATACTCAGTTAAGAAATCACTCAATACCATCAGGATATGTTGATATGGGAAGAGATGCAGTTGTTAGTGATACAGGTCTAGACTTTGTATTTAAAAATAACTTAGAACATCCAGTGTATATTAAAAACTATATGTCAGGTAACACTATTATCTGTCAAGTGTATGGTAGTTCTAAAGATAAGCAAAACATATCAATATCGACTAATACAGATAAAGTAGAGGAGACTCCTGTTAAGAAAGTAGAGGATCCTTCTTTACCTAAGGGAGAAGAAAAAGTAATTGATAAAGGTAGAAATGGTTATAAAGTTTCAACATATAGAATTTATAAAGATGATAATGGTAATGTATTAAGAAAAGAAAAAGTTCTTGTATCAGTATATCCTAAGAGACAAGAGGTTGTGGCTATAGGTACTTTAGAGAAGGAAGAACCAGAAAAACCTGCAGATCCTGTAGAACCAGAAAAACCTGCGGATCCTGTAGAGCCAGAAACACCAGAGGGAGAAACTCCAGTTAACCCAGATGGGCAAAAACCAGAAAATAATGAAACACAACAACCTCAACAACCTCAACAGTAAAAATTGATTACTAAAAGGAATATTAACAGATGGGAGTTTTTGAAATGAAGTTAAATGATATTACAGCCTACATCCAAAATATTTGTGAAAATATTTCTAGAGTGTTAGATGCAGATGTTACTTTAGTTAGCAAAGATTTAACAAGGCTTGCTGGTACTGGGATATTTAATGAAAAAATAGGTGAAACTATATCAAATGAGTCAGTTTATTCTCAAGTTCTAAGAGATGGTAAGCCTTATGTTCTTAATAAAGAGGTAGATGATCATTGTAGTAAATGTTGTAATAAAGAAAAATGTAAAGAACTAGCAGATATCTGTACACCTGTTAAACTTAACGATGAAATACTAGGTGTATTAGGAATTGCAGCATTTAATGAGGAGCAAAAAAATAATTTATTATCTAAAGATAAAGAACTTACAGAGTTAATAAAAAGTATGTCTGATTTAATTTCTTTTAAGCTAGAAGAATTATATAAACATGAAATAAAGTCCATAGATGATATGGAAAAAGAAGCTATAGAAAATGCAATAAAGAAATATGGCAGCAATACAGAAGGTATGAAAAATGTTGCTACGGCTCTAAACATAGGTATAGCTACACTTTATCGCAAAGTAAAAAAGTTTAATATTAAATATTAAGAGGGATAGTTGCAATAAAAATCTTTATTGCAACATCCCTTTTATAGTATTAGAAATTATGAATTATTCAATAGCTTCACATACTTAAATAACTTTGTTAATCATAATATAAAAGAAAAAGGATAGGATTTAAAAAAGTATATATTTAGAAAGGAAAAGTCATGGAGAGATTCACAGATATTGATTCTATATTTAAAGAACAAAAAAATTATTTTAAAAGTAATATTACAAGAGATATTGATTTTAGAATTAAGCAACTTGATAAACTAGAAAAATCTATAAAAGCTTATGAAGATAAAATATTAAAAGCTTTAAAAATGGATTTGGGTAAAAGTGAGTTTGAAGCTTATGAAACGGAAATAGGAGTTGTACTTTCGGAGATTAAGCATATAAAAAAACATATTAAAAATTGGGCAAAGCCTAAAAAGGTAAAGTCATCATTGGCTTCCCCTGGTGGTAAAAGTTATATTTATAGCCAACCATATGGTTTATGTTTAATAATGGCACCTTGGAATTATCCTTTTCAACTTTGTATATCACCTTTAATTGGTGCGATTTCAGCTGGAAATACATGTATAATTAAGCCATCTGAGCTTTCACCAAACACGTCAAAAGTAATCAAGGAAATGATAGGCGAGTATTTTGAGAGAAAATATATAGCTGTTATTGAAGGGGACATTGAAGAAAATAAATACCTACTAGATAAAGATTATGATTATATATTTTTCACTGGAAGCCCAATGGTTGGTAAGATTGTTATGCAATCAGCAGCAAAAAGATTAATACCTTGTACCCTTGAACTTGGAGGAAAAAGTCCTTGTATAGTAGATAAAAATGCCGATATTGAATTAAGTGCAAAGAGAATTGCTTGGGGAAAACTACTTAACTCTGGCCAAACTTGTATTGCCCCTGATTATATTATTGCTCATAAATCTATTAAAAAAGAATTTATAAATAAAATGATAGATACTATTAATACATTTTATAAAGGAAATCCTCTAGAGAGTGATGATTATACAAAAATAATAAATAAAAGGCATTTTGATAGAATATTATCCCTAATAGACTATGAAAAAGTAGTATATGGTGGTAATTATAATTTAGAAAACTCAAAAATAGAGCCAACTATTTTAGATAATGTAAAACTTAGTGACAAAGTTATGGAAGAAGAAATTTTTGGTCCATTAATTCCTATATTAGAATTTGAAAATACTGAGGATTTAATTAGTATTGTAGATAAACATCCAGATCCTTTAGCTATGTATTTATTTACTGAGGATAAAAAATTCGAAGAAGAAATAATAAATTCATTATCTTTTGGAGGGGGATGCATTAATGATACGATAATGCACATTACAAATCCTAATGCACCTTTTGGAGGAATAAGAAATAGTGGAATAGGATCTTATCATGGAGAACAAAGCTTTAAAACTTTTTCACATGAAAAAACTGTACTTAAATCATCTACTAAAGTGGATATGAAGTTTAAATATCCACCATATTCTAAAAAAAGTTTAGCATTAATAAAAAAAGCATTTAAATTTATGTAGAAATTATTACAGAAAAATGGCAAAATATGTATAGTTTTGACTAAAAATATTAATTGTGTTATCTTAGATATATATAAGCTGATGGGAGGCGATTGGTATTTTTGGTCAAAGTATTAAAAATGATATAGAAAATATGCCTAGAAAAGTATTAGACATATCATTAATAGATGAAAATAAAAGTGACTTAACTTTTTTTAATATAGATGAAGATGAAACTAATGAAACATTAAAGGCATTAAAACAAACTTATGTTACTACAAACTATAAAGAAGAAACAATTTTAAATCTGCAAAATGATTTAAATAATAATTCAGATGAAACTTCTAAAGAGCTAAAGTTAGAGTCATATAAGAAATATAACAATGCACTTGATTTAGCAAATAAAAACTATATAACTAGTGCTGTAGATATGATAAGTAAAGCTTTAGAATTAAATCCTAAGGATGTAGACATATTAAACTTAAAGGGATTATTAACTTTATTAAAGTGTGATTTTACAAAGGCTTTTGAAAGTTTTTATACAGGTCTTTGCTATGGAAATAATGAGCTATCAAGAAAGTATGTAGATTTACTTTCTTCAGAAGAATATAATATATTCCTGGGAAGATATAATCACTCAATTAGATTTATTAATGAGGAATTAAACCATGAGTCTATTCAAATACTGGATAATATGATAGTAGAAGATGAAAATTTAATAGAACCTTATGTAATACTAGCACTTTTATATGGAAAACTTGGGAATGTTAAAAAGAAAGAAATCTATTTAGACAAGCTTAAGCAAATAGACAAAGATAACCCTATTTTTGATGAGAAAACAAGCTCAAAGGATGAGGAAGTAAAAAAAGAAGAAAAAAATGAAGTTGTAAAAGCTAAAAAGAAGAATATTATACCTTATGCAGTAATTGGATGTTTAGTTATTGGTATGGGTGCTTTTGCAATTAATTATAAAAATAAATTAGATAATCTTAATTCTAAATTAAGTGAGAAAGAAGAAAAGTTAGATTCTGCTTCAAAAGATTTGGAAGATGCTAATAAAAAATTAGATGAAACAAATAAAGAATTAGATGAAGCAAAAAATACAGAAACAGAAAAAGAATTAGTACTAGCTAGTGAGGAAACTTTATATAACAATGCTCTTCAATTAAAGGCTGCACAAAACTATGAGCAAGCTATTTCTTATTTTGAAAAAGTAGTTGAGAATGGAAAAACTAAAAAATATAAGGCAGAATCTACTTATCAAATAGCAATACTTAATGAGCAGTTAGGAAATGTAGATGAAGCCATAAAGTATTATAGAAAATATATACACACATATACACCAGAAGATCAATACTATGATGATTCATACTACCAATTAGGTATGTTATATTATAATAATAAGCAGCTACAAAAGGCTAAGGATACTTTCTATGGAATGAGAAGTGAAGTTCCTGATAGTATGTATAATAATTCAAGAGTATCTGAAATATTAAAAGAAAAATAGTGATATTTAAGGCGTTAATTTTAACCATACTGGTTTTAATTAATGCCTTTTTGATTTTAAGAAATTTATCAAATAATGAAAGGTGAATACAATGCCCCTAAGATTAATAAAATGAAGTAGTGAGATATTAGTTAATTATTTTGTAGGGGGGGCGAAGTATGGTAGAGAAGGAGCTATTTCTTCCTGTTCTTAAGGATGGAAAGTATGGCTTTATTGATAAAGATACTAATACAATAATAAAACCAAAATATAAATATGTTTCGGAACGGTTTAGAGATGGTTATTGTGTAATAACCTATATCAAAAAGATAAGAAGATCTATAAGATGGGTTTTTGGATATATTGATAAAAATGGAAATGTACAATTATTTTTGCACTTAGAAAGTGCATCAGAGTTTCACGAGGGTTTATCGAGGATAAAAATAAATGGTAACTATGGATATATGGATACATCTTTGAAAGAGGTAATAGATGCAAAATATGATTCAGCAGGAAATTTTAGAGAAGGATTGGCAGGGGTTAAAATAAACAAAAGATGGGGATACCTAAATAAAGATGGAGATATAGAAATAAGCCCTAAATATACATATGTAAGCCAATTTTTTGAAGATAGGGCATTAGTGGAATATAAAAATAAGTATGGCTATATAAATAAAAATGGTGAAAAAATAATATACCCAGAATTTGATATAGCAACGGACTTTTCAGAGGGTCTAGCAGCTGTCAGAATAAATGATAAGTGGGGGTACATTGATAGTAGTGGTAGTTTAAAGATAGATTTATTATTTGACAAAGCAAAGCCATTCTATGAGGGGTTAGCATCTGTATGTGTAGGTAATAAATGGGGATATATAAATATTGATGGGAAATTGGTTATTGATCCTATTTATGACTATGCATGTAATTTTAGTGAAGGATTAGCTAGGTTTAATATTGGTTCAAGTTCATTAAGCAGAGGGATTAGTATGCCTAAAGGTGGTGTATGGGGATTTTTGAATAAATCAGGTAATATTGAAATAATTCCGATGTTTGATTCTATATCTGATTTTGAAGATGGATATGCTCAAGTTATGAATGGAAATTGTAATAATTATATTGATAAAAAAGGAAAATTAATTTTAGACAGCGCAAATTAAATTTGAAAATTATATATCAAAGTAGTAATATATAAAATGTATAGGGAAGGGACTAAGGTCCCTTTGATTTTTTTTATCATCAAAACAAATAAGAGACATACAAAGGGAGGACAAGATGAAATTATTAAATCAATTAGCCTTAATATTTGGTATATGGGCATTAGGAGAATATATTAGCTCCTTTATAAGTGGATTTGTTATCATCCCAGGAAGTATTGTGGGAATGATTCTTTTATTCTTAGCATTACAATTCAAATTAATTAAATTAGATTCAATAAAAGAAATTAGTGATTTGTTTTTAGATAATATGGCAATATTTTTTGTGCCTGCAGGTGTATCTCTTATGAGCTCTATGGACTTAATTAGAGAGAATATATTTGTACTTACTGTAACTATAGTATTAAGTACAACAGCAGTTATGTGCATTACAGGGCTAGTAGTTGAAAATATGATTAGTAAAAGACCGAAGGAGAGAGAAGATGTATAATATTTTAGAAACACCATTATTTGGAATTATATTAACGATTTTATTTTTTAATATAGCAGTATATATTAATAAAAAGACAAATAATCCAGTTCTTAATCCATTATTGGTAACTATAATAGGTATAATAATATTTTTGAATATAACTAAAATACCATATGAAAGTTTTAAAAGTGGCGCAGACAGTATGAATTTCTTTTTAGGGCCAGTTACAATAGTTCTAGCAGTGCCTTTATATAAACAATTTGGACTATTCAAGAAGTATTTAAAAGAAATATTAATAGGCATAAGTTGTGGTGTATTAGTATCTTTCATATCAATAGTAATAATAGGTCGATTTACTAATGCACATATAGATATTATTAATTCATTAATTCCAAAGTCAATAACTACACCTATGGGATTATCATTAGTAAGCACTCTTGATGGTATAGAGTCCATAGCAGTAGTTTCAATAATTTGTACAGGCATATTAGGAGCTATAATTGCACCTTTTGTATTCAAAATAGTAAAAATAAAACACCCTGTTGCTAAAGGGATAGCATTAGGAACATCAGCACATGCGCTTGGTACAACTAAAGCATTAGAATTAGGTGAGGTAGAGGGTGCTATGAGTGGATTATCTATAGGTATTTCTGGAATACTTACAGTTATTTTAATTCCTATAATAATAAACTTCTTTTAAAATCAACTTAAATATAATATAGTATATATAATGAATAAAGTTTAAATATTTTGAAAAATGAATTTCTGATTGCTTTGAATGAAAGATAAGACATTGATATGATGGATTATCTTTCATTTATTTCATATGAGCAATAAATTACTATGTATTTTATAAATATAAACTAAAGGTTATTATAATAAAAAACAAGTATGTAGCATGTATTAACAGTGAGAATAATAAATATAGGAAATTTTATTGACTAGTTAAATTTTGCAAGTTAAGATAGTGTACTTTTTGTGATTTGATAGTAATAAAATTATTTTATCCAAAATATTGAAATAAAGTAAATTTTATAACAAATCACATCAAAAAATACACTAGACATATATTCAAAAGGTAATATAATATATCATGGGATTAATGCTTAGGCAAAGAGCAATTAATAATTAGAAGAAAGTAGTTATGCTAAAAGGCATATAAAACTTGAAGGGAGAAAAAAATGAGTAAAGTAAACACCACTCTGGAAGATAATATTTTTTTAAGATATTGTGTTATTGTTCTAGGAATGGTAATAGCAAGTATAGGGATTAATGGATTCTTAAGACCAGCCCACTTATTAAGTGGAGGAGTTACAGGGGCAGCTGCTACAATAAACTATTTAACAGATATTAATATAGGTTTATTAACATTTATAATTAACATACCTATATTTGTTTTAGGATTTATATACTTAGAGAAAGAATTTTGTATAACTAGTTTAATAAACATGATACTATTCTCTGTATTATTAGGAGCGACTCAAGAAATTGGTCAATTTATACCAGTAAAGGATATATTACTTCAAAGTGTATACGGAGGTTTATTATCAGGTGTAGGTACTGGGTTGGTATTTAGAACAAAATCATCTCAAGGTGGAACTGATATTATTGCAGCCATACTTAAATTTAAAAAGAATATACCTATGAAAGACACTACATTGTCAATAAACATTATATTAGTTTCATTAGGTGGAATATTATTTGGTATGGATTTAGCTTTATATACGTTAATAGGAATGTTTATCAATGCAACTGCAATGAGCTTTGCTAAAGATGCAATGAACTCACAAAAATCTGTAATGGTTATATCAAAGGAAAGTGAACCAATAGCAGATGAAATAATGAAGAATTTGGTTAGAGGGGTTACATTCTTAGAAGCAGAAGGTGCTTATACTCATGAAAAGAAAAAAATTATATATTGTATAGTGTCATCTAATGAAATTCCTAAAATTAAGGAAATAGCACTTAAATATGATAAAAAATCTTTTATATCAGTAAATGATGTAACAGAAGTTAAAGGAAGAGGATTTAAAGAAAAATATTTATAATTTTAGTAAAATGAAGAAAATTAGTGTATAAAAACAATAATTTTTTAATATAATAAAACCAGGAGGAGGATGCTACGTCTCCTCTTAAATACTCTAGAGTGATAAAATCTTATCGGAATCCCTTTACATAAGATGTGTGGGGGAAAGTGTTGCACATATTTAGCAATAATTCTGGACGGGTAGCATATAAGCTATTTATTACAATCGGGTAACGTGGTATGTGTAAAATAGAGTAAACCTATTCGGGTATACTCTATTTTTTTGTTTTTATTATGGTAAATATGGTATTTTTTGCATTATATATAGAAAAGTACATGTAAATTAATATATAATAAGTGTGAAGTAGTAATACTTATTATTACCAGTGGAGGAACAAAATATGAATTTGCCAAAAGAGTACATTAATATATATAGAGAATATTTGAAAACAATTAATGAAATAACAAAAGATGTGAGATCAATAAGACGAAAGCAAAAGTTTATATCTAAGAGTGAAGAAATTAAGAGTGGCCAACTAAGATTAGTAAATCAAAGCAGTAAAAGCAAGATATATACTTTTGAAAATGGTGATACTTATATTGGAAAGTTAGTTGATGGAAAAATGGATGGAAGAGGAACTTTTTCTTTTGTAGATGATAATGACAGAACAGTAGAGTACACAGGAGAATTTAAGGAAGATATGAAGCATGGAAGAGGTATGTATACATTAGCTAATGGTAACGTATACATAGGAAACTTTGAAAATGATTTAATAAGTGGGATAGGTCAAATGTGTTATATTAGCCAAAATGAGTATATTGGTAATTGGGAAAAAGGCTTGAAAAATGGTCATGGAATATATAGATGGAGTGAAGGAACCACTTATATAGGTGAATTTAGAAAAAGTAATATGGATGGGAAAGGTGTTTGCCTTGATAAAGATGGAAATATAATATATGACGGTGAATGGAAAAATAATTTAGTACATGGTCATGGAACATACTATTGGGAAGAGGGAAAATGGTATGTAGGTGAATTTGTTCAAGGTAAGAAGCATGGATTTGGGACATTCTACATAGATAATGAGCTAGCTTATGAAGGAACTTGGAAGTTTGATAAGCCTTGTATATTTAATAGAAGTCTAGATGAAATATTTTCAATAAAACTTTAATATATGAGTTCAAAAAATATAAGGATATATTGTTTTATAGTATAAATTATTAGTTTATAGTCTATAAAATAATATATCCTTTTTTACTTGTACGCAGATTATGTAGGTCTATAATGTGCGTATAATGAAAAATTTAGCGAATAAAAATTATTGGATTATAGGATGATTATTTTTATTAATGTAGAAATAGTTATTAATAAAAAATAGTATATATTAAGAATTCTTAGGAGTGATAAATTGAAAAAAATAATAGCATTAGTTTTAGTTGTGGTAGTATTCTTCCTTTATAACGGAGAATTAAAATATGCTATAGATAAATTTAAAGATAAGAAGTCTGAGGAAATTACTGAAACACTTAGCTATGATGTTGTAGAAGATAATGGTGAATCCACAACATCAAATTCAGAGATTAATATAAAAAATTATGAAGATATAAAAATTGGTGATAGCTTAGAATCTGTTATTAATAAAGTTGGTAAACCAGGAAGAATAGATGAAAGTGAATATAGCTTTAAATGGTATGTCTACAATCAATATGGAGATAAGTTTTTCATGGTAGGAATTGAAGAAGAAAAGGTTGCAGCACTTTATAGTAATTCAATTAATACTTGTGAAAGTGATAAAATTAAACTTGATTATAATAGAGATTATGTTAGAGAAAATTATGAACCATTAGAATACAAGAAAAAAGGAAATACTAGATATATCATTAGCTCTGATGATCAATATGACATAATAAAAAAAGATAAAAAATATATAACTGTTTTTTATGATATTTATGAAGATTATAGAATTTGCGCTTTTCAAGTATTAAATGAAAAGGTAGAAAATAGTTTAGATGGAATATATGCCAAAGAGGATGAAGACTTAAGAAAGGGTCTTGAACTACAAGTTATAGATTTAGCTAATAGTGTTAGAGCACAAAGAAATTTAAACAAGCTAAGTTTTAGCGAAAAGGCCACAGTAAGCTCAAGAAAACATAGCCAAGATATGTTAGAAAAGGATTATTTTGACCATGTAAATAAGGAAAATAAAAATCCATTTGATAGAATGAAAAGTGAAGGTATTGTATATCTTGGAGCAGCTGAAAATATTGCAGCAGGCCAAACAAGTGCAATTTATGCTCATGAAGCATGGATGAATTCTGAAGGACATAGAAAAAATATTTTGGGTAATTATAATAATATAGGAGTTGGAGTGAGTTTTGGTGGTTATTATAGCTTATACTACACTCAAAATTTTTATTATAACTAAAATATTTGAAAGGAAGCTTATATATGAGACGTAAGAAAAATACATTATTAGCAATATTAGCAGCATCAGTATTATTATTCAGTCAAAGTATAAATATATACGCTGAGGAAGAAGAAGTATTTGTAAATCATGGACCTAGAGATAAAAAAGTTATAGCTCTTACGTTTGATGATGGTCCACACCCAAAAGAAACAGACAAAGTACTAGATGTGTTAAAAAAATATGATGTAAAGGGTACCTTCTTTATTGCAGGAAAACATGCTAATTGGTACCAGAAACCTCTTATAAGAGCTAGTGAGGAAGGTCATGAAATAGGAAATCATACTTTTACTCATCCTGATATTTCAAACTTAAGTAGTAGCCAAATACAAGGAGAAATAAAACAGTGTGAAGATATTTTGGAGAAGCTTACAGGTAAAAAGCCTACATTGTTTAGACCTCCATATGGTAGTTATAGAAAAGAAGCATTAGCACAAATAGCCAAAGACTGTGGATATAAAATAATATTATGGTCTACATTAGATGCTAGAGATTGGCAAAACCCTCCAGCATCTAAAATAGCAAGCACTATAACTAATAATGCTAAAAATGGTGATATTATACTTTTACATGATTATGCAACAGATAATACTGTAGAAGCTTTAGAAATTCTTATACCAGAAATGAGAAGTAAAGGATTTGAATTTGTTACAGTATCACAATTATTAGGCGAATAAATAATAACAATAAAAATAATAACTGTTATACATTAAAAAACTTTAAAATATATTTTATAAAGATAAACATTTTTTGAAAGTTTTAATATTATATAATAAGACTATCTTGAGAAGGATTGATTTAATGTATAACAAAATTTATGAAAAGAAAGAATTTATAATATTTCAAGTTAAAGAAGGTTTTATTGCATACAATACAAAGAAGGTTTTTCAAGAGGGTCACACGCACTTAAAGCACTTTGAGGCAGCAAAAACTGCCATAGACCTAGTCATTAATAAGAAGATACCTAAAAGTACAGATGGGTATTATCTAACGAGTTTGATTAGGCTTAGTGAAGATGATATATACATTGACAAGATAAATGAATTGATTAAAACGAGAGAAAATAAAGGTAAAAAAGAAAAGTATGTTAATTCTGGATATAAATTATCAAAAAGGAGCTTATAGCTCCTTTTTTACGTATAAAGAAATTTATAATGGTTTTCAATTTGTGCGAAGGGGTATTTATTTTAATATCCTTTGTACATATTAGATTTATTGCTATAATTATAGTCTATATGTCTATTTCGAGACACTAAATAACTAGTTATACCCTGGCTATCATATAGTTTTAATTTTTTTATTGCCTCTTGCTTTGGCATAGGAGAAGATATAGATTTTGTATCCGATCTAATTATGATATATCTGTTCATTTCAATGCCTCCAATGATAATATATTTGTAATTATTTTTTGTATATAAAGCTTTAATATACCAAATAAAAAACCAATAATTTCATCAAAAAAATCTATGTTTTTTTACATTTTTACCAAAATGGATATTTAGTTGCATACAAAAAAGTAATGTGATAAATTATTTTATAGAAATTAATCTTAAATAACTATAAAAATAAAATTATATATAAAAATTTAACAATAATATACTTATATAAATCATATGATATTAATATTTATATATAGATAAAAATTTAACTTAGGAGGGCATATTAATGATCCTTATGATAGATAATTATGATTCTTTTGTTTATAATTTGGTTCAATATATTGGGGAATTGGGAGAAGAAATAATTGTAAAGAGAAATGATGAAATTAGCCTTGAAGAAATAGAAAAGTTAAACCCTGAGATAATAGTATTATCACCTGGGCCATGCTCTCCTAAAGAGGCTGGGATTTGTATAGATGTTGTGCACCATTTTAAGGGTGTAAAACCAATACTAGGTATTTGTTTAGGACATCAAACGATAGGACATGCATTTGGAGGCAAGGTTATAAGAGCAACTGAGCCAGTACATGGTAAAGTACATAGTATAAACCATACAGACAAAGGAGTATTTGAAGGATTAAACAATCCACTCAATGTAACTAGATACCACTCTCTAATAGTAGAAAAAGAAAGCTTACCTAATGATTTAGAAGTTACAGCATTGACTAAAGATAATGAAATAATGGGAATTAGACATAAAGAATATCTAATTGAAGGCGTTCAATTCCATCCTGAAGCTATTTTATCAGAACAAGGTCATGAAATACTTAGAAACTTCATAAAGAAAGCTAGAGAGGGGATAAAGATATAATATGATAAGAGAAATAAGTACAAAGTTAAATTCTTTTGAGATATTTACAATATTTAAAGATGAAAGTAATAGTTTTATTTTAGATAGTGCAATGGATAAAAATAAATTAGGAAGATATTCTTTTATTAGTAGCAATCCATTTAAAATTCTTAAGTATAAAAACAGCGATAACAATCCTTTAGATGAACTTAAAAAAGAATTAAATAAATATAAAGTAAAAAATGATACAAACCTTCCATTTATAGGTGGAGCAGTAGGTTACTTATCTTATGACCTGGGAAATTATATAGAAAAACTACCTAGAACTGCAACTGATGACACTAATGTGTACGATATGTACTTTGGGCTATATAACCATGTTATAGTAGTAGATCATTTGGAAAATAAAACTTATATTGCATCACCTGATTTAGATATACCTTTAGAGGAAGAGATAATAAACAATATAGAAAAATTAATAATAGAAGCAGAAATAAATGGAATAGACAAAATCTGCTACGAAGAGAAAGAAGTAGAGTCTATTAAATTAACCTCAAACTTTACAAAGGAAGAATTTAAAAATAGTGTTGAAAAAGTAAGAGAGTATATAAAAAAAGGTGATATTTATCAAGCTAATTTAACACAAAGATTTAGTGGGAAAACAAGTTTATCAAGCTTTGAATTATATAGAGATTTAAGAAGAATTAGTCCGGCACCTTTTGGGGCATTTTTAAACTTTGATGAAAATAATATATTATCTAACTCACCAGAAAGATTTATAAAATGTATAGATAATATAGTAGAGACTAGACCAATAAAAGGTACAAGACCAAGAGGTGAAAATGAAGAAGAAGATTTAAAGTTACAAGAGGAATTAAGAAATAGTGAGAAAGATAGAGCGGAATTATTAATGATAGTAGACCTAGAAAGAAATGATATTGGAAGAATATCAAAAATAGGTACTGTTAGGGTTCCAGAGTTGTTTGTAATAGAACCTTATGCAAATGTTAATCACTTAGTATCAACTGTTGTAGGTGAACTAGAAGGAGGTAAGGATGTTGTAGACGTAATAAAAGCAACATTCCCAGGAGGTTCTATAACAGGTGCACCTAAAATTAGAGCTATGGAGATAATTGATGAGCTAGAACCAACACAGAGAAATGTTTATACAGGTTCTATTGGTTATATAGGATTTAACGGAGATATGGACTTAAATATAGCTATAAGAACTATAGTAAAAAAAGAATCTGATGTATATTTCCAAGTTGGTGGGGGGATGACTTGGGATTCTAATCCAGATGATGAATATCAAGAAACCTTAGATAAAGCAAAATCAATTATGAAGGCATTAAGAGGTTATTATGAAGAATAATATATCTTTTGATAGCACTTTATGCAAATTTGGTATTGGGCTATTCGAAACAATAAAAGTTACTGATAAGCCTATAGGTTTAGATTTGCATATGGATAGAATGTATAACTCTATAGAAGCATTAAAACTTAATATAAATTATGAAAGAGAGTTCTTAGAAAAGGAAATTATAGATTACATTTATAAAAATTCAGTTTACAATAAAGCATTAAGAATTACTATATTTGATGAAGGATACAATATCTCAACTAGAGATATTTCTTATAGTAAAGAAGACTATGAGAATGGTTTTAAATTAAATATATCTCCTATAAAGAGAGGAGAAAGTTTGATTTATAAACATAAAACAACTAATTACTTTGAAAATATTTACACTAAAAACTTTGCCAATGAAAATGGATTTGATGATGGATTATTTTTAGACATAAATGGAACTATACTAGAATGCTCAATGAGTAATATATTTTTTATTAAAGATAAAACTATATATACGCCTAGTTTTGAGTTACCAATACTAAATGGTACAATGAAAAAAAGGATTAAAGATATTTGTGGTGAATTAGATATTGAGTTGATAGAAAAAAGAATAAATGTGTCGGAAATAAATTCCTTTAATTTCGTGTTTATTACTAACAGCTTAATGGGTATAATGAAAGTTACACAAATAGAAAATATAATTTATGATAAGGAAAATATGCTATACAACGAGATACTAGCTTGCTCACAATCAAATCATAGTTAGTGGAGAAAGAATATGACGAATAAGATATATAAAATATATAATCAAGAATTAGAAAAAATAATTAAAAACAGCAATACTATTTCAGTGTTTTTAGTTGGATCAAGTAAAAATATAAACTTTAGTTCTCCAAATTTGGATATTAATGATATAGATATATTCGTATTTGTAAATCAAGGAGAAGATCAAGTTAGAGTAGTAAAAGAAATAGAAGGTATTGAGTTTGACATAAACTATTTTTCAAGAAATGGATTTAAAAACTTAATAGACAAAAAAGAATATTTCTTCTTAAATGAAATGAAAGATGCAGTAGTAGTTTATGATAAGCATAGTACAGGAAGTAATATAATAACTTTATGTAAAAGAAAGTATTTAGAGGGTCCTAACAAGCTATCTTATGACGAAAAACAGTTTTTAAAAGTTGAAACTATTTCAAAAATATCTAGACTTGAAAATAAAGAGGTCTATGATGATTTTGAATATGATTTTATAAGAAATTTATACTTAAGGGATCTAATTGTTGCTTATTTTAGTGTAAATGATCTCTGGAAACCTAAAGATAAAAAATTATTGAAAGTATTAAAAGAAGATGATGCTAAATTATATAAAGCTATAAAGGATTATAGTGAAGATGGAAGTTATGAAGATTTAGTTAAAATATGTGATTATGTGTTTAGAGATTTAGATAATTTAAAATCTATAAAATTAACGTACTAGAAATAGGGGGGAAAGTAATGAGTAGTGTAGATAAAGATAAAATAAAAAGAGCAGTAAGGGATATATTAGAGGCAATAGGTGAAGATCCAGATAGAGAAGGATTAATGGATACACCGGATAGAGTAGCAAGAATGTATGAAGAAATATTTTCTGGTCTACATGAAGATCCAAGACAGCATCTAAAAGTATTATTCCAAGATGAAGTACATGAAGAGCTTGTTTTAGTTAGAGATATACCATTTTATTCATGTTGTGAACATCATTTAGTACCTTTCTTTGGAAAAGCTCATGTTGGATATATACCTAAAAATGGAAAACTAACTGGATTATCTAAGATTGCTAGAGTAGTTGAAGCATATGCTAAAAGACCACAATTGCAAGAAAGAATAACTAAAGGAATAGCAGATATTATTATGGAAGAACTTGAGCCATATGGTGTTATTGTTGTAGTTGAAGCTGAACATATGTGCATGACTATGAGAGGTGTTAAAAAGCCTGGTTCAAAAACTATAACATCTGCAGTTAGAGGTATATTTGAAAAAGATATAGCATCAAGAGCTGAAGCTATGAGTTTAATAACAATGAAATAAATATTTTTTAGGAGATAAATTATGTTTGAATACGGGAAAAAAACTTATATAATGGGAATATTAAATGTAACTCCAGACAGTTTTTCTGATGGAGGGGATTTTAGTAACCTTGATAAGGCTATAAAACATGCAAAAGAAATGGTAGATGAAGGCGCTGACATAGTAGATTTAGGTGGAGAATCAACAAGACCTGGTCACAACTATGTCGATGCAAAAGAAGAAATAAAAAGAGTAGTACCTGTTATAACAAGGCTTAAAGAAGAAATAAATGTACCCATATCTATAGACACATATAAGGCTGAGGTAGCAGAAGAAGCACTTAAACTTGGTGTTGAAATGGTAAATGATGTATGGGGATTAAGAAAAGATGAAAATATGGCAAAAACTATTGCTAAATATGATGCTTATGTATGTATAATGCATAATCAAGATAAAACAGATTATGATAAAGACATAATGGAAAGTATAAAAGAGTTTTTAGAAGAAAGTATAAAATTAGGTTTAGAAGCAGGTATAGATAAAAATAAGATTGTTTTAGATCCAGGTATTGGTTTTGGTAAAACATTTGAACAAAACCTTGAAGTTTTAAGAAGACTAGGAGAGTTAAATGAGCTAGGATACCCAGTATTACTTGGAACTTCTAGAAAGTCTGTAATAGGTAATGTTTTAAATGTTGAGCCTAAAGAAAGACTTGAAGGTACTATAGCTACTACTGTACTAGGTGTTAGAGATGGAGTAGACATAGTTAGGGTTCATGATGTGGCTGAAAACTTAAAAGCTGCTAAGATGGCAGATGCAATTTATAGAAAGTAGAGGATAGTTAAATGGATAAAATACTACTTAATAACTTAGGCTTTTATGGCTACCATGGATTATTAAAAGAAGAAAGTGTTTTAGGACAAAAGTTCTTTATTGATATGGAGCTTTATTTAGATACTAAAGAAGCTGGCTTAACTGATGATATGTATAAATCTGTAAGTTATGCTGATGTATATGAAGTTGTAAAAAATATTGTTGAAAATAAAAGATTTAATCTTTTAGAAGCGTTAGCAGAAAATATTACTATAGAAGTTTTAGATAAATTTGAACTTATTAATTCTGTTTTGATAAGAGTAAAAAAACCAGAAGCTCCAGTACCTGGTATATATGATTATTTTGGTGTTGAGATAAGGAGAAGTAGAAATGAATAAGGTGTATCTAGGACTTGGAACTAATATGGGAGATAGAGTAGATCATCTTAAGAGAGCTTGTGCGCTGTTAGATGAAAATAAGGATATAAGAATAAGCAAGAAATCAAAAATATATGAAACGAAAGCTTGGGGATATACAGAACAAGCAGACTTTTTAAATATATGTATAGAATTAAAGACAAGTCTTAGCCCAAAGGAGCTTCATAAGGTTTGTCAATATGTGGAGGAAGCTCTACATAGAAAAAGAATAATTAGGTGGGGACCAAGAACTATAGATGTTGATATATTATTTTTTAATGATATAATATTAGACGATGAAAATTTAACAATACCTCATCCAAGGATTCAAGATAGAGCCTTTGTTCTAATACCATTATTAGATTTAAATGATGAACTTACTATAAAAGGCAAAACTATAGGTAATTACTTAAACTTACTAAAAGATGAGGAAAGACAAGACGTAAAGGAGTTTATAGGTGATGAAAAACAACCTATTAAAGTATAATTCTAAAATAGAAATAAATTCTAATGATAAAAAGATAATAGTAAAAGAAGAACCGCTAATAATAGCAGGTCCTTGTGCAATAGAAAGTTACGAACAACTTTTAGAAACAGCAAAGTTTGTTCAAAGTAAAGGTGCAAATGTTTTAAGAGGTGGAGCATACAAGCCTAGAACTTCACCAAATTCATTTCAAGGTTTAAAAGAAGAAGGTCTTGAAATACTTAAAGCAGTTAAAAAAGAAACTGGTATGGCTATAATTACAGAGCTAATGGATATTAGAGAGCTAGATAAGTTATATGAAGTCAGTGATATTATTCAATTAGGTTCTAGAAATATGCAAAACTTTACTTTACTAAGTGAAGTTGGAAAGCAAGACAAGCCAGTAATGTTAAAAAGAGGAATAGCAGCAACTATTTCAGAGTGGATAGGAGCAGCAGAGTATATTGCTATAGAAGGAAACCATAATATAATAATGTGTGAAAGAGGTATAAGAACTTACAATGATTATACAAGAAATACATTAGACTTAGCTGCAGTACCTATAATACAAAAAGAAACAAACTTACCTGTTGTTGTTGACCCAAGTCATGGAACAGGAGTTAGATATTTAGTAAAACCAATGTCAGTAGCATCACTTGCATGTGGTGCAGACGGTATAATGGTAGAAGTACACCCTAATCCAGAAATGGCATTATCTGATGGAATGCAATCTCTTCATTTTGAAGAATTTGAAGATTTAATGAATGCAATAAAATAATTATATAAAAAATCATATATAATTATAATTTTAGATAGAAAAATCAGTATCTCAAATAATTTATTTGAGGTGCTTTTTTTTGTTAATAAGTTTTTTGAGAAAAAAATAAAAAATCACAAATAAAATAAAAAAACAAGGGTTAAGATATATAAAAATAGGAAAAAGTAATACAATGTTAACAAAAACAGATAATAAGAAAACTTACAGTAATAAAAAGAAATAAAGAAAATTAAAGTTAAAGAAGGATATTAACAAAAAAAGTCGAAATCTGTATAATGAGTATTTGACAAATTAGAAATTTACTGTAAAATAGAAATGTTAACAAAAAAAATCACGTGAAGGTGATAACATGAACGATATAAAAGATGTTATTGAAGAAGTAAAAAGTAGGTGTGATATTTCAGGTGTAATATCAGACTACATAAAAATACAACCTTCGGGCTCGAATTACAAGGGATTATGTCCTTTTCATGGAGAGAAGACGCCATCATTCTACATAAATACTGCTAAGCAGATATATAAATGTTTTGGTTGTCAAGAAGGTGGAGACGTTATTAATTTCGTCATGAAGATAGAGAACCTAGAATTCATGGACGCAGTAAAATTACTAGCTAATAAGTGTGGTATAGAATTAAACACAAACATTGACGAAGAAGCTAGGTTAAAGATAGAAAAAGCAAAAAAATATCAAGACATACATGTTGAAGCCGCTAGATTTTATTTCTCTAATTTAATAAGTAATAAAAATCCAGGCTATCAATATCTAAGAAACAGAGGTCTTGACGATAAAACTATTAAAAAATTTGGATTAGGTTATGCAACTAGTTCATGGAATGAACTTTTAGAACATTTAGAGTCTAAAGGTTACAACAAAGATGAATTAGTTGATTGTGGTCTTGTGGCTTATTCACGGGATGGAAAAAAGGCTTATGATAAGTTTAGAAATAGGGTTATATTTCCAATATTTGACTATAGAGGAAATGTAATAGGTTTTGGTGGAAGAGTTTTAGATGATTCATTACCAAAATATTTAAATTCTCCTGATACTTTGATATTTAATAAAAGGCAAAATCTTTATGGATTGAACTTTGCTAGAAAAAGTATAACTAATAGAACTATAGTTTTAGTTGAAGGATATATGGATTTAATTTCACTTCATCAGTATGGTATAAATAATGTGGTAGCAACACTAGGTACAGCCTTGACAGAGCAACAAGGACAACTAATAAAGAGATATGCTGATACTGCTATAATTTCATATGACTCAGATGATGCTGGAATAAAAGCAACTTTAAGAGCTATAGAAATATTAACTAAACAGGGAATTAACACTAAAGTTTTAAATCTTAAGCAATCTAAAGACCCAGATGAATTTATTAGAAAATATGGTCTGCAAGAATACAATAAGGCAATGGAAGTTTCCACTAACTACATCAAGTATAGGATAGATCATCTTAAGAAAAATTATAATTTAGAAAAAGATGAAGACAGAGTTAAGTTTGCAAAGGAAGCATCTAAAGTAATTAAAGAAATAAAAAGCCCTGTGGAAATAGACTACTATACAAAATATCTAAGCAATTTAATAGATATAAGTGTAGAATCAATAAAAAGGGAAGTTTATGGAAAAGATTACAATAAAGCCTATAATAACAAATCGTACAATAATAATACCAAATACAACAAATATAATATGAATTCGAATAAAAAAGAAGAAAAAGTCATAGATAAGCCAAAAACAATAACAAAAGGAAAGCAATTTGTTGAAGAAACTCTTATAAAAATCATGTTAAATGACAAAACTCTAAGA
Organism: Romboutsia sp. LXY-2; assembly: GCF_056171995.1. Taxonomy (NCBI): domain Bacteria; kingdom Bacillati; phylum Bacillota; class Clostridia; order Peptostreptococcales; family Peptostreptococcaceae; genus Romboutsia; species Romboutsia sp. LXY-2. Next base: position 96,964 of record NZ_JBKFGI010000006.1, on the reverse strand, counting down.
GATACAATAATTTTAAAGCTTGACGAAAGTGATTTTATTATAAAAGATAGTAAAGAAATTTTGAAATACATAATTAAAAATCAAGAATTGGACAAAATAACTATTGACAAAATCAAAGATTTGAATATATCCGAAGAATACTTAAAAGATTTAGAGTCTATATCATTGGATGTATTAAACTTAAGTGATACTAAAAGTATTGATGAGATAGTAAAAAATGTAAAGAAGAATAGACTACAAGATGAAATAAATAGATTATTACAAGAACAAAAGACAATAGAAGAGAGCAAAAATAATAATGACGTGAAAGAGGTAGATGTTAAGGTTATGGAAATTGCTTTAAAAATAGTTGAAATAAGAAGAATGTTACAAAGATTATAGGAAAGGAAAGGAGGTAGAATTATGGAAACTAAAACACCAAAAAAAGAATCAAAAAGAGTAACGGCAAAATCATTAATAGAAAAAGGTAAAAAGCAAGGTTCATTAACACTTGCTGAAATAATGGAAGCTTTTTCAGAAACAGAATTAGATAAAGATCAAGTTGAAAATCTTTATACTACATTAGGAAACTTAGGGATAGAAGTAGTAGAAAATAAAGATGAAAAGGTTGAAATAGATTTTTCTGCAAACGACGATGATTTAGAATTAGAAAATATAGATTCAGGATCAGAAGAAGAGATGAATGAAGATGCTTCTATGATGGAAATAGAGCATATAGATTTATCATTACCAAAAGGAATAAGTATAGATGACCCTGTAAGAATGTATTTAAAAGAAATTGGTAAAATACCTTTATTAAAGCCACATGAAGAGGTAGAGCTTGCTAAAAGAATGCATGAAGGCGATGAACTAGCTAAGCAAAGATTAGTTGAAGCAAACTTAAGACTTGTTGTAAGTATAGCTAAGAGATATGTTGGAAGAGGAATGCTTTTCTTAGATTTAATCCAAGAAGGAAATTTAGGGCTAATTAAAGCCGTTGAGAAGTTTGACTATGTTAAAGGATTCAAGTTTAGTACTTATGCTACATGGTGGATAAGACAAGCTATAACTCGTGCTATAGCTGACCAAGCCAGAACTATAAGAATACCTGTTCACATGGTTGAAACAATAAATAAGTTAATAAGAGTATCAAGACAATTACTTCAAGAATTAGGAAGAGATCCAAAGCCTGAAGAAATAGCTAAAGAAATGGATATGACTGAAGAAAAAGTTAGAGAGATAATGAAGATTGCTCAAGATCCAGTATCTTTAGAGACTCCAATAGGTGAGGAAGAAGATAGTCATTTAGGAGATTTTATACCAGATGACGATGCTCCAGCACCAGCAGAAGCTGCTGCATATTCGTTATTAAAAGAGCAAATAGAAGAAGTACTTGGTTCATTAAATGAAAGAGAACAAAAAGTATTAAAGCTAAGATTTGGTCTTGAAGATGGAAGAGCTAGAACTCTTGAAGAAGTTGGTAAAGAGTTTGATGTTACAAGAGAAAGAATAAGACAAATAGAAGCTAAGGCTTTAAGAAAACTAAGACATCCAAGCAGATCTAAGAAGCTTAGAGATTATTTAGATTAAAGTTTATATATAAAAAATTCGCCTTAAGTTTTAAGGCGAATTTTTAAGTTATAGATATTTTAAAATAAAAGATTAATAAATGATATAATATTACTAATGCCAATAATTAATTCTCTTTCCATAATTTATTTCCTTTTCTAATTCTTCCTTGGGTTTGTTTTCAATATTACTTTGAGCTTCTTGAATTAGCTTTTGCTCAGTCTCACTTGCCCACAAAGTAGTATTAGCACCCCATTTATAGGTTGGTTTATAATTGGATTTAAATTTGTTTGTTCTAGGCAAATTAAACACCTCCTATTAAATATTATTAGTGTTTTTAGTAATAATATTAGGATAAATAATAAAGAGAATTTATAAAAATGAAAGGATGACAGACTTTGAAATTAACAGATAGATTATTAAAAATAGCATCTATAGTAACAGAAGGTAAAAAAGTAGCAGATATAGGAACGGATCATGGATATATACCTGTTTATTTACTAAACAAAGGAAAAGTACCTTTTGCAATACTTGCAGATGTTAATAAAGGGCCTTTAGAAAATGCAAGAAAAGAAGTTAGAAGAAATGGGTTATTAGAAAAAGTTGACTTAAGATTAGGTTCAGGTATAGAAGTACTTGAAAAAGGAGAAGTTGATGAAGTAATAATAGCAGGTATGGGAGGAATATTAATAAGTGAATTATTAGAAGCTAAAGCAGAAGTTGCTCACTCTTTAGATAAATTAATACTTCAACCTATGCAAGCCCAAAGTGAATTAAGACGTTTTTTACTAAATAATGGTTATGAAATATTAGATGAAGTCTTAGTTAAAGAAGATTTTAGAATATATGAAATTTTAAGTGTAGTATACACTGGTAAAAACACTGATGTAGAAGATGAGATATTCTATGAAGTAGGGAAAAAACTAATAGAAAATAAAGATGAGCTACTTAAAGAATTTATTGATAAAAAAATATTTGCTTACAACTCTATATTACAAAAAATAGAAGGAAAAACTGGTGAAGCAATAGATAAGAAAAGAGAAGACAGTTTAAAAGCTATTGAAAAGTTAAATAAATTAATATAAATCATTAAGGGGATGATAATATGAAATTAAAAAGCCTTATAAAAAAAATAGAAAGTAAATATCCATTAAGTTTAGCTTATGATTGGGATAATGTGGGACTATTAGTAGGAGATTTTGATGCTAATATTAAAAAAGTTCTTGTTACTCTTGAAGCAAATGAAAAAGTTATTGATGAGGCAATAGAAAATAATATTGATTTAATAATAACTCATCATCCATTTATATTTTCAAAGATGAATAAAATAAATACTGGAGACTTTAAAGGTAGACTTATACATAAGCTTATAAAAAAAGATATAGCACTTTATTCAATGCATACAAACTTCGATATAGCATTTGATGGTCTAAATGATTACTTTATGGAAATAATGGGATTTGAAAATTCAAAGGTACTTGAGATAACTAAAAGTGACGTATTATATAAGATAGCTGTATTTGTTCCTGTAAGTCATGTAGATGTAGTTAGAAATGCTTTAGCAAATTCTGGGGCTGGACATATAGGTAATTATAGCAATTGTACTTTTAATAGTGAAGGTGTAGGCACTTTTAAGCCTCTAGAAGGTACTCAGCCGTTTGTTGGACAAGAAGGTAGAGTAGAATGTGTAAATGAGGTTAAAATTGAAACTATAGTACCTCAAAGGCTTCTAGGAGGAGTTATAAGTAATATGATTAATGCTCATCCTTATGAAGAAGTAGCTTATGATATATATAAGTTAGAAAATAAGGGTGAAGGAAGTGGCTTAGGAAGAATATCTAAGCTTAGAGAAAGTATTACCTTAGAAGAATTATGCAATAACATAAAGTCTAAGTTAAATATGGAAAATATAAGAGTTGTAGGGGACATAGAAACTAAGATAAATAAAGTTGCTTTAGTTACAGGTTCTGGTGCTGATATGGTTAAAAAAGCACAGAGACAAGGAGCTCAGGTACTTATTACAGGAGACGTAAAATATCATGATGCACAAGATGCACTAGATATGGGAATGTGCATAGTAGACTGTGGTCACTTTGAGACAGAAGACATATTTAAAGGTGTAATGAAGCGATTCTTAGACAATGTTGAAGAAGTAGAAGTTATAGAAAGTAGCATATATTTAAATCCATTTAAAATTATATAATAAAAATATATAAACTATAGTTATTCATAAAAGTTAAAATAGGGGGATAATTTATATGAAAATTGCTATTGTTTTTCACAGTTCTTGTGGAAGTACATACTTAGTTGCGAGAGAGTACAAAAAAGTTTTAGAAAATATGAATTTAGAAACTAAAATATTTAGGGTTGAAGATAATAAGGGACCATTACTACCTGAGTACTTAGTAAATGCAAAAGAATATATAAATGAGTTTGAGGAAATAGAGATTATTAATAATGGAGAAGAACTATTAGATTATGACGTTATATTTATGGGCTCTCCAACTTATTACGGTAATGTTTCAGGACAAATGAAAATGTTTATGGACAGCTTTACAAACGTATGGATAAATGCACCTTTTAAGGGTACTCACTTTAGTTCATTTACAACTACTGCATCAACATATGGTGGAGGAGAATTTACACTTCAAGCTATGAATATATTTGCTAAACATATGGGAATGACTGTACTATCAGTACCATGTAATATAGGTTGTGACCAACCTGCATATGGAATTATCCATGTTGGTGGTCCAGAGTCAAGTGTAAAGTTAAGCGATGACTTTAAGAATGGAATAAAAAATTATCTAAATAACTTAGATTTATTAAATAAATAGAAAAAAGCCTATAAGCTAATAACAGATTATAGGCTTTTTTACGTATAAATAAATCATGATGATTCATAATCTAAGTACAGATTATGTAGTAAAATAAATTTTATTAATTATTAGGATTGTTACTTTTACCAGTTAAATGATCGATTTCTATTTTTACAACATTAGTAGCCTTTGCTGCTTTTTCTATGTACACTTTACCACTTTCTAAAAACTGTGGTGAATATTTTTTTATTAATTCTAAAAGAGCAAATTTATTTTCTTCATCATCCACAATTGAGGCTTTACCAAATACAATAACGCTTGAATACATGGTACTAAATTTGTCTGGTAGTATAGTAATATCATCCATTATAGAGAAAGACACTTTATTGTTATAAGCTATATTATCTAGCTTATGGCCTTTAGTTGCACTATGGAAATAAATACAATCATTAACATAAACATAGTTAACAGTTACACCATATGGATATCCATTTTCTCCAACTGTTGAAAGTACACCTTCGTTGCATTTTTTTAATATTTCTATACTATCTTCTTTAGAAATTTCTCTACTTTTTTTTCTCATTTCTCTAAACATAAAACCTCCAATAGAATATTTATATATTTTATTTTTGTAAATTATTTTTCTTGAAATTAGGTATATAACTGGATTTAAATTAATTATATATTAATAATCCTTAAAAGAACAATTAATTATTTTAAGAAAAATATTCTAAGGGTGTAACAAAAATAGTATATAAACATATAAATAAACTAGTTGACAGTTTCAAAATAATGGTATAGTATCTTAAATAAGTTAATAAATCCTATGACAAGGGATAGTAGCTAAGTTTAGGTTCAATATAGAGAGCTGAGGATGGTGGAATCTTGGCAAGAAGAAATTTAGTGAATGGGCCTTAGAGGAGTAAATTGAAATCATATTTATGAGAGTAGACTTTACCGTGAGTCGCACGTTATAGCGAATAGGGTATGATAGTACCTGAAAATGAGAGATGTATGGCATAAGTGTATACTTATATTCACCATACATAATTTAGGTGGCAACGCGGATACACTCCGTCCTATTAATTTAGGGCGGAGTTTTTTTATGCAAGGAAAATAAACGAAAGTAGGTGATGATTATGGTATGAAAGTTAGAATTTAGAGACGATGAAGAAGGCCATTGGCAAAACAAATTTAAATTAAATTATATTAGGAGGAATTATCATGAAAACAAATACAAGAAAATTAGTTTTAAATTCAATACTTTTAGCAATGGGGTTATTATTGCACCAAATCACACCTGCATTAGGATTACCAATGCAACCTGATATGGCTTTAGCTATGTTATTTACAATAATGATATTAAACAAAGAGGATTATAAAACTTGCTTAATGGCAGGACTAATAACAGGAATATTCACAGCTTTAACTACAAAGTTCCCAGCAGGTCAAGTTCCAAATATTATAGATAAAGTAGTAACTGCAAATATAATGTATGCAATGATGTATGTAATGTATAGATTACCAATAATAAACAAACTACAAGAAAAGAAAAAAGACTTAGTAATAGCATCAGTTATATTCCCAGTTGGAACATTAGTAAGTGGAACAATATTTTTATTGAGTGCACAAATTTTAGTAGGATTACCTGGTAGTTTAAAAGCTTTATTTATGGTAGCAGTAGCACCAGCAATAGTTATAAACTTAGTAGCAGGAATGTTTTTATATAAAGTTGTAAATATGTCAATAAGCAGAGTAAGTTATCAAAGGGCAAAATAAATATAAAAAAATATAAATAAATAGTTGGAAAGTAGCTTAAACTATAAAAAGCTACTTTCTTAATATAAAAATATTAATAATTATAAATACTAATTAGAATAGAATAAGTAAGGTTAAATAGTTGATTAAGCTAATAGAATTTTATTTATAGATATGATCTTCAGGTTTATTGTAAGTAGCTTGAAAGGAGATATTTTATGGATAAGAAAAAGAAGATATTATTGCATGATGATATTGATAAAGTATTTAGAAAATATCTTATAAACAGTGTATTAGGTATGTTGGTAGTATCTTTTTACATATTAGTAGATACAATGTTTGTCGGACGAGGTATAGGGAGTGAAGGACTTGCAGCTCTTAATATATCAATACCAATTTTTAATGTTTTAAACTCACTAGGATTATTACTTGGAATGGGCGGAGCAACAGCTCTTAGTATAATGGTTGGTAAAAATGATATATATGAAGCGAAAAGAATATTTACACAAACAATTATATTAGCAGTAATAGTAGGGATTATAATTTCGATAATAGGTGTATTATACACAAAAGAAATAGGATACATGCTTGGGGCAACTGAAAAAAGTATAAACTTAGTTAGTGATTATTTAAGTGGAATGTTGTTCTTAAGCTTTAGTTTTATACTAGTTCATACAATAGCATCTTTTGTAAGAAATGATAATAGACCAAGGCTAGTAATGATAGCAACAGTATGTAGTGGAATACTAAATATATTTTTAGATTACTACTTTATTTTCAATTTAAAGCTTGGAATAAAGGGAGCAGCACTAGCTACAGCTATATCATCTGTAATAAATTTATTAATACTATGTACTCATTTTATGAGCAAAAAGTGTACTTTAAAATTTATTAAATTTAGACCTAGAATAAAAAGAATTATAAGAATATTTACCAATGGTATGCCGAGTTTTATAATTGAAATATCTTCTGGAATAGTAATATTTACATTCAACATAGCAATCCTAAAAATGATAGGAGAAATAGGTGTAAGTGCATACAGCATAATTGCTAATGTAGCCTTAATATGTGTATCAATATTCACAGGAGTAGGACAGGCAATACAACCAATAATAAGCATCAACTACGGAGCAGAACAATTTGATAGAGTAGATCACGTAAAAAGACAAGCACTAATATTTGCACTAATAACAGGCTGTGTATTCTATTTACTAGGATTAATGTTCCCAAGGCAAATAGTAAGTATATTTACGAGTGAAACAGGAGAACTACTAAAAATAACAGTAAACGGAATAAGATACTACTTCATAGCCTTTATAATAATGGGAATAAACATAGTAATGGGTTCATACTATCAATCAATAGAATACAGAGTAGCGTCAAATATAATATCATTAGGAAGAGGAATAATATTCTTAATAACAGGATTAATGATATTACCAAGAATACTAGGATTAAATGGAATATGGCTAACAGCAGTATTTGCTGAGCTAATAACATTAATATGTACAATAATATATATCAAATTCAAAAAAAGTAAAAACGACATAGTATTAGATGATTAATAACAACGGGTTAATTTTTAGGAGCAAACTTCAAAAGAAAATTAAAATACACACAGACTTAAACTTTGAATTTTAAATAGTTTAAGTCTTATTTTATTATTAAAAGAATCTTATAGAAAGTAGCATCCAAAGTAGTATACAATTGTTATATAATGTAAAACAGGCGAATAAATAATTAAGATTTAAAAGAGCGGGGGAATAGACGATGTTTGAATATAAATTTATAGAAGTAACATTAAGTCAAGGATTTCTAGCAAAAAAGGTAGCCATTTTGAAAAGTGTAAAGATATTATCAACGAAGAGGCAAAAAACGGATGGAGATTAAAACAAATACTTATGCCACCAGCAGATAGTAGCGGAGTTTACTTACCATGTTGCTATCAAATAATATTTGAAAAAGAAATAGATTAGCAAAAAATAAAAATAATACATATATAAAACACGCCTTCTTTATATTAAATAACAAGTAATTAAAAGTTGGCTGTATAAATGTATTAATAAGCTGTGAAAGCTAGCGAAAGGCAGGAAATATAAGTTCCACTGACATTTGCAGGCCTGTTTTTGCCTGCATGGAAGGGAAATTATATTTCCTGACCGAGCGGTGATTACACAGCTAAAGTTAATACAAATACAGCCATATATTTTTAATTAGTAGTGTTATTTAATAATTTCTTAACCTCATAGACTGCAGTCTCTATTAATCTATCAGCATCAGCCTCACTAATTTTACCACCAGTAAGTTCAACTAGCTTAGCAACAGCTAAAGCTTTTTTATCTACTCCTGCCATATCAGGATTAGTTTGCTCCAAAGCCATAACTACAGTTTTAGCAATTTGATAAAAAGCAGTAAGTTTATCTTGACCTATTTTATTACCTAAAAATCTTATTAAGTAAACTCCACCGCTACCAATAATTAAAGCGATTAAAGCAAGTAATAAATTCATTAAGTTAGCATCCATTAAAATGTCACCTCCAAATTTGAATTTAAATAACAAAAAAATGAAATTTTAAAATAGTATAATTATTATTCAAATAATTGAAATACTATAATATAGGATATGACATAAACAAAGGAGATGTGCTATGATAACTTATTTTCTAAAGAAAAAAATTGAGAAAGAAACAGAAGAACATGGAAAAAAAATGATGATATACGCAGGTATTGCACTAGCTGGTGTTGGAGCATATTGTGTATATAAAGCAGTAAAAAATTCTAGAATGAACTTCGAAGAAGAGGAAGAAAGATATTTATCTCATGAAGATTACGATGAAGATGAATATGCAGAATTATTTGATCAAGCGATTGAAGAAGTAGATAAAAAAGATGCAGAGAAAAAAGATATTGAAAAAAAGGTAGAGGAATTTAATTCAAGAAGAATAAGTTGTGAAAATTGTACTGATACTACACAAGAAGAGATGCAAGATTTTTTAGATAAGGCTAAAGATGGTAAAAAAGATGTTCAGGTAAATCCAGAGGATTATAAAGAAGAAGAGTATGATAAATATGAGTATTATGATGGTCATATAATAGAAAAATAGTAAATACAAAAGATAATACTATAAATTATTTATTAAATAAAATTACTAATAAGCAAATATATAAATAAAAAATATATTAATTATTAATAAAAGTATTATAAATAAAAACTGTATTATTTATAAATCAAATATTATAATATTTTTTAGTAAAAAGGACACTAGATTTCTAGTGTCCTGTTAAATTGCTATCATTAAATTTATGTCTAAACTTTTCTGAAACTCTATTTATAGGTCCTTTTAATAGCACATTTATACAAATTGATGTTATTAAAAATATTGATAATACAACTATGTCTCTAGATAAATTATTCATATAAACTCCAACTACGGCTTCGCGAAGTCCACTTATTGCATATGTGAAAGGTAAAAAAGGATTTACCATTCTAAAAAATGGTGGTGTAACTTCAATAGGAAAGGTTCCACCAGATGCTGCAACTTGAATAACTAATAAAACTACACCAATTGCCTTACCAACATTTCCAAATACAGATACCAATGAGTAAACAATAAATGTAAACACGCAGCTAGTGAAAACTGATAAAAGTACAAATAATGTAGGCTCTACAGTACTTACTCCAAGTACATATAAGTCACCTATACTACAAATAAGAGCTTGTATTATTGCCAAGGTTAAAAATGTAAGACCTCTTCCAAAGTAAACTTCATATGGTTTAAAAGGTCCATGAATCTCCGTTGTAAGTAAAGATAAAAGTAATAAAACACCAACCCATAAAGATAATACGGTATAAAAAGGTGTCATTGCAGAACCATAATTTGCAATAGGGTATAGCTTTTTTGTAACTAAATCAACTGGTTGTTTTAAAAATTCTGATTGAGATATTATATCATTTTTTAGTAAGGCTATAATTTCTTCTACTTCCTTGCTGTTATTTATTTTTGAAATTGCATCTACTAAATCATTTACCATAGATTTAGCTAAAGGTATTTTTTCTTTAATAAAATCTATGCTATCTTTTGCACCATTTGAAAAAGCAAGAGATGTACTTAGTATTTCTTCAACTTCTGGTAAATTAGCTGAGGCCTTGTCTAAAACATCTATAATATTGTTTGCAACTACAATACTTTCTTCAAAAATTTTGTTTATTGGACCGCTAATTTTTAAGTCAAAGTTATATAATAAATTACTAGCTATGATATTAATATCATTACTTAAAGTTAACATATTATTTAATTTATCTAATGATGGTTTTTGACCTGAGGCAATTTGATTTTTGACAGTTTCTAAATCAGTAATTGCAGTATTTAGTTTAGAATTTATGCTATCTAACTGAGCAATTACATCTTTAAGAGGATTACCTGGTGCAAACTTATCTAATTTCTTTAAAAAGCTACTTAAGGTATTAGAAGTATTTGATAAGTTTAATAGTTTGCTACTAAGACTATCTATAATTTCAGGTGCATTATCATAGCCCTTGTTTACTATATCAATAATATTTTGTATAGTGTCTGATGCAGAAGCTGATAAGTCAGATACAATTCCTAAATCAGTTTTTATAGTTGGTGATATCTGGTTAATGCTTCCTTTAGTATCTTCTATAAAAGTTTTCATATCATTTGATAAGTTTTTAGAGTTATTTATTGTTTCTTTTATTAAAGGCATATCACCTTGAAGCTCTTTTACAATATTACCAATTTTTGAAGTAGCATCATAAGCTAAATTAATAGTATTTTCTATATTTGAAAACTTATTTTGAACTTCAACTAAAGAGCTTTCTACTTGAGTTAGTTTAGGTAATTCTTTTTCTAACTGTATACCAACCTCATTAAATATTTCAAAAATTGTCTCACTTACTGTTTTTACTACAGTTTGATTAACTTCTAATTGTATCGTGGATGCTCCCTTATCAGTAATTTTAGGAGCTATGGCATTGATTTTTTCATTAACAGTATAAGTAATAATTCCTTTTTTAACTTCTGAGCTTAAAAGTGAAGTTAAGTCTTTAGAGAAGTTTTCTGGTATTTCTAAAGATGCATAATAAGTGCCAATTTCAACACCATTTAGTGCTGTTTTTTCATCTACAAACTTCCAACCCAAATTTTTATTATCTTTCAATTTGTTTATTAACTCATTCCCTATATTTACTTCCTTATCAAATACATTGCTACCTAAGTCTTTATTGACTACGGCAACAGATATGTTACCTGTACTACCATAGGGGTCCCAAGAGGCTTTAATATTAAACCAAGCATATAAAGAGGGAAGTACGCAAAGACCTATTATAACTATTAATAATGCATAATTTTTTATAATACCATTTATGTCATCCTTGTATATTTTAAATATGTTTTTCAAATAATACACCTCCGTCAATTTATATTTTGTGCAAAAACTAATAATTTACATATATAATTTATAAAGCTTTAGATTTTGAAAAATAAGGAGTAAGATATTATTAGATAGCTTTAACGATCTAGGAAATAAGATTTTTTTCTGATGAATAGGATTATAAGAATAAAATTAGAATAAAATATATATAGAATTACATAAAGTACATATATAAAATTACACAAAACATAGATCCAAAATTAAACGAAGTATAGATAGAATAACTCAAGACACAGATATATAAAGTAAATAAAGTATAGAGATAGAAGAAAATAAAATTAAAGATTAAATGTCATAAGTAGGGAGGGGCTATGAGATATTTTAATAAGTATATAAAAAAATACATTTGGTTATTTCTTTTAGCAGTGTTTTTATTAACTATTGAAGCAATTTGTGATCTTGCTCAACCAACAATTATGGCCCAAATTATTGATGTTGGAATTTACAACAAAGATATTAATTATATTTTATCTACTGGAGCAATAATGATAGGTATAACTTTACTTGGAGCAGTATTTGCAGTACTTAGAAATATTGTATCCACAAATGTATCTCAAAGATTTGCAACAGAGCTTAGAAGTGATATTTTTGTTAAGATAAACCAATTTTCTTTAAGAACTATAGATAAATTTAGTAGAGCGTCATTAATAACTCGTACAACAAATGACGTAACTCAAATACAACATTTTGTACATGGAATGATGAGAGTATTTATCAAATCTCCTATTTTGTGTGTAGGTAGTTTTATTATTGCAATGAAGCTAAACTTTAAGTTGTCATTAATAATATTAGTAGCAATAATTTTCATATTTATAGTTATATTTTCAAATATGAAAATAGGAAATTTATTTTTTAAGAGAGTACAAAAAAGTACAGATAAAGTTAATGGACAGCTTAGACAGTATTTAAGTGGAGTAAAGATAGTTAAGTTATTTAAAAGAGAAGATTATGAAATAAATAAGTTTGAAAAATATAATGAAGAACTATATACAAACAGTACAAAAGCAATTATAAGAGTGGCATTATTTAGACCTACAATAGAATTTATATTAAATATTGCTACAATAGTAATTCTATTAATAGGAGCTAGATTTGTTAATTTAGGGACTCTAAAAGTAGGTGTAATAGTAGCATATATAAACTATATGGCTAGAATACTAACATCTTTAGTTATGATTGCAAATTTACTAAACGTTTTTGTAAGAGCAAGAGCTTCTTATGAAAGAATATTAGAGGTACTTGATAATAATGAGGATACAGATACAGGTGATAAAAAGGAAGACTTTGTTGATGGAGATATTGAGTTTAAGGATGTATGCTTTTCTTATATAGAGGATCATATGGTACTTAAAAATCTTTCTTTTAATATAAAAGAAGGTGAAAAAATCGGAATTATTGGGGAAACAGGCTCTGGCAAAACTGCATTAATTAATTTGATAGCTAAATTATATAAGGTTGATTCTGGAAATATAAGTATAGGTAAAAATAATATTAATGATATTAATGAGCAAAGATTAAGAGATAACATAGGTTTAGTTTTTCAAAGGCCTAGTTTGTTTGGAAAAAGTATAATAGAAAATATAAATCTGGGAAATGAAAATATTAGTATAGAAGACGTGGTAGAGGCTTGTAAAATAGCAGATGCACATGATTTTATTAGTAACTTAGAAAATAACTATAATGAAATAATTTCTCAAGGTGGGAAAAGTCTTTCAGGAGGTCAAAGACAAAGATTAACAATCGCTAGGGCGTTAGTTAAAAAGCCAAAAATATTAATATTAGATGACTGTTATAGCAAAGTGGATATAAGTACAGAAAATAAATTAAAGAAAAATATAAATGAATATATTAAAAATAATAAATCTATTATTATTACAATTTCACAAAAAGTTAGTTCAATAGTAGATTGTGACAGAATAATGGTATTAGATGAAGGAAGTATAGTTGGTTTTGATACTCATGATAACTTATTAAATAATTCTCCTAAATATAAAGAGATTTATGAACTTCAACTTATAGGGAAGGAGGAGATTAAATGAGTGTAAGAGTAGGTGGAAAAAATGAAACTAGATTTAAGAGAAAAGTAAGACCAAGGGATTTTAAAAATACATCTAAGAGAGTACTTTCATTTTTTAAAGATGAGAAAAAACTGGTATTATTAATAGGATTATTAGTTATTATACAGTCCTTAATTGGAATAGGAATTCCCTATTATATTGGAAAGATAATTGATATTATAGAAGAGAGTATGGCTAATTCTATTTTTATGAAGGTAATAACAGTATTAGCATCCTTTTATTTTATTAACTTTGTAGTTGATGTTTTAAGTAGTATACTTACTGCTAAGATGTCTCAAAGAGTAGTTAAAAAGATAAGAAGCAATTTATTTATAAAACTTCAAAATCTACCAATATCATTTTACAATAAAACTTCAAGAGGAGACACTATGAGTAGGTTTACTAATGATGTTGATAATATTAGTAGTGGTATTTCTAGTGCCGTGGTGTCTTTAATTTCTGATATATTAAACATAGTTTTGACTTTTATAATGATGTTACTTTTAAGTGTAGAATTGACAATTTTAAGTTTATTATTAATTCCACTTGTAATGTTTTTGAGTAGATTTATTACTAAGAGAACTAGAATATTGTTTAAAGAACAACAAGTAGAATTAGGAAAGTTAAATGCTCAAGTTGAAGAAGTAATTTCAGATATTAATATAGTAAAAGGATTTAATTATGAAGAAAAAGCTATAAATGACTTTAAAGAAATTAACGATAGGCTTTTTGGTGCATCACTAAAGGCTCAAATATACACGGGTTTATTAATGCCTTTAATGAATGTTATTAGTAACTTTGGTTTTGCTATTGTTTGTATAGCAGGAGGAATTCTTGCTTCCAAAGATTATATTACTGTAGGAGTAATAGCAAGTTTTTTAAGCTATACAAAACAGTTTACTAGACCATTAAATGAAATAGCAAACCTATATAATACCTTCCAATCTGCTATGGCTGGATGTGAAAGAGTTTTTGAAATATTTGATGAAGAAGATGAAAAAAATATTGGTAAATTACATTTAGAAGAATGTTGTGATAGTAATATAGAATTTAAAGATGTTAGTTTTTCTTATGATAAGAAAAATAAAATATTAGATAATATTAACTTGTATATTAAAAAAGGAAGCTCTAATGCTATTATAGGAGAAACTGGAAGTGGAAAAACAACAATAATAAATCTAATTACCAATCTTTACAATATAGATGGTGGAGTTATTATTTTAGATAAGAATAATTTACAAGAATTTGACAAAGAAAGTTTAAGAGATTTTATTGGTGTAGTACCTCAAGAAGTTTATTTATTTAATGATACTATCATGGAAAATATTAGGTATGGAAACTTGGAAGCTAATGAAGAAGAAATTATTAATGCTAGTAAAATCGCTAATGCACATAAATTTATATCAAAATTAAAGAATGGATACAATACATTACTTTCAGAACAAGGTGATGGCTTAAGTGAAGGTCAAAAACAACTTATTAGTATTGCAAGAACAATTCTCAAAAATCCTAATATTTTAATATTGGATGAAGCTACGAGTAGTATAGATACTTCTACAGAAAGGAAGATACAAGAGACTATAAAAGTCATTATGGAAGATAGAACTAGTATTATAATTGCTCATAGACTAAGCACGATTTATCACTGTGATAATATTATAGTGTTAAAAGATGGTAAAATTGCTGAATGTGGTAATCATATGGAACTTATGGAGCAAAAAGGAATATATTATAATAACATCCTATTAACTAAGGGGGGGTAAAATGAAACAATCAAAGATATTGAAAGTTTTACTATTAGTATTAGTAGGAGTAGGTACTTGTGTCTCATTTTTATGTAGAGGCAAAATATTAAAGAAGGACGAATAACAAAAGATTTGTAATAAAACTTAACATAGGCAGTAAATAAATATTGGCTCTATGGAATTAAAAAAGTAGTGTAGGATAATACTGAGATTATTCTATGCAGCTTATAATTTCATAGAGCCTAACTATTTACTAGCTTTTTTCTTTTTAACTTGGCATATGTAATAACTCGTTTTGATTTAATAAAACATGATTATGATATAAACTTGCTATAATTAAAAAAAAAGTTAGAAAAAAGATTATAATAAATAGAATATTTCTATAGTTAAGCCTTAGTGTATTGATAATAACTATTTTACATATGGTTTTATATATAATAAAATTTAGTTGAATATACAAGAAAAGAGGCGAATTTTGGTGATTAAACTAGAAGAAATGGAACAGGTAAAAGATAAGAAAGTAGAAGAAGTAAGAGCAATAGCAGAGGGGTATTTCCAAAGAGGTGAATTTTTCTGTTCAGAGGCAGTAGTAAAGACTATAAATGATTTGCTTGGCAAACCTTTACCAGATGAGATTACAAAGTTAGCTTCAGGATTTCCAATAGGTATAGGAAAGTCTGGATGTCTTTGTGGAGCTGTAAGTGGTGGAGTTATGGCATTAGGTATGGTATATGGAAGAAACCATGGTGAAAGCATGCACGATGAAATGTTTATTCATGCAGCGGATTTACATGATCATATTAAGGGAATATACAAAAGTACTTGTTGCAGAGTAATGGTTAAAAACTTTGAATTTGGATCACCAGAAAGAAAAGCTCATTGTGTAAAAATAACTGGGGAAGTTTGTGCATACATAGCAGAAAAATTAATAGAAAATAATAAAATAGAGTTAAACGATTAGAGGTATAATAAATGAATTCATCAAATACAAATACTTCGAAAAATACTTTTGAGAATATGCCTATAGCGCTAGTTGCAATTTCACTAGGCTTTATGAGTATTTCAACTGCATTAGTTGATTTTGGAATTAGCTGGTTAAGACATATTGCTGTGTTATTTTCAATTGTATGTTTATTTTTAATACTAATAAAAGCAATAAAATATCCTAAAATAGTTAGGAATGAATTAAAACATCCATTATTAGGAAGTATATATCCTACTATATTTATGACATTAATGGTAATGGCTGTATATGTGGTTCAATTTAGTAAACCGGCAGCTCAGATGTTGTGGTTATTTGCAATAATTTCACATTTTTTAATTTCGATAGCATTTTTTATTGAAAGATTAAAAAATTTCAAGCTAGTTGACCTTATACCAAGCTGGTTTATACCTACAGTAGGAATGGGTGTTGCATCAGTTACAAGTAAACCAATGGGACTACCTCAAGTTGCAAATATGGTATTTTATTATTCATTAATACTATTTGTGGTGGTAGGATTATTAATGCTATATAGGTTATTTGCTCTCGAAAAATTAGAAGGACCAAAAAGACCTACTTTGATGATAATGGCTGCACCTGCAAGTATATGCTTAGCATCTTACATAGCAGTATCTGAATCTCCAAATAAAATATTAATATCAATACTAGCGGTAGTAGCTTATATATCAATTATTTGGACATATTTATTTTTACCAAGGTTAATAAAAGCAAAGGCATTACCAGCACTTGCTCCACTAACATTCCCATTGGCTATAGGGGTTATTGCATGTCAAAGATATGTTAAATACTTAGGCAAAATAGGATCACCTCTACAAGGGATGTTAAATAGTTTTGTTTATGTGCAAATAGTAATTGCATTAATTGTAATTTTATATGCAGTATATAAATCTATTACTTTTTTAATAGAAAGCTTTAGCAATAAGGAAGAATTAAAATTACAAAGTAACTAAGAGTGTAATTTAGTTAAAACCACTGTTTAAGTATGCAGTGGTTTTGTTCTAAAATATAAAATTATCTTTTAGATGGTTGTAAAAATTAATAAAAAGGTATTATAGAAAAAAACTATATTGGACATAGTTAGAATAGATACAAGCTATAATTAACTTTGTTAATATTATGATATAATTTAATTTGAATTTATAGTTAATACATTATAGGAGGACTTATGAAACTAAAAAAACTTATTGGACTTGGATTAATATCTGCATTAGTTTTAACAGGATGTTCGAATAACAAGAAAGAAGAAAGCAATAAAGAAGTAGAAGCAAAAAGTATTACAACAGAAGAGGTTGTATCAAATTTAGATAAAGAAGATTGGGTAATAGTAGATACAAGAAGTAATGATGCATTTAATGGATGGATAGAAGATGGAGTTAAAAGAGGTGGACATATAGATGGTGCTACTGATTTTTCTTCTGATTGGCTAGAAGTTAAAGCTGACAATAAAGATGAAACATTAGATAAAGCATTAGAAACTAAAGGTATTACTAAAGAAAAGAATGTAGTATTATATGATGCAAACGGGGAAGATGCAAAAGCTGTAGCATCATACTTAAGTGATAAAGGATTTGAAAATTTATATACATATGATGTTAATGATTATGCAAATGATGATTCATTAAAAATGGAAAGCTATGAAAATTATGATATAGTAGTTCCAGCATGGTGGATAAAAGATGTAATAGATAAAAACTCAACTAACTATAAAATATTTGAAGTTAGCTGGGGAGAAGAATCTGATGATTATAAAAAAGGACATATACCAGGTGCTGTTCATATGAATACAGATGATTTTGAAGAAGGACCTATTTGGAATAGAAAATCGGATAAAGAATTAGAAGCTTTTGCAACTAGCTATGGAATAACTTCAGATACTCAAGTAATATTATATGGAGCTGATCAAATGGCTGCATATAGAGCTGCTGCTATACTTAAATATATGGGTGTAGAAGATGTTAGAGTATTAAATGGTGGATATGCTAAGTGGGAAGAAGCTGGATTTGATGCTGAGAAAGATGTTAATAAAAAGGTAGCTGTAGATTCATTTGGTGTTACAGTACCAGCAAATAAAGATGTAATAATAGATATGGAAGAAGCTAAAAAGATGTTAGCGGATCCTGAAAAAAATACATTAGTTGATGTAAGAAGCTACGATGAATATATAGGAAAAACTCCAGGATATAGTGATATAACTGTTGCAGGTAGAATACCTGGTGATAAATGGGGTAAAGACATATTTGAATATAGAAACATAGACAATACTATGAAAAATAAAGAAGATATAATAAAGATGTGGGAAGAAGAAGGAATAACAACTGATAAAAATCTTGCATTCTTCTGTGGTACAGGATGGAGAGTTGCAGAAGTATTATGGTATACAGATGCAATGGGAATGAAAAACACTACTTTATTTGATGGTGGATGGTATGAATGGATAGCAGATACAGCAAATGAAATAGTAACTGGAGAGGCTAAATAATAGTGAAGATATTTAGAAAAATAGTTACAGGTTTAATATATTTTATAAACCTAGTTTTATTATTAGCACCATTTGTACTAGAGTATTTTGGAAACAAAAAAATGATGATGCATAGATTCTTGTTAAGTAAAAATGTTCAATTTGAAGCAATTTTTACTAATAATAACATGAATATTATAAGAATAATATTTGTAGCTTTTATAGCAATTGGTGTATTTGTATTTATTAAAAATAGAAATAACATTAAGCTTGCTAGTATATCAGTAATATTGTTCTCAATAATAGGTATAATATTGACATTTAAGGATTTTTCACTTAAAGCTTATTACTTTGTTTTACTTTCAATGATAATAAATAGTGGCTTAAGTATGATAAATCTAGGATTAAATGTATCTATAGGAAAAAAATAAAATAAATAATTGTGTAATTAAAGGGAATATATAGACTGATATTTAATTATACATATTGAGAAGTACTATTATTATTTAATAATAGTACTTTTTTTATATAATGAAATTTTGGTTAAATTAAGTGATTTACCAAAGTAGTATAGGTAAAGCGAATTTTTATAAAGGGGGATTTATGGAAGAGTGTAAAATAAACAAAAGATATATATACTTATCAATAATATGTAGTGTATTGCCTATAATACTATGTGTAATATTTGATATTTCACTAGTATATGCTTTTTTATTAGGTGTATTTTCTACATCAATAATATCTATTAAAAGTGGATATACAAAAACTGAGATAAAAAACATAATATTTAAAGGTCTAGCAGACTGTAAAAGCTTATATGTTGTAATTTTATTAATAGGTGCTACAGTATCTGTTTGGCTGTCTTCAGGGGTAGTTCCTTCCTTGATTTATTATGGATTAAACTACTTAAATGGAGTGAACTTCCTTTTTGCTTCTTTTTTATTAATATCATTAACTTCTATATTTATGGGAACAGCAGTAGGAACTATAAGTACTATTGGTTTAGCTATATTAGGATTAGGTAGGGGCTTTGGAATTCCAACACATGTTATTGTGGGGGTGATAGTCTCAGGGGCATTTTTAGCTGATAGAATATCACCGATCTCTGGTATATTAAATTTAACATTAAGCACTACAAATACAGATTATAAAGAATTTTTAAAGTCATCATGTTATACATTAATTCCTACAATTATTATAACAGCAGTGATTTATTTTATATTAGGAAATAAGTATGTGGTTGTAGAAGGAACGAAGGAATCAATAGAATTAATTAGTACCTTAGGTAGTGAGTTTTTCATTTCTCCATACTTACTTTTACTTCCTATAGCAATAATAATATTGTCTGTATTTGGTGTTAAGTCAACTCATTGTATGATAGCTGGAGTATTAGTTGGTGGATTTATTAGTATGTTAGTTCAAGATATAAAATTAATAGAATTATTGAAATATATATTATTTGGATTTAAAGCTAATACACCATCAAGTTTAGTAAATAACATTTTAGTATGTGGTGGGGTTTGGTCTATGGTTTCCGTTACTTTTACAGTTATTGGAGCTATAGCACTAGGAACACTTTTAGAAGGAACAGGAATAATAAGTTATTTAACTAAAGATATAATAAACAAAATAAATAATAGGAAGCAATTAATAATAAAGACGGGGCTTATAAGTGGATTTTTAACTATTTTAACCTGTGACCAAACTGTAGGAATAGTAATTCCATCTAAGTTATTAAAGTCAAAATACCATGAGCTAAATATAAATAAAAGTACATTAGCTAGATGTATATCTGATACAGGTACTATTATTGCACCAATACTTCCTTGGAATATTAATGCATTAATAATAGGGCTGGTGACAGGAGTTTCCTGTGTAGCTTATGCTCCATTTGCTGTGTTATGTTTCATTTCTCCAATAGTGTCTTTATCATCTTCCATGGTAAATAAAATTCAAAGTGAAGGTAGTAAAGAAATAATGGGAGATGTTGATTAAATAAAGTTAGCTTTAGTGATAGTGAAAAATGAATAGTATATGCCTTCAAAATTATGAATAGTTATTTAATAAATATAAATAAGGAGGGATATATATGGATAATGATATGAGGTATTTTATTGATAGCAACTCTACATACTATATGAACAAATATGAAGATATGAAAATGAAGGGTAAAAGAGCTAGTTGGAACTGGTCAGCCTTTATTTTTAGCGGGTATTGGGCTTTGTACAGAAAAATGTATGTAGCAGGACTTTTAATGATGGCAATTAATTATACAATCTCTTTTATACCTGTATTTGGAGATTTATTATCACTACTATTTTGGATATTGGTAGGTGCATATGGCAACAGATTATACTTAGAATATGTTGAAAATAATTTAGTTAATATTAGAAGCTTAGATAGTTATGAAAGGGAAAAGGCATTTAAAAGAAAAGGTGGTACTAATATAATAGTTCCAATAGTAGTAATAATATTATTAGGTACATTTTTATCAGCTTAAAAGTAAGAATTAATATTTATAAGGGGGATAATATGAATATTATAGATGGTATAAATTCAAGGCGAAGTGTTAGGAATTATTTAGATAAGGAAATATCAAGTGAAACTATTGAGAAATTAATATTATTATCAACAAAAGCGGCTACTGGATCTAATTTACAGCCATGGGGATTTGTAATTATTCAAGGAAAAGAAGAAATACAGAAAATGTCTGATGAAACAAAAACATATCTATTAGATAATATTGAGAAATATGATTTTTTGGAAAAATATATTAGCCTTCTTAAGGACCCTAATTTTAGTGTATTTAACAATGCAAATACATTAATACTTATATATGGAAATACACAATCTCACTGGTATGTTTATGATTGTACTTTAGCGGCTTCTAATATTATGTTGGCTGCTCATAGTATGGATATAGGAACTTGTTGGATTGGATTTGCACAAGATACACTTAATAGAAAAGAATTTAAAGAAAAATATAATGTTCCAGAGAACTATGAGTTAGTTTGTCCAATGTCAATTGGCTATATAAAATCTAAGCAAGGGTTACCTAATAGAAAACGACCTATTGTTTTTAATTCTTTATAAATAAACTGTTTAAGTCTTTTTTATTTTAAATTACATACAAATTTACATCATAAATAACATTGTTAATGAATTTATTAATAGTGTTATTTTGTTTTTGATTTAATTTATGTATGTTGGCTTTAACTCAATGAATGTTTAGAGAAACATCTTGAATATAATAATTAGTAAACCATTATTATATAATGTAGATTAAGGATAATTATGCTAGCATATAGCTAAACAGGAATTTACAATTTAGTTAGAGGAGAAAGATATTAAATATGAAAATGAAGATAGGTATTTTATGTGCAGGTGATAGTGAAGTAGCTCCATTTATACCCATGATAGATGATTGTGTACTAACGGAAAAAGCAATGTTGAAATTTTACGAAGGAAAAATTGAAGGAATAGATATTGTTGCTTTATTTAGTGGTGTATGCAAGGTTAATGCTGCTATTGCAACACAAATATTAATAGATACTTATGGATGTAATATTATAGTTAATGCGGGAGTAGCTGGAGGAATGGAGAATAGTCTTGAAATTTTTGATACAGTAATTTCTACTGAAGTAGCTTATCATGATGTTGATGAGGGTATTTTAACAGAATTCCATCCATGGCTGCACTCTATATATTTTAAGTCAGATGAAAAACTCATAACTATAGCACAAAAAAGTATTGCGAACTTTAAGAGTGAGTATAATATTGTATTTGGAAGAATGCTAACTGGTGAAGCATTTATAGAAGAGGAAAGACGAGAATTCATTAATAATAAGTATACTCCACTAACTATAGATATGGAAACTGCAAGTGTTGCCCATGTTTGCTATGTTAATAAGATTCCATTTATTGCAATAAGGACAATTACTGATACAGCGAGTAATTGTGGCATAGATGAATTTGAAAAAAACTGCGATAAAGCATCACAAATATCATCCAATTTAGTTAAATGTATATTAAGAGAATTATATTTAGTTAAAGTACTATAATTAAAATATAGAACAACTAATAAATTTAAAAACTTCTTAAGGTTTAATTTATTTAAATAATTGTGAGGCTTAAATTATAATTTCTAGAGTAGAATTGGTGAAGAATCTTAATATATTCTTAAACGAAAAATAGCAACTACTTTAGATGTAGAAACGCCTAAGATAGTTGCTATTTTAATTATTAATAATTATTTTAGAAAAATAAAGAGGATATAAAGTGAGTATGCTCATTAAAAATATTAAATCCAATTAATATTAATATTATACCTCCTATAATTTGAGCATAATTTTTAAATAATGAGCCTATCTTTTTACCTATTAACACACCAACTAAACATGTCAAAAAAGTAACTACTGCAATAGTTGAGCATATTGGAACTATAGCGATATTCAAAAAAGCAAAACTTACTCCAATTGCTAGTGCATCAATACTTGTAGCAACAGATAATATTAATAATTCCTTTGTATCTAGAGTTGGAGGACCTAGTTCATCATCATTATCTCTAGCATCCATTATCATTTTTATACCAATAAAGCTAAGCAAAAATAATGCTATCCAGTGATCTACTGATTTTATGTAAGATTCAAATCTAATACCTAAAGACCATCCTATTAAAGGCATAACTCCTTGAAATAACCCGAAGAAAAGAGCTATTTTAGAGGCTATTTTAATATCTATTTTTTTTAACGTAATTCCTTTAGTAACAGATACAGCAAATGCATCCATTGAAAGAGCAAAAGCTGTTAGAAATACACTTAAGGCTCCCATAAATTATCCTCCTTTGTAAGTAAATTAGCATAAACATATTGTGCAAATATAAAGTTTAAAATATACCCAAACTTTAGCATTATGTATAAATAAAATTGAGCAAAGGTATACTATAAATGTTATGTAAATAATACAAGCATTATGCTATAAATCATAAGAAACTTTAATTAAATAAAGTACATATTTTGAGGTAATAAGTAGGAGGAAAAAGATGA
This sequence comes from Romboutsia sp. LXY-2, assembly GCF_056171995.1. NCBI lineage: Bacteria > Bacillati > Bacillota > Clostridia > Peptostreptococcales > Peptostreptococcaceae > Romboutsia > Romboutsia sp. LXY-2. The sequence continues at coordinate 73,080 of NZ_JBKFGI010000006.1, read as the reverse complement.
AAAAGTTTGTATGCTTAGTTTGTGGCTATATATATGAAGGTGAAAAACCGCCTAAAAAATGTCCTGTATGTGGTGTAGGAGCAGAAAAATTTGATGAATTAAAAGATAATGTATATTGGGCTGATGAACATAGAATCGGTATTTCTAAAGGTCTTGATGAGGAGATTATAGAGGGATTAAGAGCAAACTTTATTGGAGAGTGTACAGAGGTTGGTATGTACTTGGCAATGAGTCGCCAAGCTGATAGGGATGGCTATCCAGAGATTGCTGAGGCCTATCATAGAATAGCTTATGAAGAGGCAGAGCATGCTGCTAAATTTGCTGAAATGCTAGGAGAGGTAGTAGCAGATAATACTAGAGATAACTTAGAAGCAAGAGTTGAGGCTGAGTATGGTGCTACTGAAGGTAAATTAAAGCTGGCTAAGAAAGCTAAGGAGCTTGGGATAGATGCTATTCATGATACGGTGCATGAAATGTGCAAAGATGAAGCCCGTCACGGCAAATCATTCCTTGGATTGTTGACTAGATATTTTGGGAAATAGGTTGTGGGTACGACGGGGCGCTCCGGGGTGGATGTGTAAGTTCTGTGCCATGCAGACCAGGAGCGGGTCTGCAAATGGCCTTAGAACTTACACATTCATCCCTTCGCTTGGTCGCACACACAACTTCATTTCACATAAATATCTATTGAAATTGGGCGGTTGGCGGGAAAAGAAAAATATATGGGATTATCATGAAATATAGATAAAAAAATAAATATCTCTTCATTAATATGGTAATACTAGTAATATTGGAAAATTATTAATAATTGGAGGTACATATGTTTAATAAGAAAATTGCTGTTTTATTAACTAGTTTGGCTTTGGTTTGTACTTTAGGTGCGGGATGTTCTAAGGGTGGTACTGAAAGTAAAGGAGCTTCAGTTACTGTTTCTGGTTCTACTTCTGTTGGTCCTTTAATCGAAAAAGAAGCTGAGCAGTTTAAGGCTTCTAATGGTGATATAAGTGTACAAGTAAATCAGTTAGGTTCTTCTGCTGGGATTAAGGATGCTATAAATGGTACTGTACAGATTGGTATGTCTTCTCGTGATTTAAAGAAAGAAGAAAAAGATGCTGGTCTTAAGGAAGTAGAAATAGCTCATGATGGTATAGCAATAATAACTCACAAAGGAAATTCTGTTAAGTCACTTTCTATGGCTCAAATAAAAGATATATATACAGGTAAAATAACAAACTGGAAGGACGTTGGAGGTGCAGACGCTGCTATAGTTGTTGTATCAAGAGAAGATGGTTCTGGTACTCGTGATGCTTTCCAAGAAATAGTAGGATATAAATCAGAAGAACTTACTCCAAACGCACAAATTGGTGATGGATCAGGAAATATAAAAACTACTGTAGCAACAAATGAAAATGCTATAGGATTTATTTCTTTTGAGTATATAGATGATACTATAAAAGCTTTAGATGTTGATGCTGTAGCTCCAAATGCTAGCAATGTAAAAGATGGAAAATATAAAATATCTAGACCGTTCTTATTAGTTTATAAAGAAGATAAAGCAGATGAAAATTCTAAGAAGTTTATAGACTTTATATTAAGCGAAGAAGGTCAAAAGATAGTAGAAGAAAATGGATTAATAAAAATAAAATAATCTAATATATGAATTTAATTAGACTATAGATATAAATGATAATTTAATAAGAAATAAATTGTGTTAATATGGGGCTGTCATTAAATTTTATTTATGGTCAGCCTCTCCATATTTGGAGGCTAACATGGAAACTAAGGACAAGATAAACAACAATAATAATAAGAATAAATATTTTATAGATTCTTTAACTAAAAATATATTCCTAATTAGTGCTTTAATAGCTGTATTAAGCTTGTTGCTGATTATAGGATTTGTTTTTTATAAGGGATTAACTCCATTTGTCTTAAAGGGCTATTCTTTTATAGACTTTTTATTTGGTAAAGAGTGGGTGCCTAGTGCTGATAAATTTGGGATACTGCCTATGATATTATCATCACTACTTGCTACTTTTGGATCATTAATTATTGGTGTGCCAATAGGAATATTAACAGCTGTATTTATAGTTGAGATTGCACCAAAGAAAGTAGGGAAAATAATATCTCCTGCTGTTGAGTTATTAGCAGGCATACCGTCAGTTTTATATGGAGTATTTGGTCTTGCATTTATAGTTCCAAATATTCAAAAGATGTTTAATTTACCAAAGGGACAAAGCTTATTAGCAGTTATTATAGTTTTAGCAATAATGATGCTTCCGACAATAATAGCAGTATCAGAAACAGCCCTTAGAGCAGTACCTAAGGTATTTAAAGAAGGTTCTCTTGCACTTGGTGCATCAAGAACTGAGACTACTTTTAAGGTAGTACTTCCAGCAGCTAAGTCGGGTATATTAGCAGCTGTAGTATTAGGTGTAGGTAGAGCTATAGGAGAAACTATGGCAGTTATATTAGTTGCGGGTAACTCACCAGTAATACCAAAGTCAATAATGGATAGTGTAAGACTTTTAACAACGAATATAGCTCTTGAAATGGGTTATGCATTTGGTACTCATCAAGAAATGTTATTTGCCACAGGAGTAGTGCTATTTACATTTATTTTAATATTAAATTTCATATTAACAAAAATCTCAGGTAAGGCAGGAAGCTAAAATGAGAAAAACTAAAGAAATATTACTTAATATACTAGTATGGTTATCTGCAATCTTTACAATAGCTGTATTAGTTACTATAGTAGGTTTTATATTTATAAAAGGAATTAAATTAATATCACCTAGCTTTTTATTTAGTAGCTACTCAGCAAGTGGTGCTAGTGGAATACTACCAATGATTGTGGCTACTTTGTATATAATCTTTTTATCTGTAGTAATTGCAACTCCAGTAGGGGTTTTGGCAGCAGTATATTTACAAGAATATGCAAAACAAGGGAAAGTGGTAAAGCTAATAAGGTTTGCTACTGAAAGCTTAGCAGGTATACCATCAATAGTTTATGGTTTATTTGGAGGAATATTTTTTGTAGTAGTATTAGGCTTTAATTATTCATTACTATCTGGTGCTTTAACAGTTTCAATAATAATTTTACCAGTAATAATTCGTACAACAGAAGAATCATTAAAGACAGTACCTTCAAATTATAGAGAAGCCTCACTAGGACTTGGTGCAACAAGATTCCAAACCTTATATAAGGTAATTCTTCCTAGTGCCATACCTGGAATTTTATCTGGACTTATTTTATCTATAGGTAGAGTGGTTGGAGAGTCAGCAGCAATACTTCTTACAGCAGGTACTGTGGCACAAATGCCTAGAAGTATATTTGATAGTGCCAGAACACTAACTGTACATGCATACTTAGTTACAAAGGAAAAAGGAAATATAGAAGAGGCAGCTGCAATAGGTATCGTATTAATAGTAATAATTCTAATACTAAATACTGTAGCTAAATTAATTAGTAAAAAAATTAATAAAGCAAATTATTAATGAGGTGCAAAAATGTCACATGATACTAAAATAAGTGTAAAAAACCTAGAGCTATTCTATGGAGATAATAAGGCTTTAAAGGGAATAAATATAGATATTAAAGAAAATGAAGTTACTGCATTTATTGGACCTTCAGGCTGTGGAAAATCTACTTTTTTAAGAACATTAAACAGAATGAATGATTTAATTGATAATGTAAAAATAACTGGAGAAATAAAGTTAGATGGAGAAGATATCTACAAAAGTGATGATGTTATAAAACTTAGAACAAAGGTAGGTATGGTATTTCAAAAGCCTAATCCATTTCCTATGAGTATATACGAAAATGTAGCATATGGACCTAGGGTACATGGTATAAAAGATAAAAAGACTTTGGATAAAATAGTTGAAGATAGCTTAAAAGGTGCTGCAATATGGGATGAAGTTAAGGATAGACTAAAATCTTCTGCCATGGGACTTTCTGGAGGACAACAACAGCGTATATGTATAGCTAGAGCAATTGCAATGAAACCAGAAGTAATTCTTATGGATGAGCCTACATCAGCTCTTGATCCAATTTCTACATTAAAGGTTGAAGAATTAATTCAAGAGATGAAGGGAAAATATACAATAGTAATTGTTACTCACAATATGCAACAAGCAGCTCGTATATCAGACAAAACAGCATTTTTCTTAATTGGAGAATTAGTTGAATTTGATAATACAAATGTTATTTTTACTAATCCTAAAGATAAAAGAACCGAAGACTATATAACAGGTAGATTTGGTTAAAATAAGGAGTTTATTAATATGAATTTAAATAATATGGATTTAAATATCAATAAGCTAAAAGACTATACTATAGATATGATGGATAAATGTGAAAACATAGTTACAAAATCTATAGATGCAATGGTTAATAAAGATGTGGAGTTATCTAAGGAAGTATTGCTTCTTGATGATGATATAGATGATTTAAGATCGATAATAAGAGAGAAGAGTATAGAACTAATAGCCTTAAAACAACCACTAGCTACTGACTTAAGAACAATATATGCATTAGGTGTAATAGCTCTAGAGCTTGAAAGAGTAGGAGACTATGCTGTAAATATTGCAATGGAAAATATAAAAATAGGTAACGATGAGTATGTAGAAGAATTAATAGATATACCTAAGATGAAAAATGTATGTATGTCTATGTTAAGAAGTGCAAAAAAAGCATTTATAGAAAATGATGACAAGCTTGCACATAAAACAGCGCTACAAGATGATATAGTAGATGAACTTTGCGATGATGTTTATATAGATGCTGTAGGAGCGATGAGAAGAGATCCAAAAAATATTAGCCAAGGTGTCCAATTGCTTTTTGTGGGTCGATATTTAGAAAGAATAGGAGATCATATTACTAATATTTGTGAGTTAGTTATATACTCAATTAAAGGTGAAATGATAGAAATTGATTAGATAATAATGAAAATATATACGATTAGTAATCATATATAAAGGGTGTTGCTAAATATATCACAACACCCTAGTTTATATATTCTCTACCGTTTATTAATAATGAAATAGGAATATCATCTCTTAATGTTATATCAAAATATACTTTTTCACCATTTTCCCAGTAAAAATACCCTTGAGCTAATACTTCACTTCCGTTTTTATGCATTGTTTCAGTTATTATAGCTTCAGAATTACTCATATTTAAGATTTTATTTACATCATCTGAAATTATATTTGAATAATGAACAAAGTCATTTTGATTTATTGTAGGGTCTACTGATGTGAAATTACTCCCAGAAGTATTTAAAGAATCAGACCTATTATTTTTTATTGCAAAAGATATAAAGCAAAATATAGCTATAGCAATAATTATTAATATTGGAGATCTGTTTTTAAAAAATACAGATTTAGCCATTCTTTTATTTTTAGTAATTCTATAGGAAATAACTTTTTTATTTTGTGTAGTATTATTTTTAGAGGAAGGTTTGTTGTGTTTTAAATTTTTATTATTCGAGCTTTTGAAACTTTCCCTTTGTTGTTTTATATCTTCAAATTTTATTGTCTTGCTCTTCTTATTTTTACTGATATTTTTATTGCTATCATTATCCAATAAAGCAACCTCCTTCTATTCATATTCACCTAGAATATTTTACGAATCAAATGATAAATATAGAATAAAAGGAAGTAGTGTTTTTTCTACAAGTACAAGTCTCTTTCACCTTGTTTAAGTGCAGAAATATTGTTGATTACGATATTTTTTATATCATCTCTTTCTATTTTGGAGATTTCTTTAGAAATTAAATCTTGCCCTATAGTTATTAATTCTTCATCTCCATAATCAAGTAAAAATTCCATTAAGGTTGTTAGTGCATTTGGTGTACAAACATTGTGTATTTCCTTACTTTTAGCAAGAGCCATAAATCTATCTCCAGTTCTACCAGTACGGTAACATGCTGTACAGTAACTTGGTATATAACCATCTGAAACAAGCTCTTTTAACACTTCCATAGGGCTTCTATGATCTCCAACTTCAAACTGATCTATAGATTCTCCATCTTCATATGCTTTATATCCACCAACTCCTGTCATAGAACCAGCACTTACTTGAGATACACCGTACTTAAGTAGTTCATTTCTCATGTCAGCAGATTCTCTTGTAGACATTATTATTCCTGTAAAAGGAACTGCAAGTCTAGTTATTGCTACTATCTTTTTAAACATTTCATCATCAACTATATGAGGATAATCTTCTAAGCTCATACCTTCAGCTTTTTTTAGTCTTGGGAATGATATTGTATGGAAACCAACACCATATTTTTCTTCTAAATGAGCATTGTGCATCATAAGTCCTAATACCTCAAACTTAGGATCACTTAATCCAAATAATACACCAGCGCCTACATCATCAATACCAGCTTCCATTGCTCTATCAAAAGCTGTTAGATGGTAGTAGTAGTCATTTTTTATAGAGTCACCATGCATTTTTATAAAAGTAGGTTTGTGATATGTTTCTTGGAACAATATATAAGTTCCTATACCTTTTTCTTTTAATTTATTATAGTCATCAACAGTAGTTGCGGCTATGTTTACATTAACTCTTCTTATTGCTCCATTTTCGTTTGTAGTAGAGTAGATTGCATCAAGGGCATCTAAAATATAGTTAATATCACAGTTTTTAGGATCTTCACCAGCTTCAAGTGCTAACCTTTTGTGCCCCATTTTTTCTAGTATTTTAACTTCAGTTTGAATTTCTTCCATAGTAAGTTTTTTTCTTTTAAACTTATTACAAGCACTAAAACCACAGTATGCACATTGATTCACACAGTAGTTAGAAATATACAGTGGAGCAAATAATACAACCCTGTTTCCGTAGATTTCATTTTTTATTTCGCCAGCTATCTTAAATAACTTATCAGTCATAGTTTTATCTTCAACTTGAAGAAGTACCGCTATATCTTCATAAGATAGTTTTTCTCTATTACTTGCCTTATCTAATACCTTTTGTATATCTTCATTTGTAGCATTTTTCGCTTCCTTAAGTACATTTTTTATATAATCATGATTTATAAACATATTATAAACGCCTCCATTCAATATTATCACCGCGAGAGTAATCTACCTCTAGTCCTAAGGACTTTATATTTTCTTCCAAACTTTTATGATATTCGAAAGCTTCTTGGCCTGATGATAACTTGTTGTCGTAAAGAGAGTAATGCTTTCTAAATTCCCTGGGAGATAAGTTTGGCATAATTACATTACAACCAACCATTAACCCTTCATTTCGTCCATTTGAGTCAATAGAAGCTAGGGCAGTAGTTGATGGTAATAAGGCTTTAGGTAATAAAAGCCTTGTAATGCCAAGCATTAGTAATGTCTTATCTAATGGTCCATGTGAATAATCTTTAAAGCTAGTATCATGGTGTGGAATAAAAGGACCAATACCTACCATATGAGGATTTAGTTCTTTTAAATAAAGTAAATCAGATACTAAATTATGGTCATCCTGGAAAGGGGAACCCACCATAAAACCAGCACCAATTTGAAAACCAATTTCTTTTAAATCATTAAGACAATTCATTCTATAAGATAAACTCATTCTTGAAGGATGTAATTTTTCATAATGGTCTTCATTTGCAGTTTCGTGTCTTAGTAAATATCTATCAGCTCCACTATCATAGTATTTTTTATAGGTCTCATAATTCTTTTCACCTAAAGATAGGGTAATAGCACAATCGGGGTAAGATTTTTTTATTGAGGAAATAATGTCACACATAAAATCATCATTATAAAAATTATCTTCTCCTCCTTGTAATACAAAGGTTCTGTAACCTACCTTATATCCTAATTTGCAACACTCTAAGATTTCTTCTTTTTCTAATCTAAATCTAGTTATATTCTTATTAGAAGATCTTATACCACAGTAATAACAATCATTTTTACAGTAGTTAGAAACCTCTATTAATCCTCTCAAAAATACTTTATTATCATAATTTTCTATTCTTCTTTCAAAAGACTTTGAGAAAAGATACTTTTTATTTTCTTCATCAATATTTTTTATTAGAAAAAGTAATTCATCATAGTTTAAGTTGCTTTCTTTGTATAATTTATCTATTAAATCTTTAATCTTCATAAGCAAGCTCCATTACTGGCTTTATGGATCTATCAAGTATTCCTTTAGCATAAGCAATAAGAACACCATAGTTTACTATAGGTACATTATATTCTTTTGCTTTTTCTATACGAGAAAGCATGCAAGCTCTATTCATCATACAAGCACCACAATGTACTACTAAAGCGTATTTTGAAATGTCTTCAGTAAAGGATACACCTGAAGTAAAATCAAAAGTTAATTCTTTTTTAGATCTTTGTCTTATCATATTTGGTATTTTTACAGTACCAATATCATCAATTTGTCTATGATGGGTACAGCCTTCTGCCATTAATATTTTATCGCCGTCTTTTAAATTATCAATAGCATAGGCACCTTTTATTAGCTCAGCTAAATCACCTTTTTGTCTAGCAAATAATATTGAAAAAGAAGTAAGGTCTATATCATCTGGTGTATCCTTAGAGACTTGTTCAAAGGCTTGTGAATCAGTTATTACTAATTTTGGCTTTATAGGTAAGTTTTCTAAGGTACTTTTTAGATTATCTTCTTTAACAACAATTGATATTGCACCAACGTCTAAGATTTCTCTAATAACCTGTTGCTGAGGAAGTATTAGTCTTCCTTTTGGAGCAGCTTTATCAATAGGTACTACTAAAACAACATAGTAATTTGGCTCAACTAAGTTAGTTAATAACTTAAAATCACCACTATTTTCAGGTAAGGTATTAATTATTTCTTTCTTTAAATTATCAAATCCAGTTTTTTCAGTAGAAGATACAGGAACTACTGGACATTTTACCTTGGATTTAATATCTTTAACTAATGCACCAAGATTATTAATTTTATCTATCTTATTTAAAACTAAAACATAAGGTATGTTCTTTGAAGATAAGGTGTCAATAAGATATAAATCTTCCTTATACAAACCAACACTAGCATCAATTACTAAAAGAGCTATATCTGTTTTACTTAAAACATCTAAAGATTTATTTATTCTTAGCTTACCAAGTTCACCAACATCATCAAGACCAGCAGTATCTATAAGAACACAAGGACCAATTGGCAAAATCTCCATAGGTCTAAATACTGGATCAGTAGTAGTACCAGCTACATCTGAAACAATTGCTGCTTGTTGATTGGTAATTGCATTAATAACACTTGATTTACCAGCATTACGCTTTCCAAACAAACCAATGTGAACTCTAACACCTTGAGGAGTAGAATTTAAACTCATGAAATTATCCCCCTTGAATTTCTTTTTTAGAAATACTAGTTTTTACAGATACATGAGGAATGTTGCCGAGCTTACCAGTCAAGCTATTAATAACATCCATCTCACCTACAACTACAACACAAACACTAGATATTCCTACATCATCAAAAGGAATCCCCATTCGCCCTTTGACAATACCTTTAAAGCTAGCTATAACATCATTAAACTGCTGTTGACACAAGCTAGGCTCTTCTAAAATTGCACTAATTACAGCTATTTTTTTCATAAAACCTCCATCTAAAATTCCCAACCCAAGTTTAAGTATTCGTTTCAATATTTATAAGTAGTAGTGTGAGGTAAACTACTACAATCAAAAGTGGGGTATATCACAGTTAATTTTCGAGTAGAGACTTAGCGGAGGGAGGATAGGTAGGTTCTACGAACATTTGCAGGCGGCTTTATGCCTGCATGGTAGTGAACATACCTGTCCTCCCGGAGCGGATCCCTACGGGAAAATTAATTGAAAATACCCCAACAAAAAATATCTTATGGATACTAATTTCCTTTCAGATTAGATTACTCTTTTCTGGTAGGGTTAGTTTGATTAATAGAAACAACTAACTCAAGAAACTCCCATATAATAGCAATAACTCAAGAAAATTAAATCTTAACATATATTGTAGTAAGAAAATTCAAAAATATCTACAGGAAAAAATTCAGATAATAGTATATTAAACAACTGCTTTCCTCATCATTTTATTAATTTCGAAAAAAATCTACAAAAAAATAAATTTACTATTGAAAACGAACAACTGTTTGGTTATAATAAATATAGAACGAGTGTTCTTTTGAAACGCTTGAATAGAAATTATAAAAAATAGGCATATAATTAAGAACTGATAAATATAATTAAGTATAAATATTTTAAGGAGTGGATACCAATGATGATACCAATGAGAAAAATACAAGATATAACTATAGCAAACTTAAAAAATGGAGAAGTTACACTAGCTGAGTTAGATGAAATATATAGAAAAATGGGATTCTCATTTGAAGTAAGTGAAGGGAAATTTACTAAAATAAAGAAGGAAAGATTACATTAATTATTGAGTACATTCTAGATTAAATGATTATAATAAATATAGATTAAGTAGAACATAAATAAATTATGAAAAGATAAATGCATTATAGAAATACAAAAAAATTATAAAGATATACAAATAAGTGATAAAGATGTACATAAGTGACAAATATATAAGTAAATAATTAAAATATAAAATATATAGATATATATAAGACCTAGCTTGGGAGAAAAGACTAAGCTAGGTTTATTTAAAATTTAAGAGCTCATAATTATAAGTTTGTATATAAACATATATTAAAAGAATAAAAAAGGTTTTATCAGTTAAAAGAAATTTTATGAAAGATAAGAGACATATATTTTTGACCTTTTATATTAGACAAGAATAATTAAACTTTGGACAAGGATAAGGTTTAAATCTAAATCTATAAAAATAAAGGGGAAGAGAGTTATGAAGGTATTAACTTATAACATTCATAAAGGAAAGGATGGTAATGACAATTCTACGTTGACTGAAATTGGAACATATTTAAAGCAAGGCGATTATGATATAATATGTTTACAAGAAGTTTTGTATCACCAGTTTAAGAAGCTTAAATCTATTTTAAAAATAGATGGAGTATTTGTAGCTAATGTAAATAAACCTCCACTATTATATGGAGTTTGTATATTTACAAAGTATAAGATTGAAGAAAGTACTCATGTTTTACTTACTAGTAAAAAAGAGCAGAGAGGTTTTTTAAATGTAAATATATGTTTACAAGATGAAAACATTAGTATTATCAATACTCATTTAGGTTTAGATAAAAGTGAAAGATATACACAAATTAGCGAAATACTAGATTATACAAATAGACTTTATGGAAAAGTAGTTATTTGTGGAGACTTTAATGAAAAAAACATTAACTTAAACAGCTTTAGGGATTGTGCAGTAATATGTAACAAATATAATATACCTACGTTTGGTAAATCTCAGGCTAGGATAGATTATATTTTTGTAAATGATAAGTTGAAAATTAAGGAATATCATGTTGATTATATAATGCTATCAGACCATTATCCTGTAATTGGAATAATGTAAAAAATTGTAACAATATAGTTACATGTTCACACAAAACATTGTTTAAGAGGGTATCTTCAAATATAATCTAGTTAGTCTTAAAAATGAGGTGTGAGAATGAGCGACAAAAAGAAAAAAAGCGGTAGGGTAGAAAGACTTAAAAAGTCTAAGAAAAAAAATATTGCTATAGGTGTTTCTGTAGGAGTATTGGGAGTAGGCTTATTAGGTGGGCTGTCTATAAATAATTTTAACAAAAAATATATTTATACAAATGAAATAACAAACAATATTTTTATAGAAGATGTTGAAGTTTCAAATATGAGCAAAGAAGAGGCTTTAGAAGCAGTTAAAAGCAAATATACTCCACAAAATATTAATTTAAATTATGATGGAGATAAATATACAATTTCTCCAAGTGATATTGATTTAAGATATGATATAGAAGAGATTGTAGACTATGCTTATAACTATACTAAAGGGGAATCATATTTTAACAATGTTAAGACTGTGCTAGATCTTAAAAAGAAGAGTATGGATTTTAGCTTAAAATCTGAATACAATGAAGAAAAGCTAAATGATGCTATAAAAAATATTTCAGAATCTATAAATGTAGATATGGTAAATGCAAAAGTTAGAATAAGTGATGGCGGAAGTATATCTGTAAGCCCAAGTACAACAGGTAAAGAAATGGATGTAGAAAATAGTAAAGAAGCCATTGTTAAGAGTATTAAAGATAAGGTTTATGAGAATCTTGAAATAAAGGTAAATATAAATGAACCTAAAGTAAGTACTAGTGATGCTAAGGCGGTAAATACTTTACTTGCAGAGTATACTACTAAGTTTTCGGCAAGCAACCCAGGAAGAAATCATAATATAATGTTATCTGCTAAGAAATCTAGTGACGTTTTATTAATGCCAGGGGAGGAATTTTCTTATAATACTTTAACAGGTATGAGAACTTCTGCAAATGGATATAAAGATGCACCTGTTATTGTAAATAAAAAGTTAGTTGATGCTTTAGGTGGAGGAGTTTGTCAAACTTCATCAACACTATTTAACTCAGTTCTTACATCTGGGTTACAAATAACTTACAGAACTAATCACTCTGTAGCATCTAACTATGTTCCTTTAGGACAAGATGCAATGGTTAACGATGCAGGAACAGACTTTAAATTCAAAAACCCTTATGATTATCCAGTATATGTAAAAAATGTAGTTACAAGTAATTCTATAACTTCTAGAATATATGGAAATGCTTCTAGTAAGCAAAATATAACTGTTAAGGTTGATAATTTTAAGGAAAATGGTCTTGATGCGTCAAAGACTTATAGAGAATATAGAGATGCTTCTGGAAAGGTACTAAGAACAGAATACATCGGAAAAAGTGTATATAAAGAATTAGAAAAATAGATGCGGGAAATGCCGCTAATTATAGGTAGCAGGAAGTAGGAAAAGACATGCGTATTATTTATGGTACGCGTGTTTTTTATGTTGTTATATAATTTGTTTGTTATAATTAAAGGGATGGCTATATAAAATTTTCTTACTTAGCTAAACTTAATAATAAATTAGGGAGATTATTTTAATGAATACACATATTATGAGTCTAAATCCAGTGGCCTTTACATTAATTGAAAGTGGCACTAAGACAATAGAGATGAGGATTTATGATGAGAGAAGACAAAGAATCTTAAAAGGAGATCATATAATTTTTATTAGCACAGATAATGATAACAATCAACTAAGAGTAGCAGTTAAAGAACTTCATAAATATAATAACTTTGATGAGTTATATAAAACGTTTGATAAAGTAAAGCTTGGATATTATGGGGAAGAAATTGCACTTCCTAGTGATATGAATAAATATTACCCAAAAGAAATGATAAAAAAGTATGGTGTTGTTGGAATAGAAGTAGACTTACTTACAAAATAATAACTTACTTGTATAATAAAAAAGAGGATAAATATAAAACTAATAGGTTTTATTTTTATCCTCTTTTTAGATATAAAACTTTTATAATTGCTATGATATTTTCGCTAGAGATACTTTATCCATGCATTCTAGCATTGCTTCTCTAACTACATTTGATACATCTTTTGTTTTTAACTTTGTATTTAAGTGGTCCTTTACTGGTTCAAGTATTTCAACTTTTACTGTTGGGCTATAGAGCTTACCTAACCATCTTGATGATGGGACATAGATATTCTTAGAATTTTTTATTACTATGGGGACAATAGGAACTTGTGATTTTACTGCCATACGGAATGCTCCGTCCTTGAATTCCGCTAGGTCGTCGCTTCTAGTTACTACTCCTTCAGGGAATATGCCTATACTAGATTTTGTTTTTAGTATGTCACAAGCTTCATTTATAGTTTTTATTGCGTTACGGTTGTTTTTTCTATCTAAATATAAGCAATTCAGCATACTAGTCCAGCCTTTTATTAAAAAGAACTTTTCCCAATTAGCTTCCTTTGCTATTATCATTCCAACAGGTCTATCTACTACTGACATCATGACAAATGCATCTACCCAATTAGCATGGTTTGCTACGAATAGCACGTTTCCTTCAGGCAAGTTTTCTTGGCCACTTACTTCTAATTTAATTTTTACTTTATTTAAGGAATTATTTATATACTTTTGAATTACACTAAACTTTTCATCTAAGCTATACTTTTCTGGATTATTTTTAAATTTTATATAAGATGGTATAAGTCCGATTATGCTTGAGATTTGATGAGTAACTCCCTTTACAAATAAGAAATTCATATTGTGAACTTGCCTCCTTTATTTATATTAATTTATACAATAAATACTATTATAACATAAGAATTTAACATTTAAATGAATTTATTATAAAATGAAATATTTAGATAATAAAAAAATATTGTTATAAATTTTACGGGTATCATAATATACAACATGGCCTAAATTTTAGCAATATTATATTAAGTGTAAAGTTAATAAAATTATAGTAGGGTAATAAAAAGCGAAAATTAGGCATTAAATCATAATGATATATTTACAAAAAATACCAATTGATATTACAGGGTATTACTATTTAAATTATTGGTTTTGGGTATATATGGTACGAAATAAAAAAATACCAATAGACTCTAAGGAATTATAAAAGGGGATTTGGTTTGCTAATTTATATTTTGAAAAAAGATATAAAAGTTTAACTATTATAAACGTATATTATGTATTAGAGTAATTATTTTACGATAAATAGTTCGAAATATTACATGATTAGTACATAATAAATAGTCTCTGAAATGGTTTCAGTATATAACTAAATATTATTTTGGTATATTATGTTAAAATATGGAAAAAAATTGTGAAGATTGATATAATTAATTATTATAATTAAATTTATAAAGGTGGTGATAAAAGTGAGATTTATAGGGAATAGGTATGAAGTATTTGATGTTAATGGCGAATTGAAATATAACGTTATGTATCATGCAAGAGACGTTTATGAAAATAGAAAAGTAATAATAAAAATATTTGAACACAACTCAAACATACGTCCTGACTTTATATCAAACTTAATAGATGAATCAACAGTTATAAATGAATTAAACTCACCATATATTCAAAAGATAATAGATGTAGGAGTACACTGCACTGAAGAAACTGTTTTGTATTATATAGTAAGTGAATATAGTGCTGGAATAACTTTAGATAAAATAATATCTGGAAATTACATACACTTAGAAGCCTTAGTTACTATGGGCACACAAATATTAAAAGCCTTAGAGCTTGTTCATAATCATAATTTGTATCATGGAGATTTGAAACCTACTAATATTTTAGTAGACGAATGGTACAACATATTAATCTGCGACTTTGGACTTACAAAAGCAAATCATGGTATAAACTTAAGAATTGAAGGAGATATTAAATATCTTTGCCCACACCAACTAAACATAAATTACTCAGACAAAGAAAGTGATTTCTTTGCATTAGGATTAATATTATTTGAAGCTATATTTAAAAAACTACCTTATGGTGAAGGTAGAAATGAAAGTGAAATGCTTAAATTAATAGACAAAGGCCTTAACTGGAATGATGTTTATGCCGCAAATGGAAACCAAGAACTTATAGACCTTATAAAAAAATTATTAAGTAGAACTAATAAATATAAAAATACTCAAGAAATACTTATAGATTTAAGTAAAATACTTTATGAAAAAGCTGATATTGAAGATGAAGAAGAAACAGATAATGTTGTTTATATAGAAGATAAAAAAAATAAAGTTGTAAAATCAGCAGGCAAAAAGATTATGATGGGAACTGCTGTTATTGCATTAGTATGTTTGATGATATTAAGTAGCATATAAACTATAAATTTATATGCTATATTTTTTTGCCAATTATTTAAAATGCCAAAGTTACATATACTAAGAAAAACATAAATGATTGGAGATAATGAATATGGCAAATGGCAACGGTAAAAAAGCATTTATGATAATGAAAAAACTTTATAAAGATGGAAATAAACAAGTTTATATGTTAAGTCATAAAAATGGCTATATAAGGGCTAAAATTAACATAAGAGCAAAGCTAGATCCTGGACAAGTTATAGAAATACATTATAATAATGGAACTTTTATAGATGTTGATGATTATCATATTGTTAAAGAATATAAATCAGAAGACTATTTACCATCTGTAGATAGACATATTGAAGAAATTATGGATGATATAGAAGCTATAACTAATGAGTGTGTTACATCTGTTGAAGGAAAAAAATTAAATGATTATTTCTTTAAGAATGAAGATTTTTTAGATAAATTTAAAAGAGGAATAGGTGGAGTGTCTATGCACCATAATTACATAGGAGGACTGGCCGAACATACCTTAGGAGTTATGGAGCTTACTAAATATTTATGTGATAAATATGACTGTCCAAGAAGAGAAATAGCAGTCCTTAGTGCAAAACTTCATGACATAGGAAAACTAGAAGAACTTGATTTTAATGGCCCTTTTAAGTATACTCTTTGTGGGGAGCTAGAAGGACATATTGTAATTGGAGTGCAAATGATAGATAGAGCTATTAGAGATATGGATGTTCCTTTTAGTGAAGATTTTGTTAGAAGAATTAAAGGCTGTGTTACACAACATCATGGTAAACTTGAATATGGATCACCAAGAGCAGCTAATATGGAAGAATCTTTTATATTAAATTATGCAGACTCTGTTGATGCTACTATGAACAAAATCAATCAAATAAGAAGAAGTAGTGAGGCTACTGGCTGGAGTGAATATGACAGAAAGCTAGAGACGAAACTATACTTATAAATAGACGTAAATTGAAAGAGAGACAAAGTAATGAAATTAACTGATTTTAATCCAGTAAGGCTTAAGTCTGCTAGACTTTACAGAGGTAAGGTAGTAGATATATTAGCTAAAGAAACAAATATTAATAAAAAAGATATTCTTGCATTTGAGGAAAGCAAATACTTACCTGTATTAGAAAATGCACAAAAACTTGCAGATGGACTAGATTTTCCACTAGAGTACTTTTTCCAAAAGGATAATATGAAGGTAGTAGTAGATGGTGCACACTTTGCAGTACCAGGTTCTATTCCTAGAGTAGAAGAAGTAGCTTATAGAGAGCAATTAATAATGACTCATAAGATATGTAAGTTTATTGAAGAATTTACTGAATTACCTAAGTTAAACTTGCCAACTGAAGCTGGTAAAAATGTTGATGCTGATAGTTTAGCAAAGATAGTAAGAGACCACTGGAACTTAGGAGAAGATACTATAGATGATTTACAATCTATAATAGAAGAAAATGGAATAATAATAAGTACAATAAACAAAGGTAAAAAAGGAGCGGCTCCATTTACTCAAAAGCAAAGTATAGATGGTGATTTAAGATACTTTGTGTGTTTAGGAGATGATTTAGATTGTATTCCTAGAAGAAACTTTGATTTAGCTTATGAATTAGGCTATATAGTAGGAAATGCTTTAAATATACCTGTAAAGGCATTTTCTAAGGATGAGTTTGCGTGTGCATTACTTATGCCTAAGGAAAGGTTCTTTGATGATTTAAAGACGCCTAATGATATTAATAGTTATGTAGATTTAAAGAAAAAGTACAAAGCACCAATGACGGCGCTGTTATTTAGAGCAAATATGTTAGGTGAGTTAGGTTACAAGGCATACAATAATATGGGTGCTGAAATGCAAAGACTTGGATGGTTAGATAAAGAGCCACTTGATAATGAGATGAAAGCTAATATGCCTAAGTTATTAACTAGTGCGGTGTATAGTTTAGTTGATAAGGATATTGTGGAAAAAGGAAATGTATCTCAAAGATTATCAGCTATGGATATAGATATTAATGAAGAGGATTTAAATATTTTATTAGGATTTAAGATGCCTAAGATGGTAGTTACTAATGAGAGAGTAATGCCTAAAGGCAATGGAAAATCTTCGGGCAAAAAAGCAAAAGGTAAGAAGAAAAAATAGGACTTTGTCCTATTTTTTTTGTTTACAAAGGTCTAATTTTGTTAGGATAAAAGTTTTTATGATTGTTTTATGCTAGAATATTTATTATGGGAATTTTTGACAATTGTGACTAAGGGAGTAGGGGAGAAGAATGGATATTGAAGAAATAATGAAAAAGGTTTATATTGTGGCACTTTTTATAATTTTATTTTTATTTGGGATGGTACTTAGGTTTAAGTTATTACAGCCTGAGAGTCCGACTTTTAGATATAACGGCTCTATATTTAGTGTTTCTAATGAGGTTTATGAGGTGGATTCTGAATATGATATATTTAGAGCACTTGCACTTGGCAGGGGTATTGATGAAAATAGTTTAAAGTATTTTTATAGATTTAATCCTAGGAGAGAGTTAGTGGATTCTTATATGGTGGCAAGTTTTAGTGAAATTTATTGTATTAACAAGAAGCCTTTGAGAGGAAAGTTATCTGATGTTGTATTGGTTAAGTTTGCTGATTGGGTGGAATATAAAGGGCTTGTTTATGAAAAGGGTAAATTTTATATTGCTAATAGGACTGATAAATAGTGAGGTTTAGTTGTGTTTTGTGAAAGATTATATGTTGAGAGTTAGAGTTTAGAGTAAATAATAGTGAACCGTATCACAAGTAATGGATACGGTTTAAATTATATTACTTGATAAGATCTCTAATTTTATAATGCTAATATATCATCCACCACAAGATTGCTACCATTTATTATTACAGATACACCGTTTCCTGGATGAGTTGATGACCCTATAACATACAATCCTTTTACTTTCTCTGATTTTATATGAGGTCTAAAATACGCAACTTGATTACGGTAATGTCCTATCCAAAAGGCTGTGCAATTATAGGAATTATATAATTGTGTATATGTCACAAAAAATTACACGTAGTGATTCTATTTACTGAATTATGAATAATAATGTGTAAGAAATGTATTCTTTTAATGTGAAAAGATATAAAAATTTCAATGTTAATGTAAAAAATTGCCTGAAAAATTAGTTTATATTATAATAAGAGTAATCAAAACTATGTAATAATTTCCAAATTCATTTATTACATAAGTATAGACTAAAAAAAGGGAGATGATATTGTGAGTAATAAGACAAAGAAAAAAGGTTTTACATTGCCAACAGCTTATACAGTACTTTTAGCAATTACAGTATTTATAGCAATAATAACTCAATTTATACCAGGTCTAATTAAGGCGCAAGTTTCAGACGTTATAATGGCTCCAATAAATGGATTAAATGATGCAATAGATATTGCCATATTCGTTTTATTAATAGGTGGATTTTTAGGGGTAACAACAAAAACTGGAGCATTAGATGCAGGTATAGGATCAGTAGTTGGTAAACTAAAAGGAAAAGAGTTAACATTAATACCCGTATTAATGTTTGTATTCTCTTTAGGTGGAACTAGCTTTGGAATGAATGAAGAAATAGTAGCATTCACTGCTTTAATAACAGTTACAATGATGGCAGCTGGATTTGACCCATTAGTATCAGTTGCAACACTAATACTTGGGACAGGTTCAGGAGTTTTAGGTTCAACAGTAAATCCATTCTTAGTTTCAACTAGTATAGGAGCTTTAAATGGAGTAGGAATTAATACAAATCAAGTAGTGATAATAGGTATGGGTATAGCTTTATGGCTATCATCATTATTAATATCTATATACTTTGTAATGAAATATGCAAAAAATATTCAAAAAGATAAATCTTTAACTTTATTATCAGAAAATGAAATGAAAGAGGCAAAAGGAGCTTTTGATCATAGTTCTGAAGAAGTTGTAGAATTTAACACGAAAAGAAAAATAGTTTTAGGATTATTTTCTTTATCATTTTTAGTAATGGTTTGTGGGATAATTCCTTGGGAGGATTTTGGAATAACAATTTTTGAAAATACTTCTTTCTTAACAGGTTCAGCTTTAGGGCACTGGTGGTTCTCTGAGCTTGGAATTTGGTTTGTTGTAATGTCAGTTGTAATAGGACTTGTTTATGGAATGAAAGAGAAAGAATTAGTTGGAACTTTCATGGATGGTGCAAGTGAAATGGTTGGAGTTGCATTAGTTATTGGAGTTGCTAGAGGGATATCTTTAATAATGAATACTACAGGACTTGACATGTATGTATTAGAGTCAGCTTCATCTATTTTAACTGGAATAAATCCAATAATATTTGCAGTAGTTGCTCTTTTAATATATATGGCAATGTCTTTCTTCATACCATCAACATCAGGTCTTGCAGGTTTATCAATGCCAATAATAGGGCCTTTAGCTGTTAGTTTAGGTTTTGCACCAGAGATAATAGTTTCTATATTTAGTGCAGGTAGTGGTATAGTAAACTTAGTTACGCCTACAAGTGGGTCAATAATGGGAGCTTTAGCTATAGCTAAGGTAGATTATTCTACGTGGGTTAAGTTTGTGAGTAAGATAATAGTTTGTATATTTATTTCTTCATCTATAATATTATCAGTAGGGATGATGTTTATTAAATAATAGATAGTATAAAATAAGAATAAAAAGAGAATATCTATAGATTTATACAAATAGACTTGCTTTATAAGAGATATTACTGGAAATTTTCAAACTCCAGTAATATTTTTTTGGCTATGTTAGACAATTGTGTGCTCCGCAGAGTGCGGTAGGGAGAACCGTATCACAAGTAAGGGAGCACGGTTTTTTAGATTTAATGGGTAAACAGTAGGTTTATAAAAATTTACACAATCCTGTAAGAATGCTAAACTGAATATGAAATAGATATTTGTTGGGGGGAGATTATTTATATATTCTACTGTTAGTTTACATTGAAATTAACCTGTATTCTACGAATAGTCGATTGTTGGTTTTAGCTTTCAGAATTATATTTAATGTAGGAGGTGCAGACTTATGCAAACAATCAATAACAAAGAGTTTGGAGAATTTTTAAAAGAGTTGAGAAAAGAAAAAGGACTGACGCAAAAACAGCTTGCCGAGCAATTATTTTTATCTGATAAAGCCGTTAGTAAATGGGAGCGTGGGTTAAGCTTTCCAGATATTTCGTTACTTATGCCTTTATCTAAAATTCTTGAAGTAACAACAACAGAATTACTTAGTGGAAAAAGAATTGAAAGTAATGAACAATTTACGATTGATGAAATAGACTCGTTAGTGTCGAGAACTATTGTTTTGTCAAAGGAAGAAGCTATATTACAACGTAGAGATAAGTTGAATCGAATAACTATATTTAGTTTGAGCATGATAGTTGTTACCTTAGAACTGATATTTTATATTGCAAAAGGATATTCACTGATTGACATGGATAGTAATTTTTTAACAGTAGAATTATTGATGTTAATTTTTGGTTTATATTTTACTTTCTTTGCAAAAGAAACTCTGCCTACTTATTATGATGAAAATAAAATAAGTCATTATAGTCATGGTGCGTTTAGAATGAATATGATAGGATTAACATTTAATAATAGTAATTGGAGATACATAGTAAAAACCATACATACATCAATGATGAGTGTGTTTACACTGTTACCAATACTATATTTGTCTATTATTTCTATAAATCCATTACTATGGGAAAAGCTTAGGATTTTGATTGCACCTTTCCCTATAATCTTTATTTTCATACCGATGTATATAGTTGGTAAAAAATATGAGTAAAATAAAACTAACAAATGTTTAAAATAAATTAGAGTTAAGAAATTGTGCTACGTAGAGTACGGTACGGAGAATCGTACCACAAATAAGTGATAACAGTTTATAATAAGAAATTGATTATTTGGATTATTTAATAAGTTAACAAAATTAGCACTGATATTAATAGGTATACAGTGCTTTTTCATTTGCTTTTATTTAATATTCAAATAGTATTTTTGTTGACTTTAACCTAAGGCGAAAGTTTAAAATAATAGTATAACAAGAGCTAGGGGGATTAAAATATGATAGAAAATTATACTATTAGTCATATTGCAGAGATGTTTAAAATCACTACAAATAAGATTAGATTTTATGAGAAAAAAGGGTTGATAGCACCAATAAGGGAATCTGATAACAAATATAGAAAATTCAATGAAGAAGATATTGTTAGATTACAATCTATATTGCTTTATAGGTCAATAGGGTTAAGTATTGACTCTATAAAAGATATATTAAAAAATAATGAAAAAGAAAATGACTTAACTCATTTTAATAATCAATGGAAATTAGTTAACGATGAAATTCATAGACTTAACACAATAAGAAAATCTTTAGAGAATGTAATAGATAAAATTTATGAGGAAGTAGATTATTGTAAAATAAAAGATGATTTATTAGAAATAATTAATGAAAGTAATAAGTTAAATAATGCTAAGAACGGATGGAATGATAAATGGGATTTTAATAGTTGGGCAAAATTATATGATAATGATGTAAAGAAAGATAATGGAGAATTAAAAATATACAAAAACTATGAGCTAATATTACAAAAAGTATATGATTTAGTAGAAAATTTAGATAAAGAAGGCTCTAGAATACTTGAAATAGGAGTGGGAACAGGAAATTTAGCAAGTAAATTTTTAAAGGGTAATTATGAAATAATCGGTATAGATCAATCTAGAGAAATGCTATCAGTTGCAAAAGAAAAATATCCTATGCTAAAGGTTAGAGTAGGAGAATTTCTAAAGATACCCTATGATAATAAGTCTTTTGATATTATTGTTTCAACATATGCATTTCATCACTTAAATCAAAGCGAAAAAAATATTGCGATAGAAGAAATGATGAGAGTGCTAAAGGATGATGGAGTAATAGTTATTGGAGATTTAATGTTTGAGAGTAAATATTCAGAGATGGATGTTTTGAAGACTTTATCTGAAACACAGATAGATGAGATAAAAGATGAGTATTATTCATATATTGATTTACTTGAAGATGAATTTAATAAGTACGATAAAAAATTAGAGTTCATTAAAATAGATAGATTAAATTATATTATAAAAATACAATAAGTTATATTTATCTAGATATTGATTATATATAAATAATAGTTTATAAAAAAGTTATCCGTAGAGTAGTGTATAGAGAACTATATGATAGAAAAATGTAAAATTAGCCTTAAGTATTGATATTATTTGCTTAAATAGTCGCTGAAATTTAGCGACTTTTTTCTTATTTATGAATTTTAACACTTACAATAATTATTATTTATATACTATGTACCTTCGATTCTAAACAGAATTTTATTAATTATTGATCTAAAAATATATTTTAAAATTACCTCAAAATTACATTTTCAAGTTAGTGGTTACAAATAACTATATAATAAGATATAATAAAATTAAAAATTAACATAACAGTATTAAATAAAAAGGCATATGTTAATTATAAGAAAAATAATCTGGAGGCAAGATAATGGATAAAAAAGATTTTTCTAATTTAGAAGATCAAATTGTGTCTACAGTTAGCAATGCACTTAAAGCAATAGATTTTGCTAATTTAAAAAAGGATATTAATTATAAAACTGAAGATACTTTAAATCAATTTAAATCAAAACTTGATAAATATAGTGACAAATATATGATATTAAATAAAAAAGCGAAAAATGATATAGAAGCATATATTAGCAAAAGACCTGCTGGAAGCATATCAGGTATACTTTGTATTATATTTGGCGCGGGTGGAAGTTTCATTTTTGGTTCTTCAATCTTAGCTTTTTTAATATTTAATACGTTCTTTAATACAGTATTTAGTGGTGTTATTATAGGGAGCAGTATTATTTTTGGAGTTTTATTTTTATTATTTGCAGTAAGTTTAGGTTTATTATTAAGAGGAGTAAATTTAAGAAAAAGATTAAAACGTTTTAAGAAGTATGTAAGATTTATTGACGATAATAGCTATTTCTTAATTAAGGACTTAGCAAATTTTGCAAAAGAGAAAGAGAGTTTTGTTGTTAAAGACCTAAGAAGAAT
The DNA here is from genome assembly GCF_056171995.1 of Romboutsia sp. LXY-2. NCBI lineage: Bacteria > Bacillati > Bacillota > Clostridia > Peptostreptococcales > Peptostreptococcaceae > Romboutsia > Romboutsia sp. LXY-2. Next base: position 49,193 of record NZ_JBKFGI010000006.1, on the reverse strand, counting down.
GATTGAATTAGGTATGTTTTTAGAAGGACATATAGATGAAGAAAAAACTTATTTTATGTTAAGTGATGAAGTCTATGGCGACTATTTAAATTTAAAGAAGCAACAAATAGCTAAAGAAAAAAATAATGAAAAATTAAATGAAGAAATAGAAAGTTTAAATAATGAAGAAATAGAATCTACAATTAAAATAGGAATAAATTATATTGAACAAATAAAAGATATAAGAAATGATCTTTGTAAAGAAGAAATAGCTATAAAGTTAGATAAATTAGGAGATGTTGCTAACCAGATACTTTGTCAGGTTAAGAAGAATCCTAAAAAGCTACAAGAAGTTAAAAAATTTATAAATCATTATCTTCCCATTACTATAAAATTAATTAATTCATATAAAGAGTTAAATAGTCAATCAGTTCAAGGAGATAATATAAAAAATGCTAAAAGTGAAATTGAAAAGAGTATTGATCTTATTAACAATGCTTTTGAAAATTTATTAGATGATTTATTTGAAGATGTTGCTTTAGATATCTCTACAGATATTACTGTTCTTAAAACATTGTTTAAACAAGATGGATTAACAGAAGAAGATTTTAAAAAGTAAGTTTAAGATAAAAGGGAGGCATTAAAAATGAGTGAGGAATTTAAAGATGATTTTCTTAATATAAAGCCAGAGTTAACTTTTGAACCGTTCAAAGAGGAAGTTCTTGATGTAAAAGTAAAAGAAGAAAAGGTAGAAGAAAAAATAGTTGATGAAATTCAACTTACAGAAGAAGAGCAAAGAATGATTGATCAATTTGTAGATAAAATAGAGATAAATAATTCAAATTCTATTTTACAATATGGGGTAGGTGCTCAAAAGAAGATTTCTGATTTTTCACAGTCAGCATTAAATAATGTGAAGACTAAAGATTTAGGTGAAATTGGAGAAATGCTATCTAGTGTAGTTTATGAGTTAAAGAACTTTGAAGAAGGGGAAGATAAAAAAGGAATTTTAGGCTTCTTTAAAAAAAGTACGGATAAGATTTCTAAAATGAAATTAAGCTATGATAAAGTAGAGAGCAATATTGGTAAGATGTGTAGTGCCTTAGAAAATCATCAAATACAACTTTTAAAAGATATTGCTATGCTAGATAAGATGTATGAGATAAATAAAGTATATTTTAAAGAGCTTACTATGTACATCTTGGCAGGTAAAAAGAAACTTCAGAAATTAGAAAATGAAGATCTTCCTAGATTACAAGAAAAAGCAAGAAATAGTGGAAATCCTCAGGATGCTCAAGACTTAAATGATTTTGTTGCTCTTTGTAATCGTTTTGAAAAGAAAATTCACGATTTAGAATTAACTAAGATGGTTTCTTTACAAATGGCACCACAAATTCGTTTAATTCAAAATAATGATTCTTTAATGTCTGAAAAAATACAATCTACAATTATAAATACTATTCCACTTTGGAAAAATCAAATGGTATTAGCACTTGGAGTTGCTCATGCTGCTGATGCTGCGAAAGTTCAAAGAGAAGTAACAGATATGACCAATGAACTTTTACGTAAAAATGCAGAAATACTAAAAACTTCAACTATAGAAACAGCAAAAGAGTCTGAAAGAGGAATTGTTGATATTGAAACACTAAAAGCGACTAATGAGTCATTAATTTCAACTCTTGATGAAATACTTAATATACAAACTGAAGGACGTCAAAAACGTAGGGAAGCTGAAGTGGAATTAAGAAATATTGAAAATCAATTAAAAAATAAGCTTTTAAATTTTAAATAACATACACGCTACGTAGAGTAAGATATAAAAAACCGTATCATAAATAAATGATACGGTTTTTTAGAATTAAATTTTATTATGCCTTAATCATCCATAATCCATGAAGATTACAATAGGCAGAAACTTCTTGTAACTTTTCATCAGGACATAAAGCGAACTCTATTACAGGATCCGTATTAGTTTTTAAGTACTTACGTTGTGTACCTTGAGTAGTAACTATATGTACCCAAACTATGCTATGAGCCTCTTCCATAGGGTGTCTAACACTGCCTACATCTACCTTTACAATATTTCCATTAACATTAACCAAAGGAACGTGTTTTTCCTGTGCTGCATTAGTAGAATTAGCTACTAACTCTTTCATAGGTTTATTATCACAAGATATTTCACATCCATTACTTGCTAATACTTCTACTATATCTTGATTATCATCACTTACTAAAAATTTGTTTTTGAACATGACAAAACCTCCATAATCAATTTTCATTAGTATGTGCTTTAATTAAAGAATTTATTTATATATAGTGAAGGAGATTATCAGCTATGGATATAAATAACAAATTGACTGAAATAAAATTTTATGATAGTTTATTCTCATAAATAAAGAATAGGTAGTAGAAATGACAGTCATTGAAATTTTTTATTTGCTATTAGCAAGTACAAATCAAGGGTTAACGGATTCTATTAGGGAGCATGAAGAGCTTATAGTAGAAGATAAATTATAAAGTAGGGAGTGAAGGACAATATGTTGAAAAAGAATGATTTTAATTGGGCAATCTTAGGTACAGGAGTAGTTGCAAATGAAATGGCAACAGCATTAAAAAAAGCTGGTAAATCTATTTATGCTGTAGGAAATCGTACACATAGTAAGGCAGTTAGTTTTTCTGAAAAATATGGCGTGGAGAAGGTATATGATGACTTTCATGAAATGTTTCATGATGATAATGTAGATATTATTTATATTACTACACCTCATAATACTCATATTGATTTTATGCTAGAAGCTATTGCAAATGGTAAGCATATATTATGTGAGAAATCAATTACACTTAATAGTGATGAGTTAAATAGGGCTATTGAACTTGCAAAAGAAAAACAAGTTGTTATAGCAGAGGCTATGACAATCTATCATATGCCTTTATACAAGAAACTAAAGGAAATTGTGGAATTAGGTGCTCTAGGTGAAGTGCGAATGATTCAGATGAATTTTGGTAGCTATAAAGAATATGATATGGAAAATCGTTTCTTTAACTTGAATCTTGCAGGAGGAGCACTTTTAGATATTGGGGTATATGCGATTTCTTTTGCTAGATGGTTTATGTCAGCAAAACCAAATCATATAGTAAGTCAGGTGAAGTATGCACCATCTGGCGTAGATGAGCAGGTCGGAATTCTAATGATGAATGAAAATCAGGAGATGGCAACTATTGCACTTACACTTCATTCTAAGCAACCGAAGCGAGGGATGATTTCTTGTGATAAAGGCTATATTGAAATAATGGAATATCCAAGAGCAAAAAAAGCTGTAATTACTTATACAGAATCTGGCGAGAAGGAAGTTATTGAAATAGGAGAAACTGAAAATGCTTTATTCTATGAGATGGAAGATATGGAAAAAGCTATTAGAGGTGATGTAGAAGTTACTCATTTAGATTTTACTAAAGATGTTATGGATATTATGACTCAGATTAGAAAAGAATGGGGATTAGTTTATCCAGAGGAAATTAATAAAAAATAAAATAAATGTATTGTAATACAAAAATTTTGGAGGTAAGACATGGGGATATTTAATAAAGTTATGGCATCTGCATTTGGTGTGGGTGGTACAAAAATAGATACAATAGTTCATACTAAAAATATAATGCCAGGAAAAAGAATAGAAGGTATATGTAAAATAAAAGGTGGCAATATCGAGCAATATATAAATGATATCACAATAGGAGTTTATACTAATTATATACAAGAAGTAGATGATAAAATAGTAAATAAAACACAGCGTATTCAAGAACATATTATAAATATAGATAAGAATATACTTCCAAATGAAGTATGTGAAGTTGAATTCAGCTTTATACTATACAAGAGAGTCCCTGCTACTATGCATAAATCAAAGGTATGGCTATCGACTTATTTAGACATTAAGAGTGGAGTAGACACATCAGATAGAGATTATATAAATGTAGTACCTAATGAATATATGGAAAATACTATAAAGGCTATATCAGAGCTAGGATTCTCTCTTAGAGAGGTTGAAAATGAACACTGTCCAGCTAAGTTAAATGGACTTAATTTTGTCCAAGAGTTTGAATTTGTTCCAACTAGAGGTAATTATAGAAATAGACTAGATGAATTAGAATTAGTTTTTATACCTACAAATACTCATGTAGATATACTTTTAGAAGTCGATAGAAAAGCAAGAGGACTTATGAGTTTTTTAAGTGAATCTATGGGATTAGATGAATCTAAATTAAGAATTAGATTAGACAATTCTAGAAGATATAGTTTTGATGAAATTAAAAATGAAATAGAAAGACTGTTAATAAAATATTCATAAAAACTATTATATAAATAAGTAGCTTATGATATTAGTCATAGATAAGAAGATGGTTTAACTAGGTTTATATTATAAGTTAAATCAATATAATTAGAAATAACAAATAAGGAATAAGGAATACCAAGTCTTGGTATTCTTTGTTTTTATGCTTAAATTTTATGTTTTATTTGGCTATACTCTTTTCTAAGAATTAAACTATCTTTTTCCTTTTACGCATATTATTGATAATTTATATTCAAAAGGGAGCAAATATTTATTGTTTTAATAGTTAACAAATTTACAGAATATTAAAATAAACTAACTGTAGATGTGATACCATTATAGATAGAGAATTTTATTTTAATATAAAGGGGGGCGCTATGTTTAAATTTCCAAAAGATTTATACTGTGATGTTCGTATTGAAGATGTATATGAAACAAAAATAACATATACTCTGGGGGAACTTGAATAATCTAAAGTAAGAAATTATAAAGGTGCATTTATTAGAATATTTGATGGGAATAGATGGTACTATTGTTCAAGCTCAAATCTAGATAATCTACAAGTTGAAATAGATGAACTGTCTAAATTAGCAAGTCCAAACTCAAACATATATGAAAATCCAATAGTTAAAAAATTAGAAGTAAACAAAATAAAAGAATTAAATTATGAAGAAAATGGTGCAGATCAAATATCCATGAAAGATAAGCAAGACATTTTGAAAGAGAACTTTAAATTATTAGATAACAATAAATATATAACAAACTGGAAATCAAGATATATAGATAAAAAAATAGTGAAAGAAATATATTCTAGCAAAGGAACAAATCTAAAATTTGATACTCAGACTTTTGGAATGACTTTTGATTTTAATTTATCTAAGGAAGATAAAAGATTTAGTGATTCTTATAGATACTCAGATGATAAGTTTGAAGCATTGAAAAATCATACAGAGAAGATGGATGCTCATATTAAAAAGTGTGAGGATGTGCTACTTAATTCTGTACCAGTAGAAGCTGGAAAGTATACTGTGGTTTTATCTCCTTTAGCAGCAGGTGTATTTGCTCACGAAAGTTTTGGTCATAAGAGTGAGGCAGATCTTATGGTTGGTGATGAGACAATGGTAAAAGAGTGGAGTATAGGAAAAAAGGTAGGTAGTGATATTTTATCTATAGTTGATGATGGAAACCCTATAGGAAGTGGATATACCCCTTATGATGATGAAGGTAGCAAAGGTAGAAAGACTTATCTTGTTAAGAATGGTTTATTAAATGGAAGATTACATAGTTCTTCTACTGGTGCTTTACTTAATGAAGAAATTACTGGAAACTCTAGGGCTATGAACTTTGAGTATGAACCTATTGTAAGAATGACTACTACTTATATTGAAGGTGGAGATAAAACCAAGGATGAGTTAATAGGAGAAGTTAAAGATGGAATATTAATAGAGACTATTAAGCATGGTTCTGGAATGTCTACTTTTACCTTAGCGCCATCTATAGCTTACAAAATTAAAGATGGAAAAATTACAGAGCCTGTAAACATTTCTGTAATCACTGGAAATGTAATGGAAACATTAAATGAAATAGATGGTTTATCTAATGAAGTAGAGTTAATGTCATTTGTTACTGGTGGGTGCGGTAAGATGGAACAGTATCCATTACCAGTAGGATTTGGTGGACCATACGTTAGGGTTAAAAATATTAATGTTCAATAGGGAGGGAAGATATGATTAAGGAAAAGTATGTGGAATATATTAAAGAAATCTCTTTGAATATTACACAAACCAAAATAGATTCTGTTAGAAAGAAAGATATAACTAAAACAGGGATTAGAGTGTATAAGGATGGTTATGTTGGTTTTGCAGGGGAGATAGGAAATATTGATGAAGAGGAGTTGGAAAAAAAGGCAATAAGGTCACTAGAAGATAAGTTTGAATATCCTTATGAAGTTAGTAAGAACAAAAGTATAACTGAAGATTATAGCAATGAATTAGTAATTGAAGATGTGGTAGATGAGTTTGATGAAGTTATGAGTATTCTTGAAGAAAGCCAGCCAGATTTTAGTTTTGCTAATAAAATCAATGTTGTTGAAATAGAAAGAAGTATTTCTAATAGTGAAAATCTAAATCTTAAATACAAAGATAAGTTTATTGAGCTTGGGATTACTGTTAAGTATAAGAAATCCTTAAATATATTTGATACTATAATTTTAGCTGTGAGTAGAAACTATGACAGAAAATTATTTTTAGATTATGCAAATAAAATGTGTAATGCTTTTAAAAACGAAGTAGATTTTAATGAATCAAAGAAGATGACTGTAATTTTTAGAGATAGTGAAGCTCATCCATTAAATAAATTTATAGGTGATTTAAATGGGGGAATCTTCGGAAGTAATAGTTCCTTATTAAGTGATAAATTAGGTAAGAAAGCTTTTAGTAAGGATTTTACTTTATATCAAGATAATAATCCTAATGAAAATCCAATTTGCTTTTTTGATGATGAAGGTGTAGTAAATGATAATTATAGATATACCTTAATAGAAAATGGGGTAGTGAAAAGTCCCTATACTGATAAAAAGACTAGTGAAAAATACAATTTACCCTTAACAGGTGCAGGCGTATGTGAATATGATGGAATACCAAGTGTTGGGCTATCAGATTTTAATATGTTAAGGATTAAAGAAAGTGATAAGTCTATAAAAGAGCTTTTAAATGGTGAGATAGGTATATTAGCTGATTTATCAATGGGTGGTGATTTTACTGCTGATGGGAACTATGGTGCTCCTATCCAAGTAGCATATTTATTTGATGGAGAAAAACTTTTAGGAAGATTACCAGAGCTTATTATTTCTTCTAATATATTTGATATGTTTGGAAAAGACTTTGTGGGAGTTAGTAAGGATAGAGCTGATAATATGTTTAATCATAAATATTTGGTGATGAACATGGAAGTTGATAGGATTTAAATGTAATGTATTACAATTGTTGTAAAGAGCTACTATATTTAGTAGCTCTTTATATTATCAAATAATATTTTGAAGATTGATTAACTGAAATACAAATACCTGTAAAAAGAAAGTTATAGTTAAAGAAAAATAAAAAACTTCCGATTATAATATATAGAGTAATTTTATATATTATAAGTACGGGAGAATAATAATGAGTAATATAAATCAAATTATAGCGAGTAGTCTTTTAACTAATATAAGCAAAGCAAATTTAAATAATAGAAATTCATTGGATACAAACTCTAACCCATTTGATGAAATACTAAAAAATTCTTTAGGAGGTTCGATGGGATTAGGAAGTTCATGTTCATGTAATAGTGGCGTTAATCAATTAGAAATGATGGTAACTATGCTTGGAGTATTAAATAATCTAAAGGTAGATACTTCTAATGTTGTAAATAATAATTCAACAGTAAATAATAATTCAATATCAAATAACAATTCAACAATAAGTAGTAATCTGGTTAAGGAAGATTCACAAATATCTGGTGATATGAATAAAGCTATAGAATTATTGGAAAAACAAGTAGGTAAGCCTTATGTATGGGGGGCAAATGGTCCTGAGTCTTTTGATTGTTCTGGGTTAACTAGATATATATATAAGACTTCAATGGGAAAAGATATACCAAGAGTATCTTATGAACAAAGTGAGTTTGGCCAAGCGGTAGATAAAAAAGATTTACAGCCTGGAGATTTGGTTTTCTTTGATACAATGAATAAGGGAAGAGTAAGTCATGTAGGAATGTATGTTGGTAATGATGAGTTTATACATGCAGCTAATCCTAAAGATGGGGTAATAAAATCTAAGTTGTCATCATCATACTATGAGAAAAGTTATAAAGGTGCTAGAAGACCTTAGTTTGTATAAATTTGAAGCTTATGGCATTTTTTAATAAACATATAAATTAAAAAATAAGTATAATTAATAAAAAGTATACATGAATAAAAATAAAAGCCGTGCTATGGTGAAAATAGCACGGCTTTTATTTTTATAAAGATATTTACATTATCAAAGAAAACTTATTAATATTAAAAATTAATTTATAAGACTAGTGTCCAATAAGATCACTAGAGTTAAACTTATGTGTAAACTTGCTTAATAACTTGTTTATAGGTCCTTTTAATAACACGTTTACAAGAACTGATGCTACTAAGAAGATTAATAAAACTGTCATTGATTTAGCTAAGTTTGGTTCATATACTCCAGCTACTGATTCACGCATTGCACGTATTGCATGAGTGAAAGGTAATAGTGGATTTAATATTTGGAAGAACTTAGGTGTAACTTCTATTGGGAAAGTACCACCAGAACCTGCAACTTGTATTACTAATAATACTATTGCTACTGCTTTACCTATATTTCCAAATACTGACACTAGTGAGTAAACTATAAATGTAAACACTACACTAGTAAATATTGATATTAAAATAAATAATACAGGATCTACAACTTGAACACCTAACAACCATATATCTCCAACACTTACTATGAAAGATTGGATTATTGCAAGAGTTACAAATGTTAAACCTCTTCCAAAGTAAATTTGTGATGGTCTGTAATCACCATGTACTTCTGTTGTAAGGATTGATACTAGTAACAACACACCTACCCATAATGATAATACAGTATAAAATGGTGTCATTGATGAACCGTAGTTTGCTACTGGATATAATTTATTAGTAGTAAGTTCTACAGGTTCTTTTAAAAACTCTGATTGTGTTACTATATCATTTTTTAATAAATCTACTAAATCATTTATTTCTTCACTACTATTTATCTTAGAAATTGTACTTACAAGCTCATCTAAGATAGTTTTCGCTTCTGGAAGCTTTTCTTGTATAAATGCTAAACTTTCCTGAGCATTTCCCGAGAAATCAAGTGAAGTATTTAGTATATCTTCTATAGCAGGAAGTTTTGCTTCTGCTTTTTCTAATACATCTATAACATTTGATGCTACAGTTAATCCACCTGCAAATATATCATTTATAGGTTTAGCTATTTTTTCATCAAAGTTATTGTATATGTTATTTGCTATATTGTTTACATCATTAGCCACAGTTAGTATTTTGTTTAAAGTATCTAATGATGGTTGTTGTCCATTAGCTATTTGATTCTTTATTATATCTAAGCCTGATATTGCATTTTGAAGGCTAGAGTAAATACTTTCAAGTTGTGCTATTGGATTTTTTAAGAGATTTCCTGGAGTTATTTTATCTATTTTCTTTAAGAAATCAAGTAATGTTTTAGTTGTATGGGATAAGTTTGAAAGCTTAGCCTCTAAACTATTAATTAACTCTGGAGCTACATCTCCACCTTTGTTAACTATGTCTATTAAATCTTTTATAGAACTAGATATATTTGATGATACATTAGCTATTAAACCTATATCAGTTTTTATTATTGGTGATATTTCATCCATACTCTTTTGTGTATCTGTTAAGAATGTTTTTACATCACCAGATAGCTTTTTAGAGTTTTCTAAGGTTGTTTTTATAGCAGGCATATCACCTTGTACTTCTTTTATTATATCTCCTATTTTAGAAGTAGCATCAGATGCTAAGTCTACAGTTTTAGTTATTTTACCAAACTTTTGTTGAACTTCAACTAATGAAGTTTCTATTTTTTGAAGCTTAGGAAGTTGATCTTCTAAGTTTACTCCAACTTTATTAAAGACTTCAAATATTGTTTCACTAACAGTTTTTACAACAGTTTCATTTACTTCTAATTGTATTGTAGAAGCACCTTTGTCTGTTATTTTTGGAGCTATGGCATTTATTTTTTCGTTTACAGTGTAGATTATTTCACCTTTTTTTACATCTGAAGTAAGAAGTGAAGTTAAATCTTTTGAGAAGTTTTCTGGAATTTCTATACTTGCATAGTAAGTTCCATTTTCTACACCTTTACGTGCAGTTTTATCATCTACAAATTGCCATCCTAAATTAGTATTTTCTTTAAGATTACTAATTAGTTCATCTCCAACATTTACATCTTTATCAAATACACTACTACCTTTGTCTTTATTAACAACAGCCACAGAGATGTTTCCAGTACTTCCATATGGATCCCACGACGCCTCTATATTAAACCATGCATAAAGGGATGGTAATATACAAAGTCCAGTTATTACTATTAATAATGCGTAATTTGAAAAGATATCTTTTATATCTTTTTTAAATATCCTAAATATATTTCTCAACTACTACAACCTCCGAATTAATACGTCTTTAAATATTTTTTTATGTTTTTCAGATAAAAAAGTAAATATAAATGTCAAAAAAATATTATACCTATAATTAATGTCTGTAGCTAAATGATAGTCTATGACTTAATATAGTGTTATGTCTTGCTGACATAATGATAAAAATGTAACCTATAAAGCAAGGCTTTGTATAAACTTGCTGTTATGTGTTATACTATAGACAACACGTTGTTGAACATATCTTATTTTATAAATTTTGACAAAATACTACAATAAACAGTTTATTAAAATTTGTTGAGTATCATTAGGAGGAGTATATGGCGAGGAACCCAGCACAAGTAGCTCAAACAAAGCAGAATCTAAGAGAAGCCTTTTGGGAGTTATACAAAGATAAAAGAATAGATAAGATTTCTATTAAAGAAATTACTGATAAAGCAGGATATAATAGGGGAACTTTTTATCTTTATTATAAAGACGTTTATGATATTTTAGAGCAGTTAGAAGATGAACTTCTAAGTTCGTTAAATGAAATATCAGATATTCTAGTTAAATTTGTAATTAGTAAAGAAGATTACATAGGAGATTATATTAGGCTCATAGCATATCTTAAGGAAAATAATAAATACATCTCTGTATTATTTGGGGAACATGGGGATGCTTATTTTCAGTCAAGATATAAAGAGGTATTAAAGGAATGTTTAAAGGAACATATTGATATGAATGCGGTAGAGTATAGTGAAGATACTATTGATTTTTCTTTAGAGTTTTTCATATCAGGGCTTCTAGGACTAATTTTATATTATTTAGCAAAACACAAAGAACCAGATATACAAGCTTTAACTAAGATATTTAGGGGAATAGTAAGTCAAACTAATATTAGCGATTACCTAAAATAAAAGGGAAAATGTTTTTCTATAAGCTATAAGTAAAAGGCTGTTTTAAGAATATATGTTAAAAAATATATCTTAAAACAGCCTTTTATAGATTTTATCTATACTAATGTGATGATATATAGATAATAACGATTTTACATATTTTGTCGTAAAAAATATAATTAAGATGAAGATTAAAAGAATATGTAAAAGGGGAGAATTACATGAAGAAAATAATAGCACTTATGACAGCACTAATGCTAACAGTTGGTTTAGTTGGATGTAGCTCTGGAAGTAAAGAAAACGCTTCTGGTGGAGAGAAAAAGTTAAGAATGGGATATGTAACAATGGATGTTACTAGCCCATATTTCATAGCAATGATAGACGGTATGAAAGAAAAAGCTGAAGAATTAGGAATAGAGCTTAGTATACATGATGGGAAGTATGAAGCTCAACCTCAAATAGATGCTATGGAAACTCTTATAACTCAAAAAGTTGACGCAATAATATTAAGTGCAAATGATGTTGAAGCATTACAACCAATGGTTGATAAAGCTAAAGAAGCAGGAATAAAAGTAGTTGCTGCTAACGTTGAAATGAAAAACGTTGATGCATTTGTAAGCTTAAATGAATACGATTATGGATACCAAGGTGGAGAGATAGCTGGTAAATACATAAAAGAAAAAATGAATGGACAAGCTGAAGTAGCTGTTCTTACTTTCAGTCAAATACCTGCAGTTTTAGATAGAGCTAAAGGATTAGTAGAAGGTATAAAAGCTTATGCTCCAGATGTTAAGATAGTAGCAGAAACTGATGCTAATGATAGAGAAACAGGGATGAAGGCTGCTGAAAATATAATACAAGCAAATCCTAATGTAAATGTATTTGTTGGTATAAGTGATGATGCTGTACTTGGAGCTTATGAAGCTATGACTGCTGCAAACAAAACTGGTGATAATGTATGTTTAGTTGGTCTTGATGCAGTAGATGAAGCATTACAAAAAATAAATGATGGAACTATATACAGAGGAACTGTTGATATAGCACCATTTGAAAGTGGAAAGAATATAATAGATACAGCTAAAAAAGTTATAGACAATGGACCAATATCAGAAATGATAAAATTCCCAATGACTCAAGTAACTAAAGAAAACATAGCTGACTATATAAAATAGTATAAATGTATAAATGGAAGAGGTATGAAATCTAACGGATTTTATACCTCTTTATGAGAATTCAGAGAAAATAAGAAAATTTGTTTTGTAAGCTGAATTAATATATAGAAATTAAAGATAGAACAGAAAAATATTTAACATAAAATGAATAACGAGGGTAATGTTGTGATAGAAACTATACTTAAATTGAAAAACATAACTAAAGTTTATCCTGGAGTTAAGGCACTTGATGATATAAGTTTGGAATTTGAAAAAGGTAAAATACATTCAATAGTTGGGGAAAATGGTGCAGGTAAGTCTACTTTTATAAAGATAATTACTGGTGCAGAGAAAGTTACAAGTGGAGATCTTATATACAAAAATAATAAGATTATTAAAAACTCACCATATACCAGTATAAAAAATGGAATAAACTGCGTATATCAAGAACTAAATGTAATACCTGATTTATCAATAGCTGAAAATATATTTTATGGATGTGAATTAACTAAAGGGCTATTTTTAGATAAAAAAATAATGTATGAAAAAAGTGATGAAATACTAAGAAATCTTGGTGTAAATTTAGAGTCTAAAAAGCTTGTTAAAGAAATAGGGATAGGAAATCAACAAATAGTAGAAATTGCAAAGGCTCTTACTAAAAACCTAGAGGTATTAATTCTTGATGAACCAACAGCATCTCTTACAAAAAATGAAATAGATATGCTTTTTAAGATATTATATAAGCTTAAAGATAATGGTGTAGCTATTATTTATATATCTCATAGATTAGATGAGGTACTAAGTATTTCTGATAATATAAGTGTATTTAGAGATGGAAAGCTTATTGTTACTGAGGATAGAGAAAAATTAGATGAAAATAAAATAATAAATTATATGGTTGGAAGAGATTTGGATATTACTAAAACTGCTAAGGATTATTCAACTGATGAAGTAATATTAAAGGTCGAAAATTTAAGTAGTGAATATGTAAAAAATGTTTCTTTTGAACTAAAAAAAGGGGAAGTACTAGGGATTGCAGGTCTTGTTGCATCGGGGAGAACAGAACTTGCAAACGCATTGTTTGGAGTTGATAAAAAGCTTGGGGGAGAAATTTTTATTAACAATACTAAGGTAGAGATTAATAGCCCGACAGATGCTATAGATAAGGGGTTAGCATTTATTACGGAAGATAGAAAAGATTCGGGATTAATATTAGAGATGAGTATTACTGATAATACTAGTTTATCATCTTTAAGTAAGTATATAAAAAATGTGTTTATTGATAAAAAGAAGAGAGAAGAAGAAGTAAACTCAGTATTAAAGGATTTAAAGCTTAAGTATTCATCATTAAAAGAACATGTGAATAACTTAAGTGGGGGTAATCAACAAAAGGTAGTAATTGCTAAGTGGTTACTTACTAATAGTAATATTATTATCTTTGATGAACCAACCAGGGGGATAGATGTAGGCGCGAAAGAAGAAGTATATAAGATTATGGAAAAACTAGTTTCAGAAGGGAAATCAATAATAATGATATCTTCTGAGATGGAAGAGATTTTTAGAATGAGTAACAATATTTTAGTAATGAGTAATGGACAAGTTGTATCAAAGTATAAAAACAAAGAATTATCTTCTGAGCAAATATTTATGGATTCAGCTAGTTTATTGAGGGAGAGAGATTATGAAAAGTAAAAAACTTAAGATAAATATTTTTGAGTATGGAATATTATTATTCTTATTATGTTTAATAGGTATATTTTCAATGTCTTCAGAGTATTTCTTTACTTTTGAAAACTTAACAAATATAGTAAGACAAATATCAATAGTTGGTATATCAACAGTTGCAATGACAATGGTTATTTTAACAGGTGGTATAGATTTATCTGTTGGTGCTATTCTTGCACTAAGTTCTGTAACCTTAGCAAAGATGTTATCAGGTGGAGTTAATATGTACCTTGCAATAGGAGTGACTTTAGTTGGTGGTATAGCTATGGGGCTGATAAATGGATTTTTAATTAATAAGGTTAAAATATCTCCTTTAATATCAACTTTAGGTACTATGACAATATTCAGAGGGATAGCTTATATAGTAACTGGTGGTTTACCTGTTTATGGATTCCCTAAGGAGTTTTCATTTATTGGTCAAGGATATATAGGAAGTATACCTGTTCCAATTTTTATTTTGGCTGGGGTATATATAATTGGATTTGTAATATTATATTGCACTAAGTTTGGTGTACATGTATATGGTATAGGTGGAAGTGAAAAGGCAAGTTTGTTATCAGGTGTAAAGGTAAACTTAGTTAAATACAAGGTTTATGCTATATCTGGATTACTTGCATCACTTGCAGGTGTAGTTAGTTTATCAAGGATAAATAGCGGACTTCCTAACACTGGATCTAGTTTTGAGCTGGATGTTGTAACAGCAGTAGTTTTAGGAGGAATAAGTGTTAATGGTGGTTCTGGTAAATTATCAGGAGTAATTATTGGATGTTTGATAATAGGGATTTTATCAAATGGGATGATACTGTTAAACATAGGTGAGTATTATCAAATGGTAGTTAAAGGATTAGTTTTATTGATAGCAGTAGGGATAGATAATTATAGTAAAAAATAAGAATTTTAAGTATATAAGAAAATAAGAATATATAGAAGCTAAAATGAATTGGTAAAATGGGAGGTTAGTATGAATTTAAATTGGGGATTATTTGACAGCTCTGTTAAACATATAAAAGGCAGAGAAGATGAACTATTAAATAGTAATTTAGAGTTAAAGGTTGTTAAGGAAGAAGAATTTGCTTTTCAACTATTATTAAAAGGTGATGAAAATTATTTATGCCAGTTAAATAAAATAAATGATATACATTACTTAGGTCTTAACAATAAAATTCGTATAGTTTTAGAAATGGAAGAAGCTTTAGAAGACAGCTTTAAAGTATCTTTCTTAGGATATATCCAAAACGATACTAAAGATTATATAGGAGATGCAATACTTAATGTAAATTCTAAGTATATAGAAGATTATCAAATGTTATGGATAGAAGGTAGAGTGCCTAAAGGCTATAACAAAGATAATATTAATCTTAAGATAAAAGCATACTTTACTACAGAATATGAGGAAGAAATAGTAATAAAAGAAGAAGAATTAAATATAGGTGTAATAGATTATGTTCTAGAAGATACAAATAAAAGTGATTTCTTCTTAGATTTATGGCAACATCCATGTAACTGGGCTAGACATTATGAAGTTGATTATTTTAGTGAAGAACACTTTAAGATAATGGACAACTTCTTATGTGAAATGTCAAAGTTAGGTCAGAAGGTAATAGACTTAATAGTTACTGACTATCCATGGGCAGGACAAAGATGTTATGAAGTTCATGAAAATGCAGCTAACTTATTTGAAATGAACATAGTAAAGGTTACTAAGAAAGATAATAAAATACTATGTGATTTTAGTAATTTAGATAGATATGTAGATCTTTGCTTAAAGTACAACATAAACAAAGAAATAAATATATTTGGACTTATAGGAAACTGGGATGCCTTTAAGTTTGGTAGCCCTTTAAAAGATTATAGAGATGCAATAAGAGTAAATTATTATGATGAAGATAAGAAAAGATTTGATTATATAAAAGAAAAAGAAGATTTCTCAGCTTATCTAGAAGCTTTATTTGATCATTTAGATGAAAAAGGATATTTAGATATTACTAAGATAATAGCTGATGAACCAGATAACATAGAAATATTTATGGAAAATATAAACTTTATTGAAAACAGTGCTAAAGGAAAGCAAATAAGATACAAGTGTGCAATACATCATCAAGAGTTTTTTGAAAAAGCAGATATAGATATAGAAAACTTATCATTAAACACTTGTGAGCTTATTAATAATATAGATAAATTAGATGAAATAAAGAAAGAGCTTGAAGCTAAAGATGGATACTTTACTTGGTATTCTTGCTGTTTCCCAGATAAGTTAAATGTATTCTTAGATTCGCCACTTTTAGAAACTAGAATGACTGGATGGTTTACATATTACTGTAACTTAGATGGATTCTTAAGATGGGCTTATGGAGTATGGCCAGGAGATTTATTTAATAATGGAACTTACAAAAAAGAAAAGTGGAAGGCTGGAGATATGTTCTTAGTTTATCCAGGGAAAGACATGAAGCCTATGGATTCTGTAAGAAGTAAGAACTTATTATTTGGAATTCAAGATTTTAATATATTTAAAGATATTGAAGGTAAGCTAGGAAGTAAAAATATTAATGATGAAATAGAAAAACTAATAGGAAAGAAATCAGAGATGAAGTTTGTTGGAGAAAGATCTGTACAGATGAATTATTCATTAGACTCTGAAAAATATACAAGTTTAAGAAATGAATTATTAGAAAAATACTTAATTAATTAGTTAGAAGTAAGTATATAAAAATTGGGTGAAATTAGTATTTAAAAACTATTAAATTTGAAATGTTAAAGGTATAAAATCAACTTAAAAAAGGATTAACAATAATATAAGTAGATTGTTAAAAAAGATTATGTGAAATTAAGTTTAGAATAAGACAATGTAGAGGATGGGGAGATGAATTATGGGAGCTAGAAGTGCTAAAGTTGAAGAATTTGAAAGTGCAGTAGGTTTAATTAATAAGGTATTTAGAGACTTAAGAGGAGAAAAGCCAACTATGCAACAAGAATTCCCTCTACTACTAAACAAAGATAATGTTGAGAATATGATAGTTATTGAAAGAGACAATAAAATAGTTTCTGATGTAAATTACCTTATTCAAGATGTAACTATACAAGGAAATGATATAAAAGTAGCTAGTATAGGAGGGGTATGTACAGACCCTGAACATGAAGGAAATAGATATTCATCTACAATACTTGATTATGTGGAAGATAAGATGCTAAAAGATGGTGTGGATGTAGTTTGCATATCTGGTACTAGAACTTTATACACAAGAAGAAAGTGTAGTATACCTAAAAGCTTTTATAAATATACAGTATATCCACTAGATTTAGATATAGATTTTGAAGTTAGAGAATATGATGAATGTCATCTTAATAAGATGATGGAAATATACAACCAAAACAGTACTAGATTTTTAAGAACTAAATATGAATTTGAAACATTACTAGAAAGTTCTACTATACCTTGGGGAACTTATACTTATAAAAAGCTTGTAATAACTATTGACGAAGAAGTAATAGGATACATTGTTATGAGAGTTATAGATGAGGAAAAGTTATATGGTGAAGTAAGAGAAATGTATATAGAGCCAAGTTACACTTATCAAGCTTTAAGATATGTAGCTAATAAATATAACTTAGAATATGTAATAACTTTTGTTCATGTAAAAGACTATGTAAACCAATTAAGGGATTATGATGAAAAAGAAATAGCACCTATGGATGGAAGCTTAAAAATAATAAACTTTGAAGCTTTTACAGATAAGCTTAGAAGATATTTTGAGCAATATGTAGATGGTAAAGTTATTAATAATATGGACTTTATAAAAGAAGAAGATAAGTTTGTTATAAGTTTTGGAGATGAAAAGCTAGCTATAGATGACATAGAGAAACTAGTTATTGATGATATAGATAAATTAAACAGATTATTCTTTGAGGGATATGAAGTTATAGAAGAAGAATTAAAAGAGCTTAAGGTTATAAAAGAATTTGCTGAGAAAGTATTTCCAATACACTTTGTATGGAGCTCAAATTTAAACTATCAATAGGGGAGTGTTAATATGGAGATTTTACAAAAGATATCTGATTGTGTAGTTAATATGGAAAAAGAAGAAATTAAGGAATTAATATTAGAAGCTTTAAAAGACGAGTCTTTAGATGTAGAAGATATATACGACAAAGGCTTAAATGCTGGAATGATAAGAGCACTAGATATGTTTGAAGAAAAAGAATATTATCTTTCTGAAGTAATAGTATGTGCTGATACTTTAAATGAAGGTATAGACGTACTTAAAAAATACGGTAAAAGTAAATCTCAAAACAAGGGTACAGTAATATTATCTGTTGTTGAGGGAGATACTCACGAAATAGGAAAAAACATTGTAAAGATAATGATAGAGTCATCTGGTTACAAGGTTATAGATATGGGAGTTAATCAAAAAAGTAAAGATATTATAAATACAGCTATAGAAAACCATGCTGATATTATAGCTTTATCTTCAATGATGACTACTACTATGGAAAATATGAAAACTGTAATAGATGAGCTAAATGATATGAATTTAGAGGAAAGACCTAAAATAATAGTAGGTGGGGGTCCTGTAAGTAATAGATTTGCAGAAACAATAGGTGCTGATGGATATAGTGAAAATGCACCAAGAGCAGTAAGACTAATACAAAGACTTATGGGGGAGGCAGTGTAGATGACATTATTAGAATATATAAACAGTGAACCTAGAGGATTTTTCCTTCCAGATATGGCTACAAATGGTCTGTTTTTAATAAGTAAAACAGCTTATGAAGTATATGAAAGTGTAGAAAATCAACTTCATCTTGCTAAAACTATGAATGAATATTTTGAATCAGACTTTATATATTCTTTCTGTGATGGAATAATATTCTGTGAAACAATAGGGCTAGATATACTAAAGCCTGACTATGATTTCCCAAGTGTTTTAAGTCATAGTATTACTGATTTAGATATATTAAGCAAATATGAAGTTCCAGATCCATATAAAAGTAAAAGAATGCCTACAAACATAGAAAGTTTAACTCAAATAGCTAAGAATATTGATAAGCCATTATATATATCAATACAAGGTCCATTTACATTAGCAGTACAGCTAGCAGGTGCTACTCATTTACTTAGATCTATAATAACTAATGAAGAGTTTGTTCTTAAGCTACTAGAGTTTACAACAGAAACAGTAAGAAGATATGCAGTGGCGGCAAATAAAGCTGGAGCAAAATTAATATCAATTTCAGAGCCAGCAGCAGTTACTTTAAATAAAGAAAGATTCGATAAATATGTAGTTCCAAATGCAAACAAGATCTATAAGGAGCTTGATTGTTGGAAGAGTATGCATATTTGTGGAGATACTAGTGAATTACTTGAAAATATGCTTAGCTGTGATTTAGATGCTGTAAGCTTAGACCAAATAATGGACTATAGAGAGGTTATGCCTAAGATTCCTAGTGATAAGGTATTAATAGGAAATCTTGATCCAATAGAGCTATTAGGAAGGTCTACTCCTGAGAAGATAAGAGAAGAAACTTTAAAGTTAACTAAGGCTATGAGAAAATATAATAACTTCTTATGTGCTTTTGGTTGTAATTGTACAAATGATAGTCCTGTAGAAAATCTACAAGCAGCTATTAACACTGGAAGATTATCATATGAAGAATTAGATAGGATAGAGATGTAATGAATATAGAAGAAGTAAAGATAGAAGAAGTAAAGATTGATAAAAGAACTGTTGAGAAGTTTTTAGGATATGGAAGTAGAAAAGTTCCTAAAAATATAGACAAAGTTATTGATGAAGAAATAGAAAGCATTAATGACTTGTTAGAAATAAGTGTGTTCACTAATGAAATTGATAAGGACAATAATGACTTTGGTGGAGAGTATGTAAAAAAGTGTTTTGCACAGTGTGAAAAATCTTATGTGGCTTTATATTCTATTGGAAGTAAGATAGAAGATAAGATAAACAAGTCTATGTCTAGTAATGATATGATAAGAGGATTTGTGCTAGATAAGGTCGGTATAGTTGCTCTTGATTATATTAATGAGTGTATTAAGAAAAATTTAGAAGAGAAGTATGGTTTGTATATTTCTAGTGAGATATATCCTGGTAATAAGGATTTTGAGGTTAATAACCAAAGAGTTATTTATGAGTATTTAAAGAATGATGATATTACTATTAATGAATACAATCAGATGCATCCAATAAAAAGTGTGGCTATGATTTTATGTATTGGTAAAAACAAAAGCTGTGTATCAAGATGTGATGAATGTGGAAATAAGTGTATTTAGATATAAATAACAAGATTACATATTAAAAAATAGAATGTTTAAGAAATAGAATAATTAAGGCCTGCTATCGGTATTGTATCGGTAGTAGGCCTTTTAGTTTTTTTTACTCAAAGGAGATGTATACAGAATAAGCTGAGGATTACTTTAATATATAATATTATGACCTAAAAATATTTTTGTGACAAAACATAAAAATTTATAATGAGGTGGAATATGGAAGAAAATAATGTATTAAAAGTAAAAGGTAAAGTGGCAGTAATCTCTGGTGCAGCATCAGGTATAGGGTTGGGTGCAGCACAATTACTAGCACAATATGGTGTTAAAGTAGCTATGCTAGATGTAAACCTAGAAGGAAAGAATGAAGCTGAAAAAATAAGGGACAAAGGGTATGATGCTAAGTTCTATAAGTGTAATGTTACGTCAATAGATGAATGTAAAGATACTATAAAAAGAATAGAAGATGATTTTGGAAGAATAGATATACTTTTTAATAATGCAGGAGTGACAGTTAGAAAGACTGTAGTAGAGCTAGAAGAAGCTGAGTGGGATTTTGTGCTAGGTGTAGGATTAAAAGGGACTTACTTATTATCAAAATTTGCAATACCTGTTATGGAGAAAAATGGTGGTGGAAGTATAATAAACACTGGTTCAGGATGGGGATTAAAAGGTGGCGACAAAGCGGCTGCTTATTGTGCTGTAAAAGGTGGAATAGTAAATCTAACAAGAGCAATGGCAATAGATCATGGAAAATCAAATATTAGAGTTAACTCTGTAAATCCAGGGGATACGGCTACTAATATGCTAAGAGAAGAAGGAAGACAATTAGGTATAAATGAAGTAGAATTTTTCAAAGATTCTGCAGTAGGTAGACCATTAGAAAGACTAGGATTCCCAGAGGATATTGCAAAAGCAGTACTTTTCTTATCAAGTGATTTATCTAGTTGGATAACTGGTACTGCAGTGGTAGTTGATGGTGGAGGAATAGCTTAAAATATTGGTTGAAAAAGGGGAGGATAAAAATGTCTATTAAAGGATTGAGTTCACATCCATATATTCCAAATTCAGTAAAAGAGATTCAAGAAGATATGCTAAAAGAAATAGGATTAAATTCTCTAGAGGATTTACATGCAGAGGTTCCTAAAGAAATAAAATTAGAAAGAAAACTAGATTTGCCAGAGGCAATAGTTTCTGAGTATGATTTAAAACGCCATGTAGAAAATATTTTGAAAAAAAATATTACATGTGAAGATTACATGAACTTTATGGGTTACGGATGCTATCAGCACTATGTACCTGCTATTTGTGATGAAGTTAATACAAGAGCAGAGTTTTTGACTGCATATGGAGGAGAGCCATACAATGATTTTGGAAGATTCCAAAGTTTATTTGAATATGAGAGTTTGGTAGCGGAATTAGTTGATATGGATGTTGTTAGTGTGCCAACGTTTGATTTAGCTCAAGCAGCATCTACCGCTGTAAGAATGTCATCAAGGATTAATAGTAGAAAGGTTGCATTGGTTCCTAAAACTATACATAAGGAAAGATTTTTAGTAATGAAAAACTACTGTGCACCAGACATAAGCTTTAAGATGATTGATTATGATGAAAAAACAGGGTTAATGGATTTAGAAGATTTTAAAAATAAAATAGATGAAAATGTTTGTGCAGTTTATATAGAAAATCCATCTGCTTTAGGTTTTATTGAAACTCAAGGAGAGGAAATATTTAAAATAGCTCATGAAGCTGGAGCAGTAAGTATAGTAGGTGTAGATCCTATATCTTTAGGTGTTATTACTCCACCAAGTCAATATGGTGCTGATATTGTAGTAGGGGATGTACAAGTATTAGGGAATCATATGAACTATGGTGGTGGTCAATCAGGATTTATCTCTACAAGAGATGAAGAAAAATTTGTTATGGAGTACCCATCTAGATTGTTTGGTATTGCGAAAACATCAGTAGATGGAGAGTATGGATTTGGTGATGTAGCTTATGATAGAACATCTTTCGGAAATCTAAGAGAAAAAGGAAAAGAGTTTGTAGGTACTCAGTCTGCATTACTTGGAATTACAGCAGGTGTATATCTATCTTTAATGGGTCCAATGGGAATGTATGAAGTTGGAAAGAGTATAATGCAAAATAGTAGATATGCTGCAAATAAGCTAAGTGAAATAGAAGGAGTAAGTTTGCGATTTGATTCACCATTCTTTAAAGAATTTATTTTAGATTTTAATAATAGTTCAAAAACAGTAAAAGAAATAAAAGAAAAATTATTAGAAAAAAATATATTTTCAGGTAAAGATTTAAGTGAAGATTACAAAGAGCTAGGTCAATGTATGCTATGTTGTATTACTGAAATACACACAAAAGAAATGATTGATACATTTGTAAATGAGCTTAAGGCTTTATTAAACTAGGAAGGGGTGCTCAGATTGAAGCTTATAGATAGAAGTTTTAAAGTTAAGAATTTCCATCAGGCAAAATGGGATGAACCTATAATATTTGAATTATCGAAAAAAGGTGAGAGAGGTGTAATACCACCTACACCATGTAAAGAAATTCAAGATGCTGTGGGAGATACAATAGATATATTACCAGATAATATGAAAAGAAAAGAATTAGATTTACCTGAAATAGCACAACATAGAACGCTAAGACACTATTTAAGATTATCTCAAGAAACACTAGGAGCTGATTTGAATATAGAAATTGGGCAAGGTACATGTACTGTAAAATATAGTCCAAAAATAAATGAGAAGTTGGCAAGGATGCCACAAATGACAGAATTACATCCACTACAAGATGAAAGTACAACTCAAGGTATTTTAGAAATAATGTATAACACTGAGCAATATATGAAAGAAATCTCTGGTATGGATAGATTTTCTTTTCAACCAAGTGGAGGAAGTCAAGCTATTATGACTATGGCTTCACTTGTAAGAGCATATCACGATAAAAAGGGAGAAGGAGATACACGTGATGAAATTATAACTACTGTGTATTCTCATCCATCAGATGCAGCAGCACCTGCAGTTCAAGGATATAAAATAATAACAATATTCCCTGATGAAAATGGATACCCAGATTATGATGCATTTAAGGCGGCTGTATCAGAAAGAACTGCTGCATTCTTTGTGGCAAACCCAGAAGACACTGGGGTATTTAACACAAGAGTAAAAGATTTTACAGAATTAGTTCATAGTGTTGGTGGAGTATGTTGTTATGACCAGGCAAATGCTAACGGATTATTAGGAGTAACTAGAGCAAAAGATGCAGGCTTTGATATGTGCTTCTTTAATATCCATAAGACTTTTTCTGCGCCACATGGATGTGGAGGTCCAGCAACAGGTGCTATAGGTGTTACTGATAAATTTATATCTTTTTTACCTTGTCCTGTAGTTGATTACAATAAAGAAAGTAATAATTATTTCCTTAATTATAATCTAGAAGATAGTATAGGGAAAGTTAGAATATTTAATGGAGTTCCTCAGGTAGTATTAAAAGCATACTCTTGGATAAGGGCTCTAGGTGGAGATGGATTGTACGAGGTTGCTAAAATAGCTGTTTTAAATAACAACTATTTGTTTAATAAACTAATGCAGCACAAAGCAGTTGATGCACCATACATCAAAGGAAAGCAAAGAATAGAGCAAGCAAGATATACTCTAAAAAATTTAAAAGAAGATACTGGAGTTGGAACAGGGGACATACAAAGAAGAATGATGGACTTTGGTATGCACTACTGGACTAGTCATCATCCATATTATGTAGAAGAGCCTATGACTCTAGAACCTACTGAAACACCATCAAAAGAAGATTTAGATGAATATATCAATGCTCTTACTTTTGCATTTGATGAAGCATATGAGGATCCAAAAATAGCTTATAATGCACCATATAGAAGTAGTTCACATAAGGTTGATGAATCTGAACTTGATGATAGCGATAAGTGGGCAATCACATGGAGAGCTTACTTAAAGAAGGCAGATAAATAATATTTACCTAACTTAAGAAGGGGAGATTATATTGATTAAGATAGGGATTATTATAAATCCTATAGCCGGCATGGGAGGAATAGTTGGATTAAAGGGAACTGATGGAGAAGAAACCTTAAAAAAAGCAATAAAACTAGGCTCTACTCCAAAATCAGAAAGTATGGCAAAAAAAGCATTAGAAGGGCTTTTACCTCTAAAAAAAGATATTATAATAGTTACAGCTAATTCAAATATGGGAGAAAATATTGCTAGAGACTTAGGGTTTGAAGTGAAGGTAGTGTACAAAAGAGACTCTGATACTACAACTAGTTTTGATACAAAATCAGCCTGTAGAGAAATGATAAAAGAAAATTTAGACTTATTATTATTCTCGGGTGGAGATGGTACTGCTAGGGATATAAGTAGTGAAATAGGTCTGAATGTTGTATGCATAGGTATACCGGCGGGTGTGAAAATACACTCACCGGTATATGCAATAAGTCCTAAGTGTGCAGGGCAGATAGCTTTTAAATATATTACTGGTGATATTAAACATATAAATGAACAGGAAGTTGTTGATATAGACGAAGATAAATATAGAAAAGGTAAAGTTTACACAAGGCTATACGGATACTTAAAAGTTCCGAAAGAAACAGTGTTATTACAAAATAGAAAAGCTCCCACACCTTTAGATGAAGAAAGTGCACAAAGGGCAATAGGACTTTATATTGTTGATAATATGCAGAATGATGTAGCGTACATTATAGGACCAGGAACTACTACAAGAGCAATAATGGATATTTTAAGTATAGAAAATACACTATTAGGTGTTGATATTGTAATTAATAAAAAAATATACAAACTTGATGCTAATTGTGAAGACATATTAAATGTAGTAAGGAACCAAAAGTCTAAATTAGTTGTAACACCTACTGGAGCACAAGGTTATTTATTTGGTAGAGGGAATCAACAAATAAGCGCAGAAGTAATTAGATATGTAGGTAAGGAGAATATTTTACCTATTCTTACAAAGCAAAAACTACTGAATCTAAAATTTAAGCCTTTATATGTTGATACTTTTGATGATGAAGTAAATAAAATGTTAAATGGATATATGAAAATTATAGTAGGTTACAAGGAGCAAATAATGTATGCTATAAAAAGTTATTAATAATAACTCTCTCTAATAACAAAAGAAATAAATAAAAAATTAGGGAGGTACAAACAATGGAAGGTAATTTTGGTATATGGGCTTTATTACCAGCAATAGTTGCAATATTGATGTGCTTCAAAAGTAAAATGGTAATACCATCTTTGTTTGCAGGTGTACTTACAGCAGGGTTAATAATGTTTAAAGGAAATGTATTTATGGCAACATCATTTTCCCTTGAAACTGTAGTAAATCAGTTAACTGACCCAGATAATGCAAAACTAATTTTATTTACAATGTTCATGGGAGTGGGTATATCATTTATATGGAAGTTATCAGGGAGTAAGGCTTTATCTATGTGGGCAAGGCAAAAAATAAAGAATAGAAAGTATGTTGGTATTGGGGCATGGTTATTAGGTATGTGTATAAGTGTAAATGACTGTCTAATAGCAGCTATAGACGGAAATGTTTTTAGAGATATTGCTAAAGAACACAAAATATCTTCTGAAAAATTCTCTTATATATTAGACTCTACAGCTGCACCTTCAGCATCACTTTTTATATCTGACTGGATTGCATTCCAAATAGGTATGATAAGTCAAGGATTACTAGCTGCAGGGCTACTGACTGTTACACCAATGCAAGCATATATAAGTAGTATACCTTACAACATGTATAGTATATTTACATTAGCATTTGTTGGTATGATAGTAATAACAGGATTAGACTATGGACCAATGCTAAAAGCAGAAAATAGAGCTAAAAAAACTGGCAAATTCTGTTCTGATGAGGCACAACCAATGTTAGATGTAGCTTCAGAACTTGGAGAGCCAAAAGATGTTAAACCGAGAATATTAACTTTTATAATACCTTTCATTGCTATGTTAGGAACAACTATATTTGGATTTATATATACAGGTAGCGAAGGCGTAGGATTTATGGGAATTCTTGAAAATGCAGATGCCATAACGTCTTTATTATGGGGATCATTTGCAATGGCTATAAGTAGTGTAGTTTTAGCATTAGGATACAAAATAATGACTTTTAAAGAAACTATGGATACTTTTATTGATGGTATGAAGCTTATGACATTGACAGCAGCTATATTATTAATGGCATGGTCACTAGGAGAGGTAACAAAGCAAATGGGTCTGGCAGCATTCTTAGTAAGTGTACTTGGTGATTCCATACCAGCTTGGATATTACCGATTAGTATATTTGTTTTAGGTATGGTAGTTTCTTTTGCTACAGGTACTTCATGGGGTACTATGGCAATAGTAACTCCAATAGCAATACCACTAGTATATCAAGTAACGGGAGATGCTGCATTGGCAATGGCAGTACCTGGAATGGCTTTGTCGGGAGCTGTATTTGGGGATCATTGTTCACCAATTTCAGATACAACTGTGATGGCTTCCATATTTGCAGGGGCAGACCATATTGACCATGTAAGGACCCAAATTCCTTACGGTTTAACTGTTGCAAGTGTAGTATTTTTAATGTTGCTTCTTATAGGTATTTTTAAATTGCCTCCATATATATTCTTGCCACTTGGAATATTTATCTTATTGGTGATTGTTTTAACTATGAATAAGATAAATTCAAAAAAAATAAAATTAGAAGAGGCTGAAGAATAAATTAATATAATTAGACGATTCTTATTAATATTTTATTAATAGCATAGAGATCAATTCCTTTTATGGTTTTGTGTTCAACTCTATGCTCTTTTTTTGTGAAAAAGTTAGAAAAAATACTAAAAATACAAATAAAGAATTAACAATGTGGTATAATTTGGAATAAACAACAGGTTATTTAATAACTATCAGGGGGAGAGGTTATTAAATATTTAGGGCAAAAGGGGTGTGCACTATGAACAATTTTATATCACTAAGAATACTTGATAAATTTAGTTTTTTATATAAAAAACTAGGTGTTGATTATTATGACATGAGATTAATATTAAAAACTAAGTTAACTATAGATTCAAGGGAGAGTAATAATTTATTAAATAAAAGTAAATTTAATGAAATCTCATCTCATTTTAAATTAGTTCAAATAATATACGCAATTATTGCATTTGCTATGATGACAATCATGATAAATGGCGAAAATACTTTTATTTCAATGGTTATCTACTTTTCGATACTTATGTCTTTTATGCTTACAATATTTATGTCTGATTTTTCATCTGTAATATTAGATGTTAAGGATAATGAGATTTTAGCTACTAGAGGAATAAGTTCAAAAACATTAAGTGCTTCTAAAATAACTCATATTATGATTTATATGATAAGAATAAGTTTATCTTTAAGTGGATTTTCACTAGTCGCATCCATAAAATATGGACCAACATTTTTATTGGTATTTTTTATAGAAATATTACTTGTGAATATTTTTATAATAGTTTTATCAGGATTAATTTATATGCTAGCTTTAAAGCTATTTGATGGAGAGAAGCTTAAAGATGTAATTAGTATTATACAAATAGGTATGACTATATTATTTAGTGGTGCTTATTTTATTATTATGAATATGACTGATAAAGTAAATTTACTTGAAAGTATTAATATAGGATATATAAGTTATTTCCTACCGCCTTTTTGGTTTGCAGCTCCACTTGAAATAATAGTAAGTGGTAATAAAAATGAAAGTTTATTAATCTTAGCTTTTTTAGCTTTGGTTATTCCTATAGCATCTATTTTAATTTATATGAAATTTTCACCGATGTTTGAAAGAAAGCTTATAAAGCTTAACAATGAGAGTTATAGTAAACGTAAAAATGAATACAAAAGAAAATATAAAACAAAAATGAAATTTAGTAAGGTTATCTGTAAGGATAAAGAAGAAAGAATATTTTTTGATTTCATTTCTAAGATAATAAGAAATGATAGAGATTTTAGATATAGAATATACCCGGCTATTGGAAATTACTGTACATTTCCTATATTTATGATATTTAATAAAAATGAAAAATTCTTTAATCCATATATGTATCTATTTTTATATTTCTGCTTAATGATAATTCCAACAGTAATGATATCACTAAAATATTCTAAAGATTATGAGGCATCATATATATACCAAACAATAAATATAAAAAATAAAATGGCTGTACATAAGGCAGCTATTAAAGCTTGCCTAATTAATGTAATAATTCCCCTTTACTTAATTTCGTCTATAATCTTTGTTTATTTCTATAAATTTAAGATAATTAAACACTTGATAGTTATATTTTTAGTTTTAGTATTTATAACTATAATTACTTTTAAGGTACTAGATAAAAGTATGCCATTTTCTTGTCAAATCAATATGCTAAAGAAAAATTGGGCAATAGCAGAAAACTATTTGATGATTATTTTGGTATTTATTATGGGATTAATTCACTTTGTTATTTCTATTATTAATTCTTTAGCAGTTAATATGTATATTATCGTTCTATTAACGACAAATATAATTTTATTTAGATCAACTTTTAAAATAAAAAATAATAAGAAGGCACAATAAGATAATAAGCAAATTTAAAATATAGAAGTTCGAAAAGATAACGAAAATACAAATGAAATATTAACAATGTGGTATGATTTGGAATAAACAACATATTTTTAATAAAAAAAGTAGGGGTATACTGATTGGCATACTCCTACTTTTGAGCTTCTTACTTTATTTAATTATTACCCTTGCCTTTATCTTTGTTATCGCTATTGCTGTTGTTGATTTTATCCTTGTTATCGCTATTGCTGTTGTTGACCTTATCTTTGTTATCGCTATTGCTGTTGTTGATTTTATCCTTGTTATAGCCATTGCTGTTGTTGACATTATCTTTGTTATCGCTATCGCTGTTGTTGATTTTATCCTTGTTATCGTTGTTACTGTTGTTGATTTTATCCTTGTTATCGCTATTGCTGTTGTTGACATTATCTTTATTATCGTTGTTACTGTTGTTGCCTTTATCCTTGTTATCGCTATTGCTGTTGTTGACATTATCTTTGTTATCGTTGTTGTTGTTGTTGATTTTATCCTTGCTATCGCTATTACTGTTGTTGACATTATTATTATCTATATTGTTTACATCGCCGTTGTCGGTATTGTTTAAGTCTTTTTTATCTTTGTTATTTTTAGCTTCGTGATCAGTATTATTTTTTATAGCTAGCATTATATCTTTGACACTTGAATCTTTATATTGTTCTAAAGTAGCAGTTGGGTCGACAGCTTGAAGTTTTTTTATAAGGTTAAGTTTTCCAGGAGTAATACCTAATGTTTTTGCTTCTTCACGTCTAGCAAGAGCAACATTATCTTTCTGGACAACCGCTGTTATATCATCTTCCTTCAAAGCTTCATTTACTCCGATTTCTGCATCAGCTTCAAGTTTAGTTGCAGTATTTGAATTATCTGTTTCAGATGTAAGAGAAATAACTGTTGAACCATCTTTCTCTATGAAACCATTCTTAATAGCGGATAAAACCAAAGTGTTAATAGCCTCTTTAACATCAGAGCCTTTCACATTTATTCCATTTAATATTTTTTTACCATCATTATTATATCCCTCAGCTTTTACAACTTTACCCAATGTGTTTACTCCTATTTCAACGCTTGGATTAATGTCTAAGCTTAAATATGAGGCAGGTGTTTTGGTGTAAGTGTATGCCACACTACTTCCACCGATTAATAGAACCATCAAACAAGTAATTATTACGAATCTCTTATTCATAAGTATTAGCCCCCAGTTTACAAATTTATTAGATTTAGATTTTTGATTTTTGGCAGTAAATCTTTTAGATATGCTTTCAGACTTACTTGCTATTATTATCGGTTTAATTTATAGATACTTAATCAAATATTATAAAATTTTTTAAGTAAACCCATTTAGAATTGTACTTAACTTTTACTTTATAAAATTGAGTGATAATTTTTATTAGAGCATTATTTTAACTGATTTATTACCACATACATATTTTTTACCAGTATTTGAAAAAAGCTTCAAAAACTTAATAATGAAAGTTGTAGTAAACATAAAAAAATAATAACAAGGCACAATAAGATAATAAGCAAATTTAAAATTTGAAGTAAATATTATTTTGGAGGATTTTTATGACGTGTAAGTGGAGTTTAAGGGAAGACGAAAGTGCTTGCTGTAAATATGAAGCTGATTCTTCAGGTTATTGTTTATTTCATAAGCAAAGTAAAAATAACGAAGAAAATCAAAAGTTTATTAAAAGTATAAAAGAAAATAAAATAAGTGATTTTAGAGGATTTATCTTTGAAGAAGAATTTAATATAAATGAAGTTATAGATTATGAATATGAAAAACTTAACTTTAGTGATTCCATATTTAAAAAGAAAGCAATTTTTAGTGGGCATGAGTTTAGAGGAGAAGTAAATTTTAATAATGTTAAATTTGAAAATTGTGTTACTTTTGTTAATAGTAGATTCTTAGGAAACTGCAATTTTTATAAA
The DNA here is from genome assembly GCF_056171995.1 of Romboutsia sp. LXY-2. Lineage (NCBI taxonomy): Bacteria > Bacillati > Bacillota > Clostridia > Peptostreptococcales > Peptostreptococcaceae > Romboutsia > Romboutsia sp. LXY-2. The sequence goes on along the minus strand of NZ_JBKFGI010000006.1, from coordinate 18,070 downwards.
ACATCTTTTAATAAGAGGTGTATTAATGAAAAGATATTTGAGAAAGTAAAATTTAAAGGTCAAAATCTTGTAATTAATAATGTAGAAAATCTTCCTAGGATGGATGGAATACTATTTAGTGGCGTAACTAAGTTTATCTTAAGAGATATAGAATACCAAAGAGATGATTATTTATATGGAAAGATTAATTATAGAATAGCTAGAAATCAAGCTCATAAAATAGGAGACCATGAAAGAATAGGTTTTTACTATTATAAAGAAAGAGCTTATGGAAGCTATATAATGAAGGCAAGTGATTATCCGACTAATAGTGAGTATGTTTGTGCAAAGTTTTTTGATAGATTATCAAAGTACGCTATTGGTTATGGAGAGAGGCCGTGGAATATATTATTTATTACTATTTTGATTATTAGTGTGTTTGCACTTTTATATATGTTTAGTGGAATAAGAACACTAGATTATAAAATAATAGGAGTAGATATTGGTAATATTAGAAGCTATTCTTTTAAAGAAATAATAAGTTCATATGTAGACTTGTGGTATTTTAGTATGATTACTTTTAGTACTGTAGGATATGGAGATATGATAGCTACAACCATGATTTCAAAAATATTAGTAACTATAGAAGTTTTCTTTGGAGTGACCATTGGAGCCACTTGGGCATCAGTTGTTATTAAAAGAATGATAAGGTAGTTAATAATTACTAGATATAAAATTCACTAATTAAGGAAAAAATTAATATATACTTATTAATCCAAGAAGGTGATATCTTTGAAAAAAGGGAAACAAAAGCTAATAGTACTTTCTATCATCCTAAGTTTTATAGTCCCAAATGCAGCTTATGCACAGCCAAAGGATGTAGATAAGTTCTCAAAATCATCAATACTTATTGACCAAGAAACTAACAGAGTATTGTTTGAAAAAGAACCAGATGCAAAAAGACCACTAGCAAGTCTTAGTAAAATGATGACATTCTTACTAGCTATAGAAGCTATCGAAAATAATGAAGTAAAAAAAGACGATATAATAGAAATCGATGCAGCTATAGCTAAAGTAAGAGGATCAAGCTACCACTTAAAGGTAGGAGAAAAGATTCCTCTACAAGAATTAATGAAAGGTCTTATGATAGTATCTGGTAATGATGCTGCAATAGCAATAGCGAGACACATAAGTAAAGATGAAAAGGTGTTTGTAGAAAGGATGAACAAAAAGGCTAAAGAAATAGGAATGGTAAATACTCACTTTGTAAATCCTCATGGACTTCCTATTTATGACTTAAGTAATCCTAAAGCGCCACCAAAAGAAAACATATCTAGCGCAAGAGACATAGCTACTCTTGGTAAGTATATGTTTGATAATTATGAAAAACAAGTTAAAGCTGTTACTGACATGCAACATTATAGTTATCCAGAAAGAGGCTTTGCAAAAAATAATACCAATGCACTTTTATCTATATATCCTGAGGTAGATGGTATAAAAACAGGATACACTGGTAATGCGGGTTATTGTTTGTCTTTTTCTATGTTAATTCCTAAAGATGTAAACAACGATAAAGAGCATAGAATAATTGGTGTAGTACTTGGGACAAACCATAAAGACAAAAGAATATCTGCGTCAACATCGATGCTTAACTATGGAAGAAATAACTTCTTTATAAAGAAAGTAATGGATGATGACAAATTAATAGGTAAAAGATATATTAAAGGCCTTGAAGAATTAGAAGTAGTATTAAAAGCAGAAGATGAACTTTATGCAATAATTGGAAAAGAAGAAAACTTACATTCTCAAATGACCTTTAAGGAAGTAACATACCCTGTTAAAAAAGGTGATGTACTTGGCGTAATAAAATATTACACAGAAAGTGGAGAAGTACTTGGCAGTGTTGATATAATAAGTGATAATGATGTAGACAATGCACCATTAAAAACTAAAATAAAAATGATTTTCGCTGATTAAAACAATAAAAAAGTGAATATAATGTAGAAGAAAAAAGAAAAAAATTATTTACCTCAAAAAATGTTGTATTTTATATAACCCTATGATATACTACTAGAGGTGAAAAACACAAAATAAAAAATATCACACACAGCACTGGGATCCTTAAAAGGTGCCCGTATGGAGGTTTTTTAGGGAGATGATCAGGCTGGAGGTATAAAACCAAGGAGGTACAGCAATGTCAGTAATATCAATGAAACAATTATTAGAAGCTGGTGTTCACTTCGGACATCAAACAAGAAGATGGAACCCTAAGATGGCTCAATACATCTTCACAGAAAGAAACGGAATATACATCATAGACTTACAAAAGACTGTGAAGAAAGTTGAAGAAGCTTACAGATTCACTAAAGAAATAGCTGAAACTGGAAAGCCAATATTATTCGTAGGAACTAAGAAGCAAGCTCAAGAAGCTATAAAAGAAGAAGCTGAAAGATGTGGAATGTTCTACGTTAACGAAAGATGGTTAGGTGGAATGTTAACAAACCACAAGACTATCCAAACAAGAATAAAGAAATTAAGAGAATTAGAAAAGATGGAAGCTGAAGGAGTATTCAACGTACTTCCTAAGAAAGAAGTTATAAAGTTAAGAGCTGAAAAAGAAAAGCTAGAAAAATACTTAGGTGGAATAAAGGATATGCCTGAATTACCAGGAGCTATATTCGTTGTAGACCCAAGAAAAGAAAACATAGCTATACAAGAAGCTCACAGATTAGGAATCCCTGTAATAGGAATAGTTGATACTAACTGTGACCCTGAGCAATTAGATCTTGCTATACCAGGTAACGATGATGCTATAAGAGCAGTTAAATTAATAACTGGTGCTATGGCAACAGCTGTTATAGAAGGTAGACAAGGTGCTGAGGAAGAAGTAGCAGCTGAAGAAGCTCAAGAGCAAGAATAATAACAACTGAATGGTAAGGGGCTTCCCTTACCATTATTAATACATAGGAGGATACTAAAATGGCTATAACTGCACAAATGGTTAAAGAGTTAAGAGAAAGTACTGGCGCTGGAATGATGGACTGTAAAAAAGCTTTACAAGAAGCTGAAGGAAACATGGACAGAGCTGTTGATATATTAAGAGAAAAAGGTTTATCTAAAGCTGCTAAGAAAGCTGACAGAGTTGCTGCTGAAGGTTTAGTTGCTATAGAAATGAACGCTGACAACACTGCTGCTGCATTAGTAGAAGTAAACTCAGAAACAGATTTCGTTGCTAAGAACGAAGATTTCAAGACATTCGTTAAGGATGCTGTAGCAATGGCTTTAGCTACTGAAAAAACTGAAATAGCTGACTTATTAGCTGAAACTCACAAAGATGGAAAAGCTTTAAGTGACGTATTAAACGATAGAATAGCTACTATAGGAGAAAAGTTAGACGTAAGAAGATTTGCTAAGTTAACTACTGAAGGACAAATAGCTGGATACATCCACGGTGGAGGTAGAATAGGTGTTCTTGTTGAAATGTTAACAGATGCTAAAGATGCTGAAGTTTTAGCTATGGGTAAAGATATAGCTATGCAAGTTGCTGCTATGAATCCTAAGTACGTTTCTAGAGATGAAGTAGATGCTGAGTACATAGCTCACGAAACTGAAATATTAACTCAACAAGCTTTAAACGAAGGAAAGCCTGCTAACATAGTAGAAAAAATGATAAAAGGTAGACTTGAAAAGCAATTAAAAGAAGTTTGCTTATTAGAACAACCTTTCGTTAAGAACCCTGACTTTACTGTAAAAGGTTTAGTTGCTGACATGGCTAAAAAAGTTGGTTCAGACATAAAAATAGCTAGAGTTGTAAGATTCGAAGTTGGTGAAGGTATCGAAAAGAAAGAAGAAAACTTTGCAGAAGAGGTTGCTAAGCAACTTAAGTAATAAACCAAAAGAGAACACTCGCGTGTTCTCTTTTTTAGAAAGTAGGAAAAAAGGATAATTTATCTAGACGATAAATTATTTTTTGCTGAAAAGATATAGTAAAATTAATAGATATTTAATTTTCTGTAAATAATTAATATAGTAGATAATATATAGTTTAACAGGAGGGTTTCATGAATAAGCCAATGTACAAAAGAGTATTATTAAAACTTAGCGGAGAAGCATTATCAGGAGACAAAGGATTCGGTATAAATAATGATGTTGTAAATGAAATTGCTGTTGCTATAAAAGAAATACAAGAGTTAGGTGTTGAAGTAGCTGTAGTTGTAGGTGGTGGTAACTTCTGGAGAGGAAGAACATCAGAAGGTATGGATAGAACTACTGCTGACTACATAGGAATGTTAGCTACAGTAATGAATGCTATGGCGCTGCAAGATGCATTAGAAAACATGGAAGTTGCTACTAGAGTTCAAACAGCAATAGAAATGAGACAAATAGCAGAGCCTTACATAAGAAGAAGAGCAGTAAGACACCTAGAAAAAGAAAGAGTTGTTATATTTGGTGCAGGAACTGGAAATCCTTACTTCTCAACTGACACAGCAGCTGCACTTCGTGCTGCAGAAATGGAATCTGAAGTTATATTATTAGCTAAAAATGTTGATGCTGTATATGACAAAGATCCAAAAGTACATGATGATGCTGTTAAATTTGATGAATTAAGCTACATAGAAGTATTACAAAAGGGTCTTAAAGTTATGGACTCAACAGCTACTTCATTATGTATGGATAACCAAATACCTATACACGTATTTGAATTATCTACAGAGAACATAATAAAGGCTGTTGCTGGAGAAAAAATAGGTACAATTGTTAAATAATATAGTAATATAATATTAGTGAGATAAATAAAAATATAGTGAATACCAAAGGAGGAATAACACATGAAAGCTGTGCAAAAAGAATTACAAGCAAAAATGGAAAAAACAATAGAAGCATTAAAGCATGAATACACTACAATAAGAACAGGAAGAGCTAATGCTCAAATGTTAGACAAGGTAAGAGTTGACTACTACGGAACTCCAACTCCAGTAAGTCAAGTTGGTGCTATATCTGTTCCAGAACCAAGAACATTAATGATAAGCCCATGGGATAAGTCTGCTATGACTGAAATAGAAAAAGCTATAAGAAACTCTGACTTAGGATTAAACCCAACTAACGATGGTAACGTTATAAGAATATCAGTACCTGCTTTAACAGAAGAAAGAAGAAAAGAGTTAGCTAAGAGAGCTTACAAGGTTGCAGAAGAATTCAAAGTAAGACTTAGAAATGAAAGAAGAGACGCTAACGATAAGTTAAAGAAATTAGAAAAAGATGGCGAAATAACTAAAGATGAATTAAAGAAGGCTGAAGAAGAAGTTCAAAAGACAACAGATAAGTTCGTTAAAGAAATAGATGCTTTAGCTAATGCTAAAGAACAAGATATAATGGCGGTATAATATTGGAAAAATATTATAACCTATTAGGCCTTCATTTAGATGCGGTTAAAGAGCATTTTGATAACAATAAGATAAATTACACTGTTACTACTATTCAAGGGAGAAAAGACCAAGATAAGTTAATAATTCCTAGAGTTATTAATATATCTGACCGTGATAATGGTGTGGAATTAGTAGTGACATATTTTTCTGACTCCTTAAAATAAGGGGTCAGATTTGACTCTGGAGGCGAGAGATGAACTTAGAGCATATACCTACTCATATAGCTATAATTATGGACGGTAATGGGAGATGGGCAAAGAAAAGATTTCTTCCAAGGACTGCTGGACATAAGGCAGGAGTAGAAACTATAAGACAAATTGTTAAAGAGTGTTCAAAATTAGGTGTTAAGCATTTGACTTTATATGCTTTCTCTACAGAAAACTGGAAGAGACCTAAACTTGAAGTAGATACTCTTATGAACTTATTATCTACATATTTAAAAAATGAAATATCTGAATTACATAAGAATAATGTCAAAGTGACTGCTATAGGTCAAATTGAAGATTTACCAAAGGTGTGTCAATCAGAATTAGACAAAGCTATGGACTTAACAAAAGATAATACTGGCGTTAATCTAAATCTGGCACTGAACTATGGAAGTAGAGCAGATATAAAAAATAGTGTAATAGATATAGTAAAAGCTTGCAAAAGTGGTAAAATAAATATAGAAGACATCACTGAAGATACTATAAAAGACTATTTAAGCACTAAGTCAATACCAGACCCTGATCTAATAATTAGAACTAGTGGAGAGGAAAGATTAAGTAACTTCTTAATGTGGGAAGCTGCATATTCTGAGTTTTACTTCACTGATATACACTGGCCAGAATTTAACAAAGAAGAGTTAAGAAAGGCTATAAGTGTATATCAAAGTAGAGATAGAAGGTTTGGGGGACTTAAGTAAGGAGAATATATTATGCTTACAAGAATTATTGCTGCTTTAGCCCTTATTCCTCTGTGTTTATTTGTAGTATATGGGGGAATACCTTTATATTTAGCTCAGATGGCAATAATTGGTATTGCTATTCATGAGTTTTATAATGCTTTTAGAGCGAAAGACATACATCCTATTTTTAGTGTAGGATATATATTTGCAATATACATAGGGATTAAGAATATTATGTCTTTACCGACACAATATACATATGTTGTATTATTTATATTATTTATGATGTGTATTATTGCAATGTTAAGATTGAGAAACAATATTATTGATATTTCAGTAACCTTACTAGGGCTTATCTATGTAGGGATGTTTTTGGATTTTATAGTTTTAACAATAAATAATTTCGAGTTAGGTAAGATTTATGTATGGCTGATATTTATAATATCATTTGCGACAGATACTTTTGCGTACTTTAGTGGTTATTTATTTGGAAGACACAAGCTTATTCCTAGAGTTAGTCCGAAGAAGACTGTTGAGGGTGCTATTGGAGGAGTTTTAGGAAGTGTAGTTTGTTGTGTGGTTTATGGATATTTATTTGGGTTTGATATTTGGCATATGGTGTTGATAGGTGGTATAGGAAGTGTGATTGCTCAGTTTGGGGATCTTTTTGCTTCTTCTATAAAGAGATATGTTGGAATTAAGGATTATGGAAAATTAATACCTGGACATGGGGGTATATTAGATAGATTCGATAGTGTGATACTAGTCTCACCTTTCGTATATTATGCTATTTACTTGTTTATAAAATAAGGCTGATTTCGCTGGAGGCTTCGGTTTAGAAATCTTTGCTTCGGAGGATATAATGAGTTCACTTGCATGCAGACCAAGAACGGGTCTGCAAATGCAAGGTGACTTCATTATATTCCTCCTGCGCAAAGATTTCTAAACCTTCGCCTTCCTAGGCGACAGCCTTATTTTTTTATGCACGAATTGAATAGGGAGGTTGAGCGTTTGAAGGTCAAAGGCGGGTCTGCGAATCAAGGTGACTTCATTATATTCCTCCTGCGCAAAGATTTCTAAATCTTCGCCTTCTTGGGCGATAGGCTTATTTTTGTGTAGATTTAATAAATGAAATTATGTTAAATAGAAATTGTTATATTTTAACATTGTTTTAGCATTTAACAGTTTGTTAATCTGTATTTAAAAAACAGTTAACTTCTATTTAATAAGAACCTAATAAAACTTTATTATTATTAAATTGTAAAGAAACAAAGATATACAAAAATACAAATGAGTAAAATGTATTACAAATGGGGGATTTATTAAAATGAAGATATCAAACAAGGCTAAGAAGTTAACTAGTATGGGTATGCTGACTGCTATGGCAGCTACGAGTATGGCTCCTATGGGGCAGGCTATTGTGGCTTATGCTGAGGAAGATGCAAATTTGGGGCAAGATACACAGTCTAAAGAAAATGCTGGTGTGAAGCCTTTAAAGATTGCTGTGGCTTCTGATTTACACTTATTCCCAGAGGATTATGTGGGTAATGAGGGTCCTAATTTCCAAGAGTATGTAAATGGCGATAGAAAGATGCTTAAGGAAAGTAGTAGGATATTAAATTCTACTGTTAAGAGGTTGATAGATTCTGATGCGGATGTTGTTTTAATACCGGGAGATTTAACTAAGGATTCTGAGGTGGAGGCGCATGAGTTGGTGGCTGAGGCTGCTAAATTAATTGAGGCTTCTGGAAAGAAGGTTTTTGTTACTAATGGTAATCATGATATAAATGCACCAGGAGCTGAGAAGTTTGTGGCTGTTTCGGGTGAAGTGGGAGAAGAAGGAAGAGAAGATAGAGTAGAAAAGTTACAAGGAATTATGGCAGATGAATTTGAAGAGTTATATGAAGAGTATGGCTTTAATGATGAAAATACTATAGCTAATGATCCTAATTCTACTTCTTATGTGGCAAAGTTAGCTCCTGGATATAGGTTAGTAGTGATGGATACTGGTATATATGGTGCTAATAAAGAGGATCAAAGTACATCGGGTACTTTAAATAGAGATGGAAGGTTAGATTGGGTACTTAATCAAGTAAAAGAAGCAAAGGCAGCTGGTGATACTATAATAGGTATGAGTCACCATGGTATGGTAGAGCATTTTGATGGACAAGGTGTTGTGTTTGCACCATATTTAGTAGAAGATTATGAAAATGTGTCCAATCTATTAGCTGATGCAGGTATGGAGTATGTGTTTACTGGTCACTTCCATGCTCAAGATATGGCTGTTAAGACTACTGATAGCGGAAACACTATTATGGATATAATGACTGGTTCTTCAGTAAGTTATCCATCACCAATAAGATATGTTGAAATAGATAAGGAAACAGGAAAGATACATATTGAAAGTGAAAGAATTAAGTCTATAGATGGTGTACCTAACTTTGAAGACTACAGTGAAAAAGCTATGAGAGATGGAGTTCCAGGTATGGTTTCATCTTTATTAGAAGGAATATTAGTAGACCTTATTGATGGTGTATTACCTGAAGATGCAAGTCCGGAGATGGTTGCAACTTATAACATGGCTAAGGAATATATGACCCAGATAATAGATGACAATATAGATGAAATAAGAGCGGAGGCAGAAAGCTATCTAGATGATACAAGTGAGGAATCTAAAGATTATCAAGAAGAGATAATAGATGAATCTAAAAATGAACTAGAAGATTATCAAGAAGAAATAATAGATGAAAATCAAGCTTCGACTAGAGATGTAGATATAATACCTGGAATCTTAAAGAAGAGCCAAGTAATAAAATACATAAAAGCTGTGTGTGAAGATTTAAAAACTGTTGAAATAGATACGACTATAGGGGAAAACTATAAGTTTATGGATGCTATAGAGCATTGTTTAATGGAAGTATATGCTGGTGATGAAAATTACTCGGATGCTATGAAGACTCTATACAATGAATTAAAAAATACTCCGGCAGTTCAAGATGCATTAATTAAGGTATTAGATGATAATAAGGGCGAAATAGGATTATTAGGAAAAATACCAGTTGTAGATCTTGATGGAGATGGTAAAAAAGACATAATAATAAGCAGGGTATTGTTTGATAAATTATTCAATATGGAAATATCTGAAGGAACTACTGTAGGTGGATTAATAGGTGGAGCTTTTGCTGATTTATTAGACGGAATACTTAGTGATGATACACCTGATAACAATGTAGCATACATTGCTGGTAATATAGTGGACTTTGAATTAAGTAAGTTAATAGTAGAGTCTAGTAAAATAGAAAAAGGAAACTATACTACTGCAAGTTATAATAAATTACAAGAACAAATAGCAGCAGCAAAAGAGATAATAACTAATCTTGATGCATCAAAAGAAGAAATAAGCTCTGCATTAACAAGTTTAACTAAGTCTGTAGAAGGATTAGCTGAAAATAGTACAGGCGGTGGTGGAGGTGGAGGATCTGTAACTCCAGACTCAGGAAATAATACAGTATCTAATACTCAATTAATAGGTACAGAAAGATATCAAACAGCAGTAGAAATTTCTAAAGAAGGATGGAATAGTGCTGATACAGTATTTATAGTAAGTGGAGAAGATAAAAATCTTGTTGATGGACTTACTGCAACACCACTTGCAACATCAAAGAATGCTCCAATATTATTAGCTAAAAACAATAGCTTACCAACTGATACTGCTAACGAAATAAAAAGATTAAATGCTTCCAAGGTAATAGTGATCGGAGGAAAGTCTGCAATATCAGAAGATGTAATATCTACTATAAAGGGTATAAAATCGAATATATCTGTAGAAAGGATCGGTGGAGCTACAAGATATGAAACATCTTTAAATATAGCTAAAGAATTAGATAAAACTAATGACGTATCTAAAGTTTATATAGGAGCAGGAGATGGTGAAGCGGATTCATTATCTATATCTCCAGTAGCAGGTAGAGAAAAAGCTCCAATATTACTTACTGCTAAAGATGGATTAGATAAAGATACTTTAGAGTTTATAAAAGGTGAAGAGGTAAGTGATGCATATTTCATAGGTGGAGATGCTAAAATATCAAATAGTGTTATAAATCAAGTTAATGAAGTTACTTCAAAAGATGTAACTAATAATAGAATAGCTGGAGAAACTAGACAAGATACTAATGCTAAGATTATAGAAAAGTTCTATACTGCTTCAAGCTTAAATGCAGTGGCAGTTACTAAGCATGATAAGCTGGTAGATGCTTTAAGTGTTGGACCTTTAGCAGCTAAGAAAGATATGCCAGTAGTTTTAGCTACAGATAGTTTATCTACTACTCAAGAAAATATATTAGATAATAAGAAATCATCTAAGCTATATGAAGTAGGCGGAGGAATAAAATCTGCTGTTATAGATAAAATAAAGAGCTTAGTTAAATAGTTTTGGAAATATTATATATAATCATGTCTGGATTATGATATGAAATGTTAGTTATATTTAGAAATCAAATCGGCTAGGTATTTAAAGATTAATAGTAAGGCAAAAAAAGAGCTGTTGTGCGACTAATCCCCGTATTAGTTTACACGACAGCTCTAAAGTTCGTTCATATTTTCCCCTGTTAACCTTGACTATTACCAATTATCTTACAATCTAATTATATCTTTTCTCGGTAAATAAATCAAGAGAAAACGTTTTACTTATTATAATTATTTATATAATTAACCTTACACTTGCCTTTTGTTAGATGGAGCAATAAAAACTTGTAACTCTACGTTGGAGATGAAATTTGTGTGAAAAATTACTATGATGGATACAATAATGGTATAATAAGTAAGTATACTGTAATTTTTGAAAGGAATATGATTATGAAGAAAATATCGATCTTAGGATCTACAGGTTCTGTAGGGAGACAAACTTTAGATGTAGTTAGGGAGAATAAAGATAAGTTTGAAGTAGTAGCAATATCTGCAAATAGCAGTGTGGACTTACTTCTAGAACAAATAAAAGAGTTTAGACCAAAGTATGTAGCTGTATATAATGAAGCTAGTGCTCTTAGACTTAAAGAAATGATACCATCAGATATTAATATAGAGGTTTTATCAGGTATGGAAGGGTTAAAAGCTATATCTTCGCTAGATGAGGTAGATGTACTTTTAACTGCTATAGTTGGTATGATAGGATTACTTCCTACATTATGCGCTATAAGAAAAGGCATTACTATTGCTTTAGCTAACAAAGAAACTTTAGTTACTGCTGGTAGCCTTGTTATGAGTGAGGCTAGAAAATATGGTGTAGATATACTACCAGTTGATAGTGAGCATAGTGCTATTTTCCAATGTTTAAATGGAGAAAAAAATAGAGAAATAGAAAAGCTTATACTTACTGCGTCAGGTGGACCATTTAGGGGTAAAAATAGAGAAGACCTATTACATGTTACAAAAAATGAAGCTTTAAAGCATCCAAACTGGAGCATGGGTAGAAAAATAAGTATAGATTCATCTACGCTTATGAATAAGGGGTTAGAAGTAATAGAAGCTAAGTGGTTATTTGATGTTGATTATACTGATATAGATGTTGTTGTCCATCCACAAAGTATAGTTCATTCAATGGTACAATTTATAGATAGTTCAGTAATAGCTCAAATGGGCTGTCCTGATATGAAGCTACCGATACAATATGCCCTATCTTATCCAGATAGAATAGAAAATAATTTTGAAAGATTAGATTTTTCTAAGTGGAGTACTTTAACTTTTGAAAAGCCTGATTTAGAAACTTTCCCATGCTTAAGACTAGCATATGACTCAATTAAGATGGGTGGAACATACTCGGCAGTGTTAAATGGAGCAAATGAAGTACTAGTAAATGAATTTTTAGAGGATAAAATTGGTTTCTATGACATACCATATTACATAGAGAAAACTTTAGAAGCTCATAGTAGTATTAATGAGCCAACACTAGAAGAAATACTTGAAGCTGACAGATGGAGTAGAGAGTTTATAGAAAGATCTATTAGTAGATAATTAAAAAGAAAATTTTTATAGTAAATAATTTAAAAAGATAATTTTTAGTTTTTGGACATAAAATTTTTGTACATATAATAGATTGGAAATAAGCGATGCTCTTGAGTTACTAGGGTATAGAGTTTATTAAATAATAAGAAGTAGGAAGGTGAAAGTATGACTATAGTAGTTGCTATACTATTATTCGGTGTAATAGTATTTATACATGAACTTGGCCACTTTCTATTTGCAAAAAGGGCAGGAATAAGAATTCATGAGTTTGCAATAGGTATGGGACCTAAAGTATATAGCGTAAAAAAGAAGGAAACTGAGTATTCAGTTAGATTGTTACCACTTGGTGGATTTGTAAGTATGGAAGGGGAAGATGATGAATCTAGTGACCCGAGATCTTTTGGGAAAAAGACTATACTTCAAAGAGCTAGTGTTTTATTTGCAGGACCGTTTTTCAATATAATATTGGCGGCAGTTTTATTGGTACCAGTATTTATGTTTATGGGATCTCCAATAACTACTTTAAATGGAGTGGTAGATAATAGTCCGGCTCAAGCTGCTGGGATTATGGCTGGAGACAAAATAGAAATGATTAACGGAGAAAAAACTAAGTCTTGGGAAGATGTTACTTCTATATTATCAAAATCTGATGGTAAAGAAGTTAAGATTACTATAAACAGAGATGGGCAATTAAAAGATATAAATGTTACTCCTCAAGAGAAAGACGGAAGATTCGTTGTTGGGATTGAACCGACTATGGAAAAAGGATTTTTACCTTCTATAGGTAATGCTGTTACAGGAACTTGGAATATGACTAAGCAGATGGTAGGCTTTGTTGGTCAGTTGATTACTGGTACTGTTCCAGGTGGTGCAGGAAATGCTGTGGCAGGTCCAATAGGTGTGATTAGTATAGTATCTGATGCGGCTAAGACAGGGATAATTAATGTTGTTTACATAGGAGCTGTAATAAGCTTAAACTTAGGTATACTTAATTTACTTCCAATACCAGCACTTGATGGTGGTAGATTACTTTTATTAGGAGTTGAAGCCTTAAGAGGTGGGAAGAAACTTGATCCTAATAAAGAAGGTGCTATCCACATGGCAGGCTTCGCGGCACTTATGGCCCTAATGCTATTTGTGACTTATAAGGATATTCTAAGATTGTTTTAGGAAATAATGCGGTGGGTCGCAAAATCAGCGCTTCGGGGAGGATGATAAGTTTACTGCCATGCAGGCCAGGAGCGGGCCTGCGAATGTTAGTAAACTTATTCATCCTTCCCCTTCGCTGGATTTTGCTCCAGGCGATTATTTCATGGCGCTTAGTATATTGGTGGCGCTGCGTTGGGGAAAAAGAAGTAAAAGAGAAGAAAAGAAAATATATTAAAGAAAATGAATTCAGGAATAAATTAAAGAGAATGAATTAAGAAATAAATTAAAGAAAATATATAAAATAGTAAATTAATAAATTTAAAAAATTAGACAAAATTGAGTTATATAGGATTAAGAAGGTGATATATATGAGTTATGAGAGAAGAATGAGTAGAGAGGTTAGTGTAGGCGATGTAAAAATAGGAGGTAATAATCCTATTAGTATACAGTCTATGACTAATACTGATACAAGGGATGCAGAGGCTACTATTGCACAAATTAAGAGACTTGAAGAGGTTGGTTGTGAGATTGTTAGGGTTGCTGTTCCTGATATGGAGGCTGCTAAGAATTTAGGAAAGATTAAAGAAGGTTCTAATATTCCTGTTATTGCAGATATACATTTTGATTATAGATTGGCTTTAGAGGCTATAGCTCAAGGTGTGGATGGTGTTAGGATAAATCCAGGTAATATTGGTGATATAGAGAGAGTAAGACAAGTTGTTGAGGCTTGTAAGGAAAGAAATCTAAAGATAAGAATAGGTGTTAACGGAGGTTCTTTAGAGAAGGAACTTTTAGAAAAGTATGGTTCTGCTACTGCAGAGGCTCTTGTTGAGAGTGCTTTAGGACATGTTAAGATTCTTGAAGATTTAGATTTTTATAATATAGTTATTTCTCTTAAGTCTTCTGATATATATAAGACTATAGATGCTTACGAACTTATATCTAAGAAGGTTGATTATCCTCTACATATAGGTATAACTGAGTCTGGAAGTGTTAAGAAGGGGACTATTAAGTCTTCTATAGGTGTTGGGGCTATGCTTTTAAAAGGTATAGGTGACACTATAAGAATTTCTTTAACTGGAGATCCTTGTGAAGAGGTTGTGGTTGGTAAGGAGATTCTTAGAAGTTTAGACTTATTAAATGATAAGATAAAGGTTGTATCTTGTCCTACTTGTGGTAGATGCAATATTGACTTAATAAGTGTTGTTAATGAGGTTGAAGAAAAGATTAGCAAGATGGATAAGGATATTACTGTTGCTATTATGGGATGTGCTGTTAATGGTCCTGGTGAAGCTAGAGAAGCTGATATTGGTATAGCTGGAGGTAAAGGTGAAGGCTTACTGTTTAAGAAGGGTCAAGTTGTTAGAAAAATTAAGGGTGATAGCTTAGTTGATGAGTTATTAGCTGAGATAGATAAGTATTAATATAAAGGGGAAGGCATAGCAAGGGAGTTTGCTATGCCTTCTTTGGTATTACATTAGAATTTTGATATTAATATATTAAATATTAATTTAGTTAGGGTACTACACATTTATTATACGGGTAATAGTTTGAGTACTTTATACAAAATTTATAAGATTAATAAATTATCCTCAACTTTTATTGGAGTTAGGATATTTTTTGTATTTTTTCATGGAATTTTTTATAGACTTCTATCATGTATGGCTCGCTGCAGTAGTTTTCTATTTCATCCATTGGTATCCATTTTACTCCGTTGGTTTCATCTTCGTTTACTATTAGTTCTTCATTTTCATCTGCTTCTAGTAGATATGCTACTGATAGATGAAGGTGAGAGGACACGTATTCTCCTCTTTTAATATGTCCATTTACTGTTAGTGAGTCTAGGGATAAGATTTCGTTGCTAACAGGATTTACGTTTACTAGTCCTGTTTCTTCCTTTGCTTCTTTTATTGCGACTTTTAGTAGGTCGCTGTCTCCGTCAGCGTGGCCTCCTGTCCATGACCATGAGTTGTAGATTTTGTGGTAGATCATTAGGACTTTGTCTTTGGTTTTGTTTATTATGTATCCAGAGCTTGTTATGTGGCACAGTGTGTTGTCTCTTGTTAGGATGTTTGGGTATGTAGATATACTGTTTAATATTAGTTCTTTGTCTTTTGCTTCTTGTTCATTGTAGGGTTTGTAGTTTTCTATTTGCTTTATCCAGTTCATAGTTATCTCCTTTTGAAAAATATATATTAATAATCATATCACTTGCACTATAACTTTAGAACTATAATCCGTAAAATAAATATATGAGGTTTCACGAAGGATATCTTGAAAGAAAATTCCATTTTGTGGTAAAATATAAAATTGTTCGGCATACGACAGAACTATATATTACTTTAGCGTTAAAATTATAAATTCTGACAAGAATATACCTAATTCTTAAATTTATTAATAATTTAAAATTGAAACGAATATATGAATATTTTAAAGATTTAAGGTAAATTAATTCAACTAGTTTTGTCGAAAGTACAATATATTAAAGTGAATTTGTTATAATTATATATGGTTAAGAGTAGAAAAAAGGGTTTCGTCAGAATGTAGTTTTTTTAAATATTAAAGATATTAAAAAAGGAAATAAAAAAATACGAACATTAAAGCCTTGTCGATGAATGTCGATACAGTGTAAGGAGGTGTCTAGTTTTGTCGAATGTATATACAAATATGACTAAATATGATATATTTCGTTAGTGCGATTATAAAACTAGAAGAAAAATAAAATATAATTTAAAAAATGGAGGAAAGAATGGAAGAAACAATTGACTTAAGAGAATATTTTGCAATTATAAGGAAGAGAAGTTGGATTATTGGACTTATTGCAGCCATCGCCATAATAGTAAGTGGAACGGTTAGTTTCTTTGTACTTAAGCCTGTATATCAAGCTAATACGACTCTTATAGTAGATACTAATACAGTAGAAGGTACAGATACTATAACGGGGGATCAATTTATGGTTACTCAAAAGCTTGCTGTTACATATGGAGAAATAATAAAATCTAGAACAGTACTTGAGCCAGTTATAGATAAGTTAAGTCTTGATATAACATATGAAGAATTATCAGGAAAAGTATCTGTTTCTCCTGTTAAAGATACACAGATCATAAAAATAAGTGTAGAAGACACAAATCCTAATAGAGCAAGAGATATAGCAAACCAAATACCTAAGGTATTTACTGGAGAAGCAAAGAGAATTACTAAGGCTAATAGTGTTGAAGTAGTTGATAAGGCAATACTTCCAGAAAATCCTATAAAGCCTAATAAAAAGATGAATATAGCTATAGCTGCTGTACTTGGTGTTATGATTGGGCTAGTTGTCGTGTTTATATTAGAATACATGGATAACAAGATAAAGTCACCACAAGATATAGAAAAACATTTAGGATTACCAATACTTGGTGTAATACCAAAAGAAAAATCAGAGTAGGGGGGAGATTAATATGAAACAATTAATAACTTTTAAAACGCCAAAATCTCCTATATCAGAAGCATATAGAGGAATAAGAACAAGTATAGAGTTTTCTAATTTAGACAAAGAGCTAAAAGTAATCAATGTTACTAGTTCTAAGCAAAATGAAGGTAAGACTACAGTAATATCAAACCTTGCAATTACTTTTGCAGGGCTTGATAAAAAGGTACTTATAATAGATGGAGATTTAAGAAATCCAAGTGTTCACAGAGCTTTTGAAAAGAGTAATATACAAGGGCTTACTGATATACTTGTTAATAACAAAAGTTTGTTAGAATGTGTACACAAAACACAAAATGATAACTTACACATATTAGCTTGTGGGCCAATACCACCAAATCCTTCTGAGATATTAGCTTCTAAGAAGATGAGAAGTTTTGTGGAGAGTTTAAGAGATCATTATGATTATATCTTTATAGATGCACCTCCTATAGGGGTAGTAACTGATGCAGGTATCATATCGACTTACTGTGATGGTACTGTGCTTGTGGTTGGATCTAATGAGGCCGATATTGAAATGGTTAAGATTGCTAAAGATAGATTAGATAAGGTAGGAGCCAACATTATAGGTACTATACTTAATAAGTATGAGGCTAGTGGTGGAGCTTATGATTATTATAACTACTACTACCAAGAGGAGACTACTAGTAGAGTAGCTAAAAATAAGAAGAATAAGAAAAGATAGATTAAATATTATATTTGGAGGAAATTGTAGTGGGGCAAAGATTTAGGTTTAATGATGAGATTGATGCTTCCACTATGGCTATTAGTCTAGAAAACATAGAAACAAATAACTCTGTTTTCTATGTGGTAACAAAAAGAATAATAGATATAGTTGGAGCACTAAGTGGACTAATATTATTATCACCATTGTTTTTAATTGTAGCAATATTAATAAAGATTGAAGACCCTAAGGGTAAAGTGTTTTTTGCACAAGAAAGAAATGGTAAGTATCCTAAGACTTTTGATATGTATAAGTTTAGAAGTATGGTTCATAATGCTGAGGAATTATTAGATAGTCTTATGGAAAAAAATGAACAAACTGGTCCTGTGTTTAAGATACAAGATGATCCTAGGATAACAAAAGTAGGTAAGTTTATAAGAAAAACTAGTATAGATGAATTACCTCAGTTAATTAATGTATTAAAGGGAGATATGAGT
>NZ_JBKFGI010000052.1:0-260 GCF_056171995.1 Romboutsia sp. LXY-2 | reverse complement strand
ATCGCAGCTTATCGCGTCCTTCATCGGCTCCTAGTGCCAAGGCATCCGCCCTGCACCCTTAATAACTTGACCAAGTTATTAAAGTTGATTTTTTTAAGAGATTGTCTTCTCAATGATGTTTTAAAGACTTATCTTGTCTATATATTAAAATGATGTCATATCACTAAATGTTATGCAGTTTTCAAAGTACTAACATATCTTTTTCAAGATATTAATGGTGGAGATGAGGAGGATCGAACTCCTGACCCCTTGCGTGCAAG
>NZ_JBKFGI010000051.1:0-341 GCF_056171995.1 Romboutsia sp. LXY-2 | reverse complement strand
TAAAATGATGTCATATCACTAAATGTTATGCAGTTTTCAAAGTACTAACATATCTTTTTCAAGATATTAATGGTGGAGATGAGGAGGATCGAACTCCTGACCCCTTGCGTGCAAGGCAAGTGCTCTCCCAGCTGAGCTACACCCCCATATTTTTTATTGACTTTTTGACAAAAAATATTTTATCAATTTTGTCACTTTTTGTCAATAGAGTTTTTAATTTTTTTATTAAGAACTCTCAAAATTAAACAGTAGGTAATTCTCCTTAGAAAGGAGGTGATCCAGCCGCACCTTCCGATACGGCTACCTTGTTACGACTTCACCCCAGTTATTGATTTCACCTT
>NZ_JBKFGI010000050.1:0-632 GCF_056171995.1 Romboutsia sp. LXY-2 | reverse complement strand
TATTCGAGCAAATAGATGCTTATATACCAGAACCAGAAAGAGATGTTGATAAGAACTTCTTAATGCCAGTAGAAGACGTATTCTCTATAACAGGAAGAGGAACAGTTGCTACAGGTAGAGTTGAAAGAGGTATATTAAAAGTTCAAGACGAAGTTGAATTAGTTGGATTAGCTGAAGAGCCAAGAAAAATGGTAGTAACAGGAGTAGAAATGTTCAGAAAGTTACTAGACCAAGCTCAAGCTGGAGATAACATAGGAGCTCTTATAAGAGGGGTACAAAGAAATGAAATAGAAAGAGGACAAGTTCTTGCTAAGCCAGGAACAGTTAAAGCTCATACTAAATTCATGGCAGAAGTATACGTTCTTAAAAAAGAAGAAGGTGGAAGACATACTCCATTCTTCGATGGATACAGACCACAATTCTACTTCAGAACAACTGACGTTACTGGAGCTTGTAAGTTACCAGAAGGTATAGAAATGGTTATGCCTGGAGATAACGTAACTATGTCTGTAGAGTTAATAAACTCTATAGCTGTAGAAGAAGGATTAAGATTCGCAATAAGAGAAGGTGGAAGAACAGTAGCATCAGGAGTTGTTGCTTCTATAGTAGAATAATTTCTACATTCCAATTCT
>NZ_JBKFGI010000005.1:0-14039 GCF_056171995.1 Romboutsia sp. LXY-2 | reverse complement strand
AGCAATATTAATAAAGATTGAAGACCCTAAGGGTAAAGTGTTTTTTGCACAAGAAAGAAATGGTAAGTATCCTAAGACTTTTGATATGTATAAGTTTAGAAGTATGGTTCATAATGCTGAGGAATTATTAGATAGTCTTATGGAAAAAAATGAACAAACTGGTCCTGTGTTTAAGATACAAGATGATCCTAGGATAACAAAAGTAGGTAAGTTTATAAGAAAAACTAGTATAGATGAATTACCTCAGTTAATTAATGTATTAAAGGGAGATATGACCCTTGTGGGACCGAGACCACCAATCCCTCACGAGGTAGAGCAGTATACTGAATACCAAATGCAAAGACTTGCTGTAAAGCCAGGGCTTACTTGTATATGGCAAGTAAGTGGTAGAAATAGTATAGATTTTGATGGCTGGGTTGATATGGATATAGAATATATACGAACAAGAAGCTTGTTACTTGATATAAAATTAATATTTAAAACAGTTTTTGTTTTATTTGGCGATGAAAATGCATCATAAAGGAGTAAGTTATGGAATATATAAGACGATTTGAAGATTGGTCAAACAGTGAATATTTTGATATAGAAACTAAGGAAGAATTAGCGAATTTAAAAGATAACATAAAAGAAATAGAAGATAGATTTTATAAAAATTTAGAATTTGGGACTGGTGGACTTAGAGGTGTAATTGGCGCTGGTACAAATAGAATAAATAAATATACTGTAAGGCGAGCAACTTATGGGCTAGCCAACTATATTATTAAAAAATGTGGTGAAGATGGTAAAAATAAAGGTGTAGTAATTGCCTATGACAGTAGATACAAAAGTGAAGAGTTTTGCTTAGAAACAGCTAAGACATTGGCTGCGTGTGGCATTAAGGCTTATATTTTTGATAGTTTAAGGACTACACCTCAGTTATCTTTTTCGGTAAGACACTTAGGATGTGTTGCAGGGGTAGTTATTACTGCAAGTCATAATCCTCCTGAGTATAATGGGTATAAAGTATACTGGAGTGATGGTGGACAAGTTTGCCCTAATATAGCAGAAGAGATAATTACTGAAGTTGATAAAATAGAAGAGTATAGCTCAATACCTACTACTAATGATACTAATGAGTTAATAATAACATTGGACGAAAGCGTGGATATAGCTTTTATAGATGCTGTAAAAGAGCAAGTAATAAATCAACAGCTAATAGATAAAGTAGGAAAAAATATAAAAATAATATTTACTCCAATACATGGAACCGGTAATAAACCTATAAGAAATGTATTAGATGAAGTTGGATTTAAAAATGTAAGAGTAGTAAAAGAACAAGAAAATCCAGACTCTAATTTCTCAACAGTAAAATATCCTAATCCTGAAGAAAAAGCTGTGTTTGATATAGCTATCAAGATGGCGAAAAATGATGGAGCAGATATAATAATAGGCACTGATCCAGATTGTGATAGAGTAGGTGTTGTAGTAAAAAATAATCAAGGAGAATATGTAGTTCTAAATGGAAATCAAGTAGGATCATTACTAGTAGACTATGTATTAAGCAATAAAAAAGAAGAATTAAAAAATATTCATAATCCTATGATAGTAAAAACGATAGTAACTTCAGAGCTGGGAGCAAAAATTGCAAATTCATATGGAGTAGGAAGTATAGATACTCTAACAGGATTTAAATTCATTGGTGAGAAGATATATGAATATGAACAAAGTAATGAAGCTACATTTATAATGGGATACGAAGAGAGTTATGGATATTTAATTGGAACACATGCTAGAGATAAAGATGGTGTAGTATCAGCACTATTGATATCTGAAATGGCAGCTTATTACTATGATAAAGGAATGACTTTATATGAAGGACTTGAAGAGGTGTACAAAAAGTATGGATACTATAAAGAGGAGCTGAAGTCAATTACTTTAAAAGGTATAGATGGAATGGAACAAATAAAGTCTATAATGAGCCACTTTAGAGACTCTGAGATAATAGAAATAGCAGATATAAATGTAGAAACAATAAAAGATTATAAAGTGGGAATAGATAACCTACCAAAATCAGATGTACTTAAATTTATACTTGAAGATGGGAGTTGGATAGCTGTTAGACCATCTGGAACAGAGCCTAAGATAAAATTCTATTTTGGATGTAATGGAAAAAAATATGAAGAAGTAGATGCAAAGCTAAAAAATATAATAAATGAAATAGTTAACACTGTTGACTCTATATAACTGGGAGTAAATAACATGCAAATATATAATGTAATAATGGCAGGAGGCGGGGGAACTCGCTTCTGGCCTTTAAGTAGACAAGCACACCCAAAGCAACTGCTTAACTTAAGTGGGGATGATGCACTTATAAATGAAACTATAAAAAGAATAAACTGTTTATCAGATAAGGAAAACTTATTTGTAGTCACTAATGAAAAACAAATAGAATTATTAAAAGAAACTGTTAGAGATATGTGTGAACACACTAATATATTACCAGAACCAAGTGCAAGAAATACAGCAGCAGCTATAGGATATGCAGCATTTAACATAATGAAAAAACATGGAGATGGCATAATGTGTGTTTATCCAGCGGACCATTATATAAAGAATGAAGCTGAGTTTAATAATATATTACACAAAGCTATAAAAGTAGCAGAAAAGAATGAAAAGTTAGTTACTATAGGCATAACACCAACATTTCCTTCTACTGGATATGGGTATATAAACTTTGATAAAGAAAATATATGTAGTGATATAGCATATGATGTACTTGAATTTATTGAAAAACCTAATTATGAAAATGCAAAGACTTATGTTAACAGTGGTAAATACGTATGGAATAGTGGAATGTTTGTGTGGAAAGTATCTAAAATATTGGAAGACTTTAAAAGATACTTGCCTAAGCTTTATTATAGATTAGAAGAGTTAGCTCAATTTATAGGAACAAATCAAGAAGAAGAAAAACTTCGAGAGATATATCCAACTATACCATCTATATCTATAGACTATGGGATTATGGAGCGAAGTAATGATGTTGTAGTTGTTCCTGGTGATTTTGGATGGAATGATGTTGGAAGTTGGGATGTGCTTGGTGCTATATATCCTACAGATCAAGAAGGTAATATAAAAAGGGGAGAAACAATTGCGATAGATACTAAAGATTGTATAGTTTATTCAGAAGATAAATTGATAGCTACTGTAGGTGTTAATGATTTAATAGTTGTATCTACTGAAGATGCAGTTATGGTGTGCAGAAAAGATAAAGCACAAGATGTTAAGAGAATAGTAGATAAACTAAAAGAAAAAGATAGTAAAATGTATCTTTAGTAAGGATGATAAATATGGAAAAAATAAAAATTTTACATGTTACCCAAGCAACAATAGGTGGGACTTTGGAGTATATAAAACTATTTTTCTCTCATATAGATAAAGATAAATATGAAGTTTGTTTGATTTGCCCTAGTTATGGCCCTATGAAACAAGAAATTGAAGATATGGGTATTAAGGTTTATCCTATAGAAATGAGCAGAGAGATAAGCCCTAAAGAAGATATAAAATCTTTTTTTAAGCTAAAGAGTGCTATAAAAGAGATAGGGCCAGATCTAGTTCATCTTCATAGTTCGAAAGCGGGAGTATTAGGCAAACTAGCTTCTTATTTAAACAAGGTACCCTGCATATACAATGCACATGGTTGGGCTTTTTCAATGAATGTGAGTGATAAAAAGAAAAAAGTTTATGCGTTAATAGAAAAATATACATCAATATTCTGTGATTATATAGTTAATATATCGGATTATGAGCATAAATTAGCTAAAGAATACAAAATAGCAAAAGAAGAAAAAATGGTTACTATACACAATGGAATAGATATAAATAAGTATAATGATAAAAAATATTCAAAAGATATGATTCTAAAAGAAATAAATATTCCAAAAGATAGTTTTGTAATTGGTATGGTAGCTAGAATATCTGAGCAGAAAGATCCTATTAAGTTCGTTCATATAGCTGAGGAAGTATGTCAAAAAATAGATAATGCTTATTTTGTATTAGTGGGCGAGGGTGAACTAAGAGGTGAAGTAGAAGCATTAATAAAGCAATTTAATATAGAAAATAGAGTCAAAATCACTGGATGGGTTAATGATGTGAATAGATATATATCTATTTTTGATACAGCTATATTGACATCTAGATGGGAAGGATTTGGGCTTGTAATTACAGAATACATGGCTGCGTCTAAGCCAATAGTAGCGTCTAATGTAGGTGGAATACCAGAGTTAATAGAAGATGGATATAATGGTGTGTTAGTTAATATAGATGATTCTAAATTATTTATAACATCTATACTAGAAATTAGAAAAAATGAAGCATTGAGAAATAAATATGTAACAAATTCTAATAAACTACTAAAAGAAAGATTCGACATAAAAACAGTAATAGATAAGCACGATGCTTTATATAAAAAATTGATACTTAAATAATAGGAGGTGTATCGATGTCTAAAATTCTAGTGAATGCATTGCAATTCTCTACTAATGGTGCAGGAATATCTAAATACTCTCATAAATTATCTGAGCAATTAATTGCTGATAATGGCAATATAGATGTACTATGTAGAGATAATATGATCAATGAATTTGTCAATAAAGAACAGCTTATACCAATAAATATAAAACAAAATAGTAGCTCAGATAGAATAATAAATGAACAGTTAAAATTATTAAAATTGTACAAAGACTATGAATTAGTACATTTTTTAGATTATGCTACACCGGCGTTATATAAAGGTAAAAAAATAGCTACAATTCATGATATGGCCATGCATACCATGGAAGATAAATACACAAAAGCTCAAGTAATGACAAAGAAAATATTGCTTGAGAATACTATAAAAAATGCAGATAAACTTATATGTATATCTGAGTTTACAGCAAAAGAACTAGTACATTACTATCCAAATATTGATGATTCGAGAATCGAAGTTATTTATAATGGATTTGAGTATAAAGAAATAGAATTAAATTATGAAATTACAAATAGAGTTGTGAGTAAATTTGGAATAACTAAAGATTATTTACTATTCGTAGGAACATTATCACCTCATAAAAATGTTGAAAGAATAGTGGAAGCGTTTAATGAAATAAAGAAACAAGGACATGACTACCAACTAGTCATATGTGGTAAAAAAGGTTGGCTTTATGAAGATATATTTAATAAAGTAAAGAGGCTAAATATAGAAACTGAAGTTGTATTCACTGACTATGTCACAGATGAAGAGTTAGAAGTATTATACAGAAATACTAAATTATTTGTATTTCCATCACTATATGAAGGATTTGGTTTTCCGCCAATTGAGGCGATGGCTAGAAAAGTTCCTGTGCTTACTTCTAAAGAAGGAGCATTACCAGAAGTAGTAGGAGATGCGGCTTTATTCTGCGACGCATATAGTGTACAAGATATATCACAAAAGATTATAAACGTTATAGAAAATAAAAGTCTAAGTAATCATTTAATATTAAATGGAATAAGAAGAAGTGAATATTTTTCATGGAAAAATGCATGCAGTAGTATAAATGATATATATAATAAAATTTTAGAGTAATTTCATTATGTACATTACAATATTAACATAAAAATTTATATGAGGTAAGAATAATGAACTATATCATAATATTAAGTGTACTATCATCGTTATTAAACGATTATTTTGCAAGAACGATACCTATATTATCTAAAGCTACATCGCTAATTACTTTAATACTAATAGCATTATCTTTAGTTAATATACTCAAAAATAAAAGGATAAAAAAATATCAAACAATATATAGCATAATATACTTAAATATAGTATTTTTTTGTGTTCAGAGCTTATTTATAGGAATTAATCCATATACAATAAAATTAACCATATATAGTGTAACAATAATAGTTTTAATTAATTACTTAAATGATAAAACTATAGACTTACTGTATAAAATAATAGTAATTATATCTTTAATTTTATCGATAGACATAATTGTACAAGGGATAAACTTGGCCTTTAGCGGAATAAACTTAAGAAACTTAAGACACTTCACCTTATTAGATAAACAAGGATATAATATATTTTATAGTTTTTCTATACCTATATTAATTGTAAATATATATGAAAGAAAAAAAAGAAAAGATATATTGATGTTAATATTAAGTAGTATAGCAACCTTATTTTTTATACAGATAAAATCTTTTTTATATACTATACCTTGTGGTCTGATATTAGCATTACTAACACTAAAAATTGTAAAACCTACTAAAATATTGAGATATGTAGCTATAGTATCAACTATAATAGTGATGCTAATTACTTTGTTTCCAAATGTAGTTCCTAGTCAGTTGTCTACACCAATAGATTATTTTATATTAAAGGATACAACAAATTTGACTAAAGATGATTTAAGAAATTTGGATACATTTATTATAAGAAAAGAAATTTGGAACAATGCACTAGAAAATATAAAAAATAAACCTATTCTAGGTATTGGATATGGTAACTATCAAACGTTAGTAAAAGATAAAAAAGTAGTGTCTAGCATAACTGGCATAGTTTATGATATGCCAGAGGTTACTGAAAGTGGATTACTGAGCTTTATACTAGAAGGAGGTATTTTAGGATTTATAATGCATTTAACTATAATAATATGGATAATAGTTAACACAGGTTATATTAGAGAAATTAATAAAAATACGGTGATAACAACTACTATATATTTTGTATTTTTAGTATCTAATATAGTTCAAGATAACTTGAATTATCTATACTGGTTTATAATTGCAGCACAAATATATAATACTAAGGTATATAAGCAGAAGTTAAATTAACATTTTAAGGAGTATTAAATTGATAGATAAATTAAGAAGAATACGCAATAAAATGCCTATAATTAATTATAATAAAAATTATATTATAGATACCAAAAGATTAAGAAAATTAAGGTTTTTAAATATAGATAAAGATGTAAGACTATCTGAAAATAGTGGATTTTACAATACGCAAAATATATCTATAGGGCGAGGAACTTTTATTAGTAGAGAGGCCTATATAGACGCAATAGGCATGGTAAAAATAGGCTGTGGGTGTATGATAGGACCTAGATTAACAATAATATCAGGCAATCATTATTATAAAGGGGAGGATCTGAAAAGTATTCCTTTTGATAATAGATATGTAGTTAAACCTGTGATAATAGAAGATAATGTATGGATATGTTCTAATGTGACTATATCACCGGGAGTAACTATAGGAGAAGGCGCTGTTATAGCTATGGGTGCGGTGATAGTAAAAGATGTACCTTCATTAGCTATAGTTGGAGGGAATCCACAAAAAATTATAAAATATAGAGATTCGGATTTATATTATCAGTTAAAAAAAGATAATAAATTCTTTTATAGCCAATATACAAACAAAGAATTTGAATATATAACTGAAGTTTAAAGCATAAGAAAGAAGGTAAGATCAAATGAAAACAAAAATGAAAACTATATTAATAACAGGTGGAGCAGGTTTTATAGGATCTACCTTAGCAGATAAACTATTATTAAGTGGAAATAAAGTAATAATAGTAGATAATTTTAATAACTTTTATGATCCAACAATAAAAGAGAATAATATTGAAGAAATAATCAGAAATATGAAACAAAATAGTATACCGGAAGATAAAATGCTATTATACAGAGGAGATATAAGGGATAAATCAACTATGGATAGTATATTTAGTTCAAACAATATAGATATAATTGTCCATCTTGCAGCAATGGCAGGCGTTAGACCGTCTATAAAGGATCCTGAATTATATTATGATGTAAATATAAATGGAACTTTAAACTTATTAGAACAATGTAAGAAGCATGATGTAAAGAAATTAATATTTGCATCAAGTTCTTCTGTATATGGAGAAAATGAAAAAGTACCATTTAGCGAAGATGATGCAGTAGATAATCCTATATCTCCATATGCATCAACGAAGAAGTCAGGAGAATTATTATGTTATACTTATCATCATTTATATGATATAAATGTAGCTTGTCTTAGATTTTTCACAGTTTATGGTCCTAGACAAAGGCCAGACTTAGCAATTCATAAGTTTAGCAAGCTTATCATGGAAGATAAAGAGATACCGTTTTTTGGAGATGGATCTACACAAAGAGATTATACGTATATAGATGATATTATAGATGGTGTAGTAAAGAGTATACAATGGGTAGATGTAGATGAAAAAAGATACGATATATTTAATTTAGGAGAATCCCAAACAATATCATTAAATCAAATGGTAGAAACTATAGAAAATGTAGTTGGGAAAAAAGCTATAAAAAATGTACTAGCTATGCAACCAGGCGATGTTACGAGAACTAATGCAGATATAGGTAAATCAAAAAAAATATTAAATTATAATCCAACTACTAACTTTGAAGAAGGTATAAATAAATTTGTTAGTTGGTTAAAAAGCAACTAGTTATTGGAAAGGGAATTTATAAATGCGAAAAAAAGTATTGTTTGTTCTTCCTTATTGGACAAGAGGTGGAGCTGAAAAGCAATTTAAATATATTTATGATGCAATATCTAAACAGCATGATGTTGATATTTTATTATTTAATAATGAGGACTTAGATATACCGAATTTAAAAAATAAATTTTATATAGAAAATGACTTATTTACAGATAAAAATAAAGTTTCAAAGATTTTTTTAAGACTAAAAAGCTATATAAAAATAAATTCTTTTATAAAAAATGAATTACCAGAATATGATTTAGCTATAGGTCATAATAAGCTCTTGGTACCTATTATGAGAATGCTAAGATATAAAGCTAAAAAAATTATATTTTCAGCAAGAGAAGCAGATGAAGCTTTTGGAAAAGGACTTATAAAAAAAATGTTATCAAATTTAGATATGATAACATGCAACTCTCAAGCTACAGGTGAACTGTTGAAAAATGTTAATTCTAATATTGAGTGTATAAATAATGGAGTAGAAATTAAGCATAATTTAGAATTTGAAAATATAAAAAATATAAATACTATCGGAATAATAGCAAATATTACAAGGAGAAAAAATGTAAAAATTGTTATAGAGTCACTTCAATACATTTCTCGGAATATTAGCATTATTATTGCAGGCAAAGTTGTAGATAATGAGTATTATGAAGAGATAAATAAATATATAAAGGAACAGAATTTAGAAAAACAAGTTGAATTTTTAAACTATGTTAATAATATGGAAGATATTTACAAAAAGTGCGATATAATTATTTTACCTTCGTTATATGAAGGTACATCAAATGTTATTCTAGAAAGCTATTCTAGAAAAAAATTTATATTACTATCTGATATACCAGAAAATAAGTGTTTAGTAAATGCTCAATATAAAGATATTGTTATGTTCAATCCTAATTCAACGAAAGATTTAGGAGATAAAATAAATAACATAGATAGATTATGTTTAGATAAAAGCAATATAGTAGAAGAGATAGTAGAAGAAAATTATAATCTTATCATCAAAGAGTACTCTATTGATAATCTGAAAAATAAATATTTAGATTTAATAGAATCATACTAACTGGAACTTTTATTAATTAATAAAATTATCAATTAATATATACGATAGAGGCAAAGTATCAGTGTTTAATCTTGTTTTAAAATAGTGATATATATAAGAATTTATAACTAGAGCTCTAATAATAGCATTAGCTTACAATATTTATTATATTATAAATAAGTTAGTTAAATAACATACATTAAGAGATAAAACATACTTAATTAGATATATTGGTAAATCGATAGTAACATAAGAGGAGTGAAAATAATGAAAATAGTAATAGCAGGAACTGGTTATGTGGGTTTGTCTAATGCTATACTACTAGCCCAGCACAATGAAGTAGTAGCAGTAGACATAATCCAGGAAAAAGTAGATATGATAAATAAGAAAAAATCTCCGATAGTAGATAAAGAAATCGAAGATTACCTAAGTAATAAAGAATTAAATTTAATAGCAACTACTGATGTATTTAAAGCATATCAAGGGGCGGATTATGTTGTTATATCTACACCAACCGACTATGATGTAGAAAAGAATTACTTTAATACAAGAACCGTTGAAGCAGTTATAGCTAATGTATTATCTATAAATCCAGATGCTACAATGGTAATAAAATCAACAGTACCAGTAGGATACACAGAAAAAGTAAGAGCAATGTTTGACACTGAGAACATAATATTCTCACCAGAATTCTTAAGGGAAGGAAAGGCTCTGTACGACAATCTATATCCTTCGAGAATAATAGTAGGAGAACAATCGGAAAGAGCAGAAAAATTTGCTCAGCTTCTATTAGAAGGAGCAATAAAAAAAGATATTCCAGTATTACTGACTAATAGTACTGAAGCAGAAGCTGTTAAGTTATTTTCGAACACTTATCTAGCGCTTAGAGTTGCATATTTTAATGAACTAGACACTTATGCAGAACTTAGAGGATTAGACACAAAGCAAATAATAGACGGTGTTGGACTAGACCCTAGAATAGGGAGTCATTATAACAACCCTTCATTTGGATATGGAGGATATTGCTTACCAAAAGATACTAAACAGTTAAGAGCAAACTATAATGATGTACCTAATAATATAATAGGGGCTATAGTAGATGCTAATAGAACTAGAAAAGATCATGTTGCAGATATGATAATAAAAAGAAAACCAAAAACTGTAGGTATATATAGATTAACAATGAAAACTGATTCAGATAACTTTAGATCATCTTCTGTTCAAGGTATTATGAAGAGAATAAAAGCTAAAGGAATAGATGTTGTTATATATGAGCCAGTTTTAAAAGAAGATACTTTCTTTAATTCTAAGGTTATTAAAGACTTTGATGAATTTAAAGAGGTATGTGATGTTATAGTATCTAATAGATTATCAAAAGAACTATTTGATGTAGAAGAGAAAGTTTATACAAGGGATTTATTTAATAGAGACTAAAGCTATATAAATAATGGCGATAGTATATGAATAAAGTATCTAAAGTAGCAGCATGGCTATTATAGATACTATAATCAATAGAGTAGTAGGATTGGGGATCAAATTAGTAATAGCATCATAATATGTATTTTTATGCAATAAAAATACATATAAGTAAAAAAGGTAAGCATATAAATAAAACTGTATAGTTATAATTTCAGAACGCATGTCATAATCACAGATATTGATTGCTAAAAAATTTATTGATTTTTAAAAATATAACATAATAAATAGAAGTATATGAGGATTTGATAAAAATATGAAAAGCTATAAAAGCAAACTAAATAAAGATTATAAGAAATATTCAAAAATACCTTACATGACAAAAATATTTCTTAACACAACTAGAAGAGGTAGCGATAATAAAATAATATATAAAATTATGAATAAATTAATATGCATAGTGAATAGTTGTGAAATACCATTGGGGATTAATATAGGAGGAGGAATGAGAATACCACATTTTAATGGAATTATAATAAATAAAGATTCGATAATAGGTAAAAATGTAACTATTTACCAACAGGTAACGATTGGAACAAATGAGATGAAAGAAAAAGGAGCACCGATTATAGGGGATAATGTATATATAGGAGCAGGAGCTAAAATTTTAGGGAATATTAGAACAGGCGACAATGTGAAAATAGGTGCTAATGCAGTAGTTGTAAAAGATATACCTTCAAATTCTACAGTATTTTGTAGTAGTCAAGTTATTAACCAAAATAAAAATGATATATAGTAGAGCATAAATATGAAATTTTTAACAATGATCCATCGATATTTAAGTAAAAGAATCAAGTAAATGGACAGTAAGATTAATAATGAATAGAATATAAGATAAAGGAGTTTAAATTGTTATATAGATACTAGCTTTAAAACACTATACATTACTTTATCTTAAAGTTGTTAGAGATTTTCATGAATTTAAAAATGTCTAAAAGTATAATCAAAAAAATTAGTAGATGTATAAGAAAAAGTTTATACAACAGATTTATTTAATCGGAAATAGAACAATATAAATAATGGAGGCAGTGTATGAGCAAAGTAGCTAAAGCAACTGTAGGACTTATGATAGCTACGATAATCGCTAAAGTATTAGGTTTTGGCCGAGAACTAGTACTAGCTTCAGCATACGGAGCATCTATGTATAGTGATGCATATATCACAGCTATGAATATACCACTAGTTATATTCACAATAATAGGAACAACACTTGGAACAGTTCTTATACCTATGTACTTTGAAGTAAACAGTGATTTAGGAGAAAATAAAGCACTAAAATTCACAAATAATGTATTTAATATAGTAATAGCTATATGTATAATATTAGCAATACTAGGATTTGTATTTACAGAGCCTTTAGTAAAAATATTTGCCATGGGATTTGAAGGAGAAACTCTGAAGATAGCTATTGAATTTACTAGAATAACAATCCTAGGAATCGTATTTACAGGACTCAGTTATGTAATGACAGCATACCTTCAGATTAAGAATAATTTCACGGTACCGGGACTTATAAGTGTACCCAAAAATATAATAATAATAATTTCTATAATACTAAGCGTAAAATATAATCCATATCTAATGATATGGGGAACATTACTTGGAATATCTATGGAGTTTTTATTCCAACTTCCATTTGCAATAAAAAGTGGATACAAGTACCAGCCATATATCAATATAAAAGATAAATATATAAAAAAAACCGCTTGGCTTATAGGACCGGTTCTTATAGGAGTAGCTGTTAATCAAATAAACACAATGGTAGATAGAACGCTGGCATCTACATTAGTAGAAGGAAGTATATCTGCACTTAACTACGCAAATAAGCTAAATGGATTTGTAATGGCATTATTTATAACATCCGTTGCAGCGGTTGTATATCCTATGTTATCAAAGCTATCAAGTGAAGATAATAACGAAAAGTTTATCAATTCAGTTACACAAGCCGTAAATAGTGTAGTTATATTAGTAATACCCATATCAGTTGGAGCTATGGTACTTGCTACTCCAATAGTCAAACTACTATTCCAAAGAGGGGAGTTTGATGCTAGGGCAACTAGTATGACAGCTATAGCACTAATAATGTACTCTATAGGTATGGTGGCATTTGGACTTAGAGATATATTGGGTAAAGTATTCTATGCACTTCAAGACACAAAAACACCAATGATAAATGGTACGATAGCTATGGCTATGAATATAGTACTTAATATCATATTAGTCAATCATTTTCAACTAGCAGGACTAGCGCTAGCAACTAGTATATCAGCCATAGTATGTATATTCTTGTTATTTGGAAGTCTTAAAAAAAGGATTGGATATTTTGGACAAGATAAAATAATAAAGACTACCTTAAAGTCAATGGTATCAGCTATTGCTATGGGTGCTGTAACCTATGTATCATACAATTTATTAAGTGGTTTGCTAGGGGTGGGATTGACAACAGAAGCTATATCACTATTTGCATCTATACTAGTAGGGGCAATAATATATGGAACGCTAGTTATAATATTAAAAGTAGAAGAAGTTAGTGCAATAACGGATACGATTAAGAAGAAGTTGAAGAAATAATTTATATGGGTGATTATGAAATCAATATATATATTTGATTTCTGAAATATAAACTATGTATGGATATGTATAAAATAATTAAATAAACCAATTGGAAATATAGGAGAGCAATAATGAGACAAAGAGTAAGAAAAGCTATAATACCAGCAGCAGGTCTTGGTACAAGATTTTTACCTGCAACAAAATCACAACCAAAAGAAATGTTACCAATAGTTGATAAACCAACTTTACAATATATAATAGAAGAAGCAATAAACTCAGGAATCGAAGAAATACTAATAGTAACAGGTCGTAGCAAAAAATCTATAGAAGATCACTTCGGTGTGACTTGTTGGTAGACAAAAGTAAGCGTGGGTTTACTACAAAACTACCCTAGTAATTAATTTTAATTACTAGAACTGATATTACGAAAGGTAGAATGATAGGGTAACGCCTTG
>NZ_JBKFGI010000049.1:0-634 GCF_056171995.1 Romboutsia sp. LXY-2 | reverse complement strand
TTAACAGGTACTGCTCTTTTATTAGTAGTATTGGCATTATTCACATTATTTAGTTACAAAGCGCCACAAGGTATGAAGGCGATGGGAGGACTTGCAAGTGCTGCATGTGCAAGTTTCTTAGTTGAAGCTTTCCACTTCTCATTCTTTGGTGAAGTTTTAGGAAGCGACTTCTTATTAAAAGTTGGTTCAGCTAACGGTTCATTAGGTGGGGTTGCTGCTGCGACTTTAGTTCCTTTAGCATTAGGTGTTTCACCAGTTTATGCAGTAATGATAGGTTTAACTTGTTTAAACTTTAAAATATTACCTGGTTTCATAGCAGGATACTTAGTATCATTTGTTGTTAAGTACTTAGAAAAGAAAATACCTGCTGGTCTTGATTTAATAGTTATAATAGTAGTTGCTACTCCATTAGCATTTGGTATAGGTGAATTCACTAGTCCAATAGTTAACGGTACTTTAGAAACTATAGGTTCAGTTTTAATATCAGCTTCAACTGCTTCTCCAATTCTTATGGGGATAATACTTGGAGGTTTAATAACTGTTGTTGCTACTGCTCCACTTAGTTCTATGGCTTTAACTGCTATGATAGGATTAACTGGTGCTCCAATGGCTATAGGTGCTTTATCAGTATTTG
>NZ_JBKFGI010000048.1:0-693 GCF_056171995.1 Romboutsia sp. LXY-2 | reverse complement strand
GGAACTCTACCATTGAGCTACACCCGCATATTTAATTGGTGACCCATAGGGGAATCGAACCCCTGTTACCGCCGTGAAAGGGCGGTGTCTTGACCGCTTGACCAATGGGCCATATTTAAAAATTTAATTGGTTGCGGAGGCAGGACTCGAACCTGCGACCTTTGGGTTATGAGCCCAACGAGCTGCCAACTGCTCCACCCCGCGATATTAAATGTTAAAATGGTGCCGAAGACCGGAATCGAACCGGTACGAGAGGTAAGTCCCGCAGGATTTTAAGTCCTGTGCGTCTGCCAGTTCCGCCACTTCGGCATTCTTTTATGGAGGCGACACCCAGATTCGAACTGGGGATCAAGGAGTTGCAGTCCACTGCCTTACCACTTGGCTATGTCGCCACAAAAGAATTAATGGTGATCCATCCGCGACTCGAACGCGGGACACCCTGATTAAAAGTCAGGTGCTCTACCGACTGAGCTAATGGATCAAGTTTATGGGGTGGATAATGAGAGTCGAACTCACGACCTCCAGAGCCACAATCTGGCGCTCTAACCAACTGAGCTATACCCACCATGTTTTAAATGGTCGAGGTGGAGGGACTCGAACCCCCGGCCCCATGGTCCCAAACCACGTGCGCTACCAAACTGCGCTACACCTCGAAATAATTGTTCTATGAAATTAATATGGTGGACCATCAGG
>NZ_JBKFGI010000047.1:0-389 GCF_056171995.1 Romboutsia sp. LXY-2 | reverse complement strand
TACCCAGCTATGCCCTTGGCAGAACAACTGGTACACCAGAGGTGCGTCCATCCCGGTCCTCTCGTACTAAGGACAGGTCTTCTCAAATTTCCTACGCCTGCGACGGATAGGGACCGAACTGTCTCACGACGTTCTGAACCCAGCTCGCGTACCACTTTAATGGGCGAACAGCCCAACCCTTGGGACCTACTACAGCCCCAGGATGTGATGAGCCGACATCGAGGTGCCAAACCTCCCCGTCGATGTGGACTCTTGGGGGAGATAAGCCTGTTATCCCCAGGGTAGCTTTTATCCGTTGAGCGATGGCCCTTCCATGCGGTACCACCGGATCACTAAGTCCGACTTTCGTCCTTGCTCGACCTGTATGTCTTGCAATCAAGCTCTCTTCT
>NZ_JBKFGI010000046.1:0-349 GCF_056171995.1 Romboutsia sp. LXY-2 | reverse complement strand
TAGCTTTTATCCGTTGAGCGATGGCCCTTCCATGCGGTACCACCGGATCACTAAGTCCGACTTTCGTCCTTGCTCGACCTGTATGTCTTGCAATCAAGCTCTCTTCTGCCTTTACACTCTACGTACGATTTCCGACCGTACTGAGAGAACCTTTGAGCGCCTCCGTTACTTTTTAGGAGGCGACCGCCCCAGTCAAACTGCCCACCTGACAGTGTCCCAAGACCAGATTCATGGCCTATGGTTAGAGTCCCAGTACTACAAGGGTGGTATCCCAAGGATGACTCCACACAGACTGGCGTCCATGCTTCATAGTCTCCCACCTATCCTGTACATGTAGTACCAAGACCCA
>NZ_JBKFGI010000045.1:0-537 GCF_056171995.1 Romboutsia sp. LXY-2 | reverse complement strand
TGGCTTTGTTTGGTTGTTTCAAATTCTATAAATTAACCTACTGTTTAATTTTCAAAGTTCTTAATTGGGAATTTATTATGGTGGACCATCAGGGACTCGAACCCCGGACCTACCGGTTATGAGCCGGGCGCTCTAACCAACTGAGCTAATGGTCCTAATAAATTATGGTGCCGAAGACCGGAATCGAACCGGTACGGGAGGTAAGTCCCGCAGGATTTTAAGTCCTGTGCGTCTGCCAGTTCCGCCACTTCGGCACATCACCTGGCTACGTCCTACTCTCCCAGGAGGTTGCCCCCCAAGTACCATCGGCGCTAAAGAGCTTAACTTCTGTGTTCGGAACGGGAACAGGTGTATCCTCTTTGCTATAATAACCAGATTAGTGTTTATTTTGTTGTTATCCATTTCTTGGACAAGTATTATATTAACATTTTTAAAATATAATGTCAACACTTTTTAACTTTAATTTTCGACATTTTTTTATATCTTATAATTAAAGTAGAGTTAATACTCTAAAAACTGCATATCATTTAACTAATT
>NZ_JBKFGI010000044.1:0-253 GCF_056171995.1 Romboutsia sp. LXY-2 | reverse complement strand
TTGCTATAATAACCAGATTAGTGTTTATTTTGTTGTTATCCATTTCTTGGACAAGTATTATATTAACATTTTTAAAATATAATGTCAACACTTTTTAACTTTAATTTTCGACATTTTTTTATATCTTATAATTAAAGTAGAGTTAATACTCTAAAAACTGCATATCATTTAACTAATTTTCATCATTTTAGTTGGTCAAGTCCTCGACCTATTAGTATCGATAAGCTAAATACATTACTGCACTTACACCTTC
>NZ_JBKFGI010000043.1:0-388 GCF_056171995.1 Romboutsia sp. LXY-2 | reverse complement strand
CGGATCAAAGTTTACGTGCAACTCCCCGAAGCTTATCGCAGCTTATCGCGTCCTTCATCGGCTCCTAGTGCCAAGGCATCCGCCCTGCACCCTTAATAACTTGACCAAGTTATTAAAAGTTATCGCCAAAGTCCATTCGCATTCGCTCATGTCCCTTTGCTTAAAGTTGATTTTAAAGACTTATCTGTCTATTGATTTTTAGAAGTTTTCTCTTCATATATAAAATGATGTCATATCACTAAATGTTATGCAGTTTTCAAAGTACTAACGTACATCGCCAACGTCTATTCGCATACGCTCATATCCCGTTGCTCAAAGTACTAAAATGTTATCGCATGTCGCCAACGGTCACTCCCATACGGTCGTGCTGCGTTGCTCAAATTAGAAA
>NZ_JBKFGI010000042.1:0-418 GCF_056171995.1 Romboutsia sp. LXY-2 | reverse complement strand
GTTTTCAAAGTACTAACGTACATCGCCAACGTCTATTCGCATACGCTCATATCCCGTTGCTCAAAGTACTAAAATGTTATCGCATGTCGCCAACGGTCACTCCCATACGGTCGTGCTGCGTTGCTCAAATTAGAAATTTTACGCTTCGCGTTTTATCAACTAACTTTATACAATAACAATTGGTGGAGATGAGGAGGATCGAACTCCTGACCCCTTGCGTGCAAGGCAAGTGCTCTCCCAGCTGAGCTACACCCCCATATTATTTTTTAACACAAAAAAGTTCTTTAAATAAAAAAAACTTTCAAAATTAAACAGTAGGTAATTCTCCTTAGAAAGGAGGTGATCCAGCCGCACCTTCCGATACGGCTACCTTGTTACGACTTCACCCCAGTTATTGATTTCACCTTCGACAGACGCT
>NZ_JBKFGI010000041.1:0-618 GCF_056171995.1 Romboutsia sp. LXY-2 | reverse complement strand
GAAACTTGCACATGCAGCACTTGCAAGTCCTCCCATCGCCTTCATACCTTGTGGCGCTTTGTAACTAAATAATGTGAATAATGCCAATACTACTAATAAAAGAGCAGTACCTGTTAAGATGTCTAACATTTCTTGTCCTCCTAAATGATGTTTAATTTCTAATAAATAAATTATTGATAGTGTTTTCCTTGTGAATGTATTTTTTCACACACAATCGTTAGATTACTTATAATTATAAAACAAAATATTAACGATGTAAATAGTTTTGTCGAAAAAAGTCAAAATATTTTAATGGAAAATATTACAGATTAAATTCATTTATGTTTAACTTAATTGAGATCTATTTCATTTCATAAAGATAATTAGGTATTTAAAACACCTAATAAAAAACTAGTACTTGTTTGAATAATGATTAAGCAAATAAAAAAGGAGTTATAAAAACTCCTTTTTTATAAATATAAAATTATTTATTAAGCTGCTTGAGTGTCGTCAGAGTTAGTTCCACGAACTATATCAGCAGTAGTTATTTTGTAGTTTTTGAATATCGCATGTCCTATAAATCCAGCAGCTATACTTACTAAAGCACAACCAGTAGCAGTTATTACAACTTTCATTGGA
>NZ_JBKFGI010000040.1:0-386 GCF_056171995.1 Romboutsia sp. LXY-2 | reverse complement strand
CACGAACTATATCAGCAGTAGTTATTTTGTAGTTTTTGAATATCGCATGTCCTATAAATCCAGCAGCTATACTTACTAAAGCACAACCAGTAGCAGTTATTACAACTTTCATTGGATCATTGTAAGCAAACATAACAGCAAGACCAGCTATTGGAGTAGCAGTACCAGGAGACATGTTTGTTAATCCCATTAGAGATATTATAACCCCAGACATAGCACCACCTATAAAGTTAGTAACATATACTGGTATTGGGTTAGCAGATATTAAATCCGCTTGAGTTAATGGCTCTATAGCAACAGCTATGTTGTCTTTCTTAGAACCAAACTTCATCTTAGAGAAGAATACGAAGTTCATGAAAGAAGAACCAAATACTGATAAAGCACCT